>JBAXEN010000022.1:0-21693 GCA_037140415.1 Betaproteobacteria bacterium | reverse complement strand
ACACCAGCACCGTCAACTGGGCCAGGCCACTGACCTCGGTCTCAGACTGCCCGACGCCCACCGTCTCAACAATGATCAGGTCCTTACCGGCCGCATCGAGCACGTCGACGACCCGCGACGCCGCCGCCGACAAACCGCCGAGGTGACCGCGCGCGGCCAGGCTACGAACAAAAACGCCGCTATCGCCCGCCATAGCGAGCATGCGAATGCGATCGCCCAACACGGCGCCACCGGTGAGCGGACTCGACGGATCGACCGCCACCACACCGACCTGCAAACCGCGCTGTCGCGCCTCGGTGATGCAGGCGGCAATCAAGGTGGATTTACCCGCACCCGGTGCGCCAGTGAAGCCCACCACCACCGCCCGACCCACCCGGGGATAGACGGCAGCCAACACCCGGGCTGCATCCTGCGTGTGGTCTTCCACGGCCGTGATCGCCCTGGCCAAGGCGGCCCGCTGGCCCAGCATCGCAGCGCGGACCCAGTCCATCGGCGCATCAGCGGGCAGCAGGGACATGACAGATTTCACAATGTCGCTGATATTAACAAGCGACAAACCCGCGTGCAGCTGACGTCGGCAGATCCTAGGGGAATCCCCTGAGCGACCGAGGCGCAGAGATCTTTGACAGGATCGTCTAAATGGTTGGACAATTAAAAACCGCTCCCGAAAAGTCAGTCGGGTGGACACTCAGGTATTCGTGTCGGCAATGCTCTGAAGAGGGGGCGGGTTCGCAATAGACTCAGGAGGCCAGTCCCATGTTCCAGACCCTCCCTTTAAGCGCGTCCCGGCGCAAACTGGTGCAGTCGGCCCTGGTCGCCGGCGCCGCCATGGTGGCCGCGCCCTGGGCCCAGGCCGACAAGTTTCCCAGCAAGCCGATCAAGATCGTGGTGCCTTACACCCCAGGCACCGGCAGTGATGTGCTGGCCCGTACCATCGCCCAGAGCATCACCGAAAAGACCGGGCATACCGTGGTGATTGAAAACCGAGAGGGCGCCGGCAGCCTGATCGGCACGCAAGTGGTGGCCAAGTCGGCGTCCGATGGCTACACCGTCCTGATGGCCGCCAACACCCTGGTCATCTTGCCCAGCCAGTCGGCCAAGCCGCCGTTTGATCCGGTGGGCGATTTCCAGCCCATCATGAAGGTAGCGACCATTCCCTTCGTGCTGGCAGCCAGCCCGAACCTGAAGATCAACACCATGAAGGAGCTGATCGCTTTTGCCAAGGCCAACCCCGGCAAGCTGACCTACGGCACCTCCGGGCCGGGGCCAGCGCAGAACGAAATGGAGCTGCTCAAGCAGGTGGCCGGCGTCGACATCATGGAAGTGCCTTACAAAAGCACCGCTCAGGCCATGACCGACTTGATGGGCGGGCAGCTCGCACTGTTTCCCTCTGTGGTGTCGGTGGCACTGCCGCATGTGCAGTCGGGCCGGATCAAGGGTCTGGCGCTGATGGATGTGCGGCGCACACCGCAGCTGCCGGACCTGCCCACCATCGTCGAGGGACTCGGCATTGCAGGCTACACCCCCACGCCGGTGTGGTACGGCTTTGTGGCGCCCGCCAAAACCCCGCCTGATGTGGTGGCCAGCCTGTCATCGATGATCCAAGGCGCCATGGACTCGCCGGCCGTCAAAACCCGTCTGGGCACCTTGGGCGCGCAAATGACGCTGGCCGACAGTGCCCGCTTTGCCACCGAAATCAAGACCGAGTACGACAACTCGGCCGCGTTGGCCAAGCGCCTGGGGCTGGTGAAATAAAGGCCTAAGTGGCCCTGGCGGCGCGCCGCACTTTGGCAATCGGGCGCATCTTGCGCGCCGGGCTGCTGAGCACGTCTATGGTCATCGGGCCCTCATAAGCCGCCAGCACCAGGTCGCGCATCTGCTCCAGATGCACCCGCCAGAAGCGCTCAACCTCAACCGCCTTGCCCGCGCGCAGCAGCGCCAGAGCCTGTTCGCGCCGGCGCAGGCTTTCCTGCCGGAGCTTGTCCACGCTGGCCTTGTCGCGGGTGCGCTCGGTCACATGCTCGTGTTGACGGCGGATGATGTCGTAAATCAGCGCAGCCAGCAGATTGAGCGTCTTGTTGCCGCAATGACGGGTGATGAGCATGGAGAACATGGCGCTCAAATCGGCGTAGCGCGCCAGGTCGGTGCGGGCGGCCTCGCGGGCCTGTTCGATGTTGGCCTGGAGCTCATCGAAAACGGCCGCATCGCCACGCGCGGCCAACAAAGCGGCCGCTGGCGGCTCGATCACGGTGCGGGCAAACCAGACGTCGGGCAAGGTGGTGCCCTGCAGCTGCAAAAACACGCCAACCTGGCTGGAGACGGCGCCCAGGTCAATCGAGCTGACACGGGCGCCGCCGTGCTTGCCACGGCTGATGCTGATGAGTGACTCCGACTCCAGCAGGCGCAGCGCCTCGCGCATGGTCGGCCTGGACACCGCAAACTCGGACTGCAGCACGCTCTCAGGCTGCAGCTTGTCGCCCGGCTTGAGCCGGCCCATCACGATCTGCTGGCGCAGCTCAGCAGCCACCAATTCAGCGGCCTTAGGGCGCTTGGACGCTGTCGCATCTGAAGCGGGACGAGGAGAGACCGAACGCAGCATGCCTGCGATTATCACTGGCCAACCCCATCTCAGCTGCCGGCCGGCGGCGCTGCGCGGGCCTACCCTCCGGTATCGCCCAGGCGTCAGGCCAGCGCTTGACGGTTGCGGCCGGGCCTGCATAATAGGTAGACAATTAAACCAGCGAGGGAACGCGCCGCGATGAACTGGCCGGCCGTGGTGTACAGCGAGGAGATCATGCGCGAGGGTTTTGGCATCGCCGACCCCGGCATTGCCCTGTCCGAGCGGGTGCGGCTGCTGGAGGCGCTGTCGGACACCGGCCTCAAGCGAATCACGGTAGGGGCCTTTGTCAGCCCCAAATTCGTGCCGCAAATGGCCTGCTTCGAGGAGCTGCTGCGCAGCTTCACCCCGCGTCCGGGCGTGCAATACCTGACCTTCACCCACAACCACAAGGCCAGGCTGAAGGCCGAGCAGTTCTCGCCTCCCCTGGCGGTGGAAGATGAAGTGCTCACCCTGTTTCAGGACATCTGCGACGTCCATCAGCGGCGCAATATGAACCGCTCGATCGAAGCATCGATGCAGGCCTGGCCCGAGATGATCGCCCAGGCCCAAAGCCGCGGCGTCCGGCGCGCACGCGCTGGCATCGCCTCGGCCTGGGGCTCGAATTTCCTGGGCAAGTTTTCACCAGAGTACCGCCTGTGGTCCTTGCAGCAGCAGATGGACATCCTGGGCCAGGCCGGGCTGGAGGTGTTCGAGATCGGCCTGCACGATTCGCAAAGCTGGTGCCTGCCGCATGAGATCGAGGCCGACCTGCGCGAGATCAAACGGCGCTGGCCGCAGGTAAGTCACTTTCACCTGCACATGCACGACGCCCGCGGCATGGCCCTGCCCTGCCTGTATGCCGCGCTGCGCACCCTGGATCCGAGCGACACCGTGCTCATTGACGGCACGCTGGGCGGCATCGGCGGCGGGCAATACTGCGGCAACGGCATCGCCTCTGGCATGGTGCCCACCGAAGACCTGCTGCACATGCTCGAAGGCATGGGTATCGATACCGGCGTCGATCTGAACAAGATCATCGACTGCGTTTGGATGCTCGAAGAGATGGTCGGCCACCCGGCCTTCGGCCATGTCTCCAAGGCCGGGCCGCGCCCAAGCCAGACCGCCGAACACTACGACCCCAACCTGCCGGCCATCGAGAGCCTGCAGGCGGCCCGGCACTTCAAGCTCGGGCCTCAGGCCTATGGCGGCCAGAGCTATTCGCCCTGGAAGCAGGCCATCAACGGCCCCTGGTTCCAGGGTCCGACCGAAATAATTCACAAACCTTGAGAGGACGATCCCCAGATGAACTTCAGCCTGACCGACAACCAGATCATGATCCGCGATTCTGTGCGCGCCTTTGCCGAGAAGGAGCTGCTGCCCCACTATAAGCACTGGGACCGCAGCGGCGACTGGCTGACCCAGGACTACATGAAAAAGATCGTGGACATGGGGCTGCTGCGCCTGCGCCTGCCCGAGAAATTCGGCGGCCAGGGCTATTCCTTCGTGGACTGCGGCATCGTTTGCGAAGAAATCGGCCGCGCCGACCACCAAATCCGCTACATCGTCTCCAACGCCATCCACATCGGTGAGATGGCCCATGCGATGCATCCGGATCTGCAGGATGAATGGATTCCGCGCATCGCCAATGGCGAGATGATGTCGCTGGCCTTCACCGAGCCGCGCGGCGGCGCCGATGCCGGCAACATCGTGACCAAGGCGGTGCGCGACGGCGATCACTGGGTGCTCAATGGCGAGAAGACCAGCATCACCTTCACCGGCGTGTCCAAGGTGGTGTTTGTGTCGGCCCGCACCGGCGGTCCCGGCCCACGCGGCCTGTCCTTCTTCCTGGTGCCAACCGACACCCCGGGCCTGAAGATGGTCAATTTCGAACGCATGGGCCAAAAGCTTGACCGCGGCGGCAGCTTCTTCTTCGACAACGTGCGCATTCCAGCGCGCAACATGATCGGCAAGGAAAACGAGGGCTTCATCTGGGCCATGACCATCATTGGCTACAACCGCAACTTCGTGCCGCTGGCCTGCATAGGCGCGGCGCAGAAGTCGCTGGAAGAAACCACCGAATATCTCAAGCAGCGCAAGATCATGGGCAAGTCGGCCACCCAGTGGCAGGGCGTGGCCCAGGAACTGGCCATCTGCGCCACCCAACTGGAGTCGGCGCGCATGCTCTGCTACAAGGGGCTATCGCTCAAGGACATGGGCCTGCGCCATGACGCGGAATCGTCCATGGCCAAGTGGTGGGGCGTCAAAGTGGCCAACGACACCCTGGCCACCTGCATGCGCCTCAATGGCCACTACGGCTGGGCCAAGGACCTGCCGCACGAGCAGAGGCTGCGCGACTGCCTGGGCATGGAGTCGGCCGACGGCCCGCGCGAGGTGCACCTGGGCATCATTGCCCGCGACATCGTGGGTAAGCAGTTCGCGCCCTTCTGAGGCACGGCGCCCCATCATGCCGGACCCGAGCGCTCATGGCTGGACCCTGGCGGAGCCGGATGATGATTTCACCGGCATCGTCGGGCCACTGTGGGTGCGGGGCCGAGGCGCGCAGCGCGAATACGGCTTCGTGGCCGAGCGCAAATACCTGAGCCGCTACGGCCGGCTGCATGGTGCGATGGTGATGTGGCTGGCCGACAAGTCCATGGCCATGGCCGCCTGGCATGCCGCCGGCCGGCCCGAACGCCTGGCCACGGTGCAACTGGACACCCACTTCATCCAGATCGTGGCCGAAGGCAGCTTTGTGCACGCGCAGTGCGAGCCGCCGCATACCACCGGCTCGCTGGCCTTCGTCAAGGCGCAGCTGTGTGTCCAAGACCAGGCGGTGGCCTCGGCCTCTGGCATCTGGAAATTCCGCTGAAAAGGCAGACCGCTGTGGGACCCCTCCAAGGACTCAAGGTCATCGAGCTGGCGGGCATAGGTCCCGGACCGATGGCGGCCATGCTGCTGGCCGATATGGGCGCCACGGTGCTGAGGGTCGATCGCAAGGAGCCCGCGAGCCTGGGCGTGCCGCGGCCGCTGAAGTACGACCTGCTGCTGCGCAACCGGCGCAGCCTGCCGCTGGACCTCAAGCAGCCGGCCGCCGTGCAATTGGTGCTGGACATGGTCAGCCGCTCAGACGTCTTGATCGAAGGCTTTCGACCCGGCGTGACCGAGCGCATGGGCCTGGGGCCCGAGACCTGCCTGGCCCGCAACCCCGGCCTGATCTACGGCCGCATCACCGGCTGGGGCCAGACCGGGCCCATGGCCCAGGACGTGGGGCACGACCTGAACTACATCGCACTAACCGGTGCTTTGCATGCCTTTGGCCGCGCGGGCCAGCCGCCGGCACCGCCGATCAACCTGGTTGGCGACTTCGGGGGCGGTACCCTGTATCTGGTGATGGGGGTCCTGGCCGCTTTGTACGAGCGCCATGTCTCCGGCAAGGGCCAGGTGGTCGACGCGGCCATGGTCGACGGCGTGGCCTCCCTGATGACGCAGCCCCATGGCAGCTTTGCCGCCGGCGTGATCAGTACCGAGCGCGGCACCAACCCCACCGATTCAGGCGCACCTTTTTATGACGCCTATGCCTGCTCGGACGGCCTGTGGGTATCGCTGGCGGCGGTCGAGACCAAGTTCTACGCGCAGGCGCTGCAGGTCCTGCAACTGCCCGAGCTGCTGGCCGACCAATGGAAGCGCCAGAGCTGGCCGGCCGCCAAGGCGCGCATCGCCGAACGCTTTGCCAGCCGCAGCCGCGCGCAATGGTGCGAGGCTTTTGAAGGCGTCGAGGCCTGCTTCGCGCCGGTGCTGACGCTTGAAGAAGCACCACAGCATCCGCACCTCAAAGAGCGCGGCGTGTATGCCGAGATCGACGGGGTCACCCAGCCCATGCCAGCGCCTCGCTTCAGCCGCACCCCCTCGTCCAGGCCCGAACCCTTCAAGCCCTGGAGCAAGGACGAGGCCCGCGAGATCCTGGGTCCATGGCTGGACGATGCGGCCATTGATGCGGCGCGCAAGGCGCAGGTGATTGACTGATTTCCCAAACCACAACGAGCAGGAGAGACAAATGAGCACCCAGACAAAGAACACGGCATCATCGCCTGCGCCAGGTATCCAACGCCGCCACCTGTTGAGCGGCGCAGCGGCCGGCGCGCTGTGGACCATCGGCCTGCCGGCCCAGGCGCAGGCGGATTTTCCGAACCGACCGATCAAGATTGTGGTGCCCTACTCGGCCGGCACCGGCAGCGACGCGCTGGCACGCACGGTCGCGCAAGGCATGACGGACAAGACCGGCAAGCCAGTGATCGTCGAGAACCGCGAAGGCGGCGGCAGTCTGATAGGCACCCTGGCGGTGGCCAAGGCACCGGCCGACGGCTACACCATCTTGATCGCAGCCAATCCCATGGCCATCGTGCCGGCCAGCCAGTCGCAGCCGCAGTACAGCCCGGTGCGCGACTTCGCACCGGTGGCCAAGGTTGGCGTCATCCCGCTGGTGCTGGCCACCTCACCCAGCCTGGGCTTCAAGTCGGTGCGCGATCTGATCGCCTATGCCAAGGCCAATCCGGGCAAGCTCAGTTACGGATCCTCCGGCGCGGGCACCATCAGCCAGCAGGAGATGGAGCTGTTCAAGCAAGCCGTCGGCATCGACATTCCGGAGATTCCCTACAAGAGCACCGCGCAGGCCATGACCGACCTGATCGGCGGCACGCTGTCGGTATTCCCAGTGGTGGTGCCGCTGGTGGCGCAGCATATTCAGTCGGGCCGCGCCACCGGTCTGGCGGTGTTCGATGGTCGCCGCTCACAACTGCTGCCCGACATCCCGGCCATTACCGAGCAGGTCAGCGCGCCCGGTTACATCCCCACACCGGTCTGGTACGGCTTTGTGGCACCGGCTGGAACACCAGCGTCCATCATCAACACGCTGTCGACCATGATCAATGCGGCCATGGACACGCCTGAAGCCAAGACCCGGCTGACCGCCCTCGGAGCGCAGCGCATCAGCTTTAGCAATGAGCAGTTCCTCAGCGACCTGCGCAACGAGTATGAAAAGGCAGGCGCGCTGGCCAAAAAGCTGGGCACCTACAAGTAAGTCCCGACCAGAACCGAACAGGCACAAGCCATGAGCAAGCGCATTCCTACCTACGAGGCCCTGGCACTGCAGCTCAAGCGGCTGCAGATCGACTGCGTGTTCGGGCTGATGAGCGACGAGACGGCAGCATTGATCGCCCACATCGACTCGGCCGGCGTGCGCTTCATCAGCGCCCGCCATGAGAACAGCGCTGTGGCCATGGCCGAAGGCTATGCCTGCGCCACCGGCAAGCTCGGCGTGGCCCTGATCGGTCGCGGTCCGGCCACGGCCAATGGGCTGCATGGCACCGTGTACGCACGCAAGACCGGCTCGCCGGTTCTGCTGCTGGTGGGTAACTCGCCAGAGACGCCGCCCAATCCCAATGGCTTTGGGCCAGACACCAAGGCGCTGGATGCGGTAGCGGTGCTGCGGGCCGCTGGCGTGCGGCACATGAGTCTGCATGACCCCGATACCGCCCCTCAGACCCTGGTCCATGCTGCCGCGGCGTCCCATCAAGGTTTGATGGCACTGCTGCTGCCGATGAATGTGCTCAATGCCAGCACGCCAGCCGACGCGCTGCAGGATGCCAGACCGATGGCCAGAACGACACCGCCTGCAGCGGGACGACCGGCTGCCATCGAGGCGGCTGCAGCCGCGCTGCGACAGGCGCGCCGCCCCCTGATTCTGGCCGGCTGGGGTGCCCACCGCGCCGGTGCGCGCCAAGCCATCATCGCGCTGGCCGACCACCTGGGCGCGGCCCTGGCCACCACCATGAAGGCCAAGGACCTGTTTCGCGGCCATCCCTTTGACTGCGGCGTGGTCGGCTCCTTTTCCCATGCGGCCGGCCGGCGACTGATCGAGCAAGCCGACTGCGTGCTGGCCATAGGCGCTGGATTGAACCAGCGCACCACCAGCCAAGGCAGCGCGCTGCCGGCTGGCGCCTTGCTGATCCAGGTCGACAGCTCGCGCGAGGCGATCGGGCGCTGGCTGCACTGTGATGTAGGCATCGTCGGCGATGCCAAGCAGGTGGCCGAACAACTGATGCAAGCCCTGCCGCCGCGCGCCACGGAGGACCAACCGCTGCGCTCGGCCGAGTTGCATGAGCTGCTGCAGGCACACCGGCAGGCGCCAGAGCGCGATTTCCAGGCCAGCCACACGCCTCGAGCCATGGACGGCCGCAGCGTTGGTGTGGAGTTCGACCGTCTGCTGCCGCCCGATCGCAATGTGATTTATGACGCCGGCAACTTTCTGGTGTGCGCCACCTACATCAGCGTTCCTGGACCCGCGCATTTCAAACAGGCCAGTGATTTTTCATCCATCGGCATGGGCTTTGGCACCGCCCTGGGCTTCGCCCACGGCGACCCGAGCCGGACCACCGTTCTGTTCATCGGCGATGGTGCTTTCCTGATGACCATGAGTGAACTCGAAACCGCAGCCCGCGAGGGCATCAACCTGGTGGTGGTGGTGATGAACGACTGTGCCTACGGTGCCGAGCTGCACTACCTCAAGCTGCGCGACATGCCGGTGACAACCACCCAGTTCCCCGACGTCGACTTTGCGCCCGTGGCCCAGGCTTTTGGCTTCAAGACAGCCACGGTGCGCACGCTGGAGGAGCTGCGCGCGCTGGCACCGCTGCTGGCTGCGCCCGAAGGCCCCATGCTGATCGACTGCAAGATCAATGCGGCCATTGCCGCCGGCTTCCTGCTGGAAACCGCGCCGGCCCGCCCGCACTGAAGCTGTGGCCTCGATTCAGGCGACCACCTGCGCGGCCAGCAAGGCCTCGATCTCGGCTGCGCTGTAGCCCAGCTCACCAAGCACCTGCCGGGTGTGCGCACCCAAGGGCGGTGGTGGCTGGCCGACACGGGCAACCTCACCATCAAAGCGAACCGCACGCGCAACCGTCTTGACCACGCCAAACTGAGGGCTGCTGTATTCCTGCACCATGCCCGAGGCTTGAACCTGGGGGTGACGCGCCAGCTCAGGCAGGGTGTTGACCGGCGCAAAAGGCACGCCGCAGGCGACAAAGGCCTGCTCCCAATGCGCACGTGATCGGCTGGCGATCAGCGGACGCACGATGGCCATCAGAGCCGCGTAATGAGCCCGCCGCGCGGTGTTGACCGCATAGTCGGGGTGATCGGCCAGATCAGGTTTGGCAATGGCCTGACAGAACTGCTGCCACAGCTTGTTGTTGCCGCAGGCGATGTAGATCCAGCCGTCGGCCGCCTCGAAGGATTCATAAGGTACGTTGTCAGACATGGCGCTGGCCGCAGCCGGCGGCGCTTGCGTGTTCTCAGCCGCCCAGGCGCGCTGCAGACCCCAGGCCTGCAAGGCCAGAGCCGAGTCGGCCAGGCAGACCTCGATGTGCGCGCCCTTGCCGCTGCTGTGGCGCTGCAGCAGCGCCGCCAGGATGCCTGCAAACGCGTTTTGCCCGGTGGTGAAGTCGATCAAGGGAATATTGATGCGCGCCGGCGCTGCCTCGCCCGGCTGCGGGATCCGCATCATGCCCGAGAAGGCCTGCATCATCGGGTCATAGCCGCGGGCATGGGCCAAGGGGCCAGTTTCACCAAATGCCGAAATCGTGCAATAGATCAGCCGGGGATTGGACTGGCGCAGCCGCTCATGACCCAGGCCCAACCTGTCCATCACACCCGCGCTGAAATTTTGAATCAGCACATCACAGCCGTCGGCCAGCCGTCGAACGATTTCCAGCCCCTGCGGCTTTTTCAGATCGACCACCACGCTGCGCTTATTGCGATTGACCACCAGGAACAAGGTGCCCGAACCTGGCTGGCCGGTATGGAAAGGGGCCCAGTTGCGCGAGTCATCACCGCTGAGCGGCTCGATCTTGATCACCTCGGCGCCATAGTCGCCCAGCAACTGCCCGCAATGAGGCCCGGCAAAAATCGTGGAAAAGTCGAGAACCCGTATGCCGGCCAGCGGTGTCATGCCTGTCATCCCTCCCCGATTGGGGCCTGATTGGCCGCAATGTCTCATCAAGCAGCCGTCAATTTTTTAATCAGTTAGACATTATAGAAAGGCAGCAAGGTGCCGCAGCGCTGCAACTTCGCCACCGCTGAGAAGCAAGGCATAACCGAGGTGACAGCAGCCAGGCGTAGGCTGGTTGACGGCGGGCAGCGTGCTGCTGATACTCATCCGAGCAACCCACTCGCCTCGCGCCGGGCGAGCAGAAGCAGGAAAGTTAAAACCCTTCAGGAGCAGCAGGAAGTGACCCCGCATTCCCTCTGCCGCCAGACGGCGGCCCTGGCACCGACTTGCAGCACTGCGCTGGCCGGGACCGACGCTGCGTTGACCACGGCCATATTGACCGAATGAACGCAGACGCGGTCACCACAGTCTCTGCCGGCCCGCTCGAGGGCCTGCGGGTCATCGACATCACGAGCACGGTGGTTGGACCTGTGGCCACCCAGATCCTGGGCGATCTGGGCGCCGACGTGATCAAGATCGAGCCGCCGGGCGGTGATGCCTTGCGCAAGCTTGGGCCAGCCCGCAACCCCGGCATGGGCTCGCTGTTCCTGGCCCTGAACCGCAACAAGCGCAGCGTGGTCCTCGATCTCAAGCAGGAGCAGGCGCGCCAGGTGCTCGGGCGTCTGATCGAAGGCGCCGACGTGCTGCTGCACAACATGCGCCCGCAGGCGGCGCGGCGGCTGGGACTGTCCTACGGCGATCTGGCGGCCCGCCATCCGCGCCTGGTCTATGCCAGCGCCAGTGGCTATCGCAGTGACGGACCGTTGGCCGACCGGCCAGCTTTCGATGAGGTCATTCAGGCGGGCAGCGGGATATCGGGCTTGTTTGTCCGGGCCGGTGACACCGCACGCTACGCGCCCTTCATCATTGCCGACAAGGTGGTGGGCCATATCCTGGCTTCCTCGGTGGGCATGGCCTTGTTTGAACGGGAGCGCAGCGGTCGGGGTCAAGAGGTACAGGTTCCCATGCTCGAAACCATGGTGGACTTCAATATGCTCGAACATTTCTGGGGACGGGCTTTCGATCCGCCACTGGGCGATCCCGGCTACAGCCGCCTGTTCACGCCTTCGCGCCGCCCTTTTCGCACCGCCGACGGCCATCTGTGTGTGACCGCGACCACTGACGAGCAATGGGTGCGCCTGTTCAAGGCCATCGGTCGAGCCGATATGGCCGCCGACCCGCGCTATTCAAAGATGGAGCAGCGCAGCTTCCACTTCACCGAGGTCTTCGCTCAACTGGAAGAGGCACTGGCGCGCAAAACCAGCGCCCAATGGATGCATATTTTTGACGAACATGATCTGCCCAATGGGCCGGCGCCAGGCTTGGAGGAAATCTTCGACAGCCCCTATCTGAAAGACGGTGGCGTGTTCAAAAGCTACGAGCACCCCTCCGAGGGTACGCTGATCAGCGGCCAGCACCCGGTGCGTTACTCGCGCACGCCGGCGCGCATGCACAGGCCGCCGCCACGACTGGGCGAACACACCCGCGAGGTGCTGCATGCGCTGGGCCTGGATGAGGCGACGATGGCGCAGATCGAAGCCCAGGCCAGACCGGCAGCTCGTTCCTGAGCGCTGTTTTTTTAATCATCCCCATGAAGGCCCACACCACTATGAAACGATTGATGCCGCCGCTGGCCCTGCTCGCCAGCCTGTCCCTGCTGATCCCCGTCGCATCCATCGCTCAGGAGCCGGCCTACCCTGCCAAAGCGATACGCATCGTGGCGCCCTTTGGCGCCGGCGGCGGTGGCGATACCTCGCTGCGCCTGCTGGCTACCGCACTCTCGCGCGCTGTCGGACAGGCGGTGGTGGTCGAGAACAAGCCGGGCGGCAACGGCATCATCGGCGCGACCGAGGTCTTGCGCAGCCCGGCCGATGGCTACACCCTGTTTTACGGCAGCACCACCACGCTGGCAGCCAACACCAGCTTGATGAAGCAGCTGCCCTATCAACCGGGCCGTGACTTTGCGCCCATCAGCCAGGTGGGCGTTTTCCCATTTCTGCTGGCGGTCAATCCGGCGGTACCGGCCAATTCGCTGGCGCAGCTGATCGCCCTGGCCAAGACCAAACCCCTGAACTTTGCCAGCGCCAGCCACGCCGGCCTGGTCGCCGGCTCCAGCTTCGCACGCATGGCCGGCGTGGAGATGCAGCATGTGCCCTACAAGACGGCCGCTGCCGCCCTGACCGATCTGGTGGGTGGTCAGGTCTCCATGATGTTCATGGACGTGGCCATCGGCCTGCCCATGGCCAAGGCCGGCAAGATCCGGGTGCTGGGCGTGACCACCGCTGCGCGCACCCCCTTGCTGCCCGATGTTCCTGCCATCTCCGAGGCCTTGCCCAATTACGAGGTGGTGGCCTGGACCGCCATGGCAGCGCCGGCGGGCACGCCGGCACCCATCATCCGGCGGCTCAACGCCGAACTGAGCCATGCGCTGGCCCAGCCCGAATTGCGCGCTGAATTTGGCAAGCTCGGTCTGGACATCAAGACCCGCACACCGGAGCAGACGGCCGCTTTCCTGGCGGCCGAAACCGAGGCCTGGGCCCGCCATGTGAAGGCGGCCGGTATCCCGGCCGAGTAATCGCGGGCGCTCGGCCCGATATGGCCTGCGCTGCATCAGCAGCGCCGGCCCAGAACGTCAGGCCACGGCACGCCTGATCGCCACCCATTCAACAGCTGGCACAGGCTTTGCAATTCCGTCTTGTACACAAGATGGGATGCTTTAAGTTGGTGCAAAAATACCTTTCAGCCAATACGGACCCCGCGGCCCAGGGCGCCAGCCAAGCCGCATGGATACACCGGCTGTCCAGCCCACTGCCCGGGTCTGCGCAAGGGCCGCTCGCGGGCCTGTCTTTTGCAGTCAAGGACAACATCGATGTCGCCGGTCTGCCCACGACGGCCGGATGTCCGGCGTTTTCTCATGCTGTCTCAGCCAGCGCTGTGGTGGTGCAGCGCCTGCTCCAGGCTGGTGCATGCCTGCAGGGCAAGACCAATATGGACCAGTTCGCCTGCGGGCTCAACGGCACCCGCTCGCCCTACGGCGCGGTTCCCAATGCCTTCGACAGCCGCTACATCAGCGGTGGCTCCAGTGCCGGTTCTGCCTACGTGGTGGCCAGCGGCGAAGTCGACTTTGCTTTGGGCACCGACACCGCCGGCTCTGGCCGGGTACCTGCCGGCCTGAACAATATCGTCGGCCTCAAGCCCTCACGTGGACTCATCAGCACCCGCGGTGTGCTGCCGGCGGCCCAGAGCGTTGATGTGGTGTCCATCTTCGCCCGCTCCGTGCCCATGGCCTGGCGGGTGTTGGCCGCCGCTGCCGCACATGACGCCCATGATCCCTATTCGCGCAGTCTTGCGTTGCAGACCGCGCCCTTCCCGAAATCGCTGCGCTTTGGCGTACCGCGTGAGCTCGAGTTCTTCGGTGACGAACAGTCGCAGGCGCAGTTCGAGCTTGCGGTGCAGCGCATGCAGTCTCTGGGCGGACAGGCCGTCCCATTTGATTACGCACCCTTTGCCCAGGCTGCCGCCTTGCTGTATGACAGTGCGCTGGTGGCCGAACGCTACGCCGCGATTCGCGATTTCTTCGACGCCAACGAAGAGCAGGTGATCGAACCGGTACGCAGCATCATTGCCCAAGGCAGAACCTACAGCGCCGCTGACGTGTTCGAAGCGCAGCTCAAGCTCAAAGCGCTGGCGCAGCAGCTCGAGCCGGTATGGTCGCAGTTCGACTGCATGATGGTGCCGACCGCTCCGACGCACTACACCATCGCGCAGATGCAGTCAGACCCGGTCGTGCTGAACCGCCGTCTTGGCGCCTACACCAACTTCGTCAACCTGTTGGACTATGCCGCGCTATCCGTGCCCAGCAGTGTGCGTGCCGACGGCCTGCCCTTTGGCATCACCCTGATCGGCCCCTGCGGCAGCGACTGGGCCTTGGCCGAATTGGGGCAGCGCTACCACCATGCCAGCGGCTTGTCGCTGGGGGCGACTGGCCACAGCCTGGGAAGCATCGAGCCACTGCCGGCACCGCCGCCCGACGAACGGCAGGCGCGCATTCAGGTGGCAGTGGTCGGAGCCCATCTGTCGGGCATGCCGCTGAACTGGCAATTGACCGAGCGCGCGGGCCGCTGCCTGCGCGCAGCGCACACCTCGCCCGACTACCGCCTGTTTGCGCTGCCAGGCACGGTACCGCCCAAGCCCGGGCTGCTGCGGGTTGCACCCGGGCAAGGCGCTGCCATCGCGCTAGAAATTTGGGACATGCCGGTGGCCCATTACGGCTCCTTCGTGGCGCTGATCCCAGCCCCTTTGGGCATCGGCTCGGTGAGCCTGGACGACGGCTCGCAGGTGCAAGGCTTTCTGTGTGAAAGCCAGGCGCTGACCGACGCCAAGGACATCACCCACCTCGGTGGATGGCGCGCCTACATGCGCGAGCACCTGGCCGCCGGCCAGGCCTGACGATGCCAAACCCATTGCCCCCCCTCACCTTGGAGCAAGCCCGGGCACATGCCCTGTCCAGCGCCGCCCTGGTCGCGGTGCCTATGGATTCGGCCCGTGCCGAGCGGGTGGCCGGCTACATCGCGCTGACAGCCCGCTTTGCAGCGCTGCTTGAAAGCGCCGAACTGGCGCCGCACAGTGAGCCCGCCGAACTGTTTTGCCCGGCGCCGTTTCCCGCAGAGCCGACGAGCGAAGGGCAAGGCCTGTGATGTCCGCGCACAGCGCACAGGCCAGTGAAGCAGCCCTGTCAGCCTGCGAGCGGCTGGGCCAGGCCCTGGCCCGCATAGACGCCACCGATGGCCGCATCCATGCCTTTACACAGGTTCTGCGCGAGCGTGCCTGGCGCGAGGCCGAGGCCGTCGATGCGCGCCGCGCGCGCGGCGAGGTGCTGGGGCCGCTGGCGGGCATGCCCTACGCGGTCAAAAATCTGTTCGACATCGCGTCCGAGGTGACGCTGGCCGGCTCCAAAGTCAACCGCAGCCTGCCACCGGCCGCCACAGACGCCGTCTTGGTGCAGCAACTGCACAAGGCCGGAGCGGTGCTGGTCGGCGCACTGAACATGGACGAGTACGCCTACGGCTTTACCACCGAGAACACCCACTACGGGGCGACCCACAACCCCCATCGTCTGGGTCACCTGGCGGGGGGCTCATCCGGTGGTAGCGCCGCTGCGGTGGCCGCCGCGCAGGTGCCCCTGGCCCTGGGTTCAGACACCAACGGCTCGATCCGAGTGCCAGCGTCGCTGTGTGGCGTGTGGGGGCTCAAACCCACCTTCGGTCGCCTGTCGCGGCGCGGCAGCTACCCCTTCGTGCACAGCATCGATCACCTCGGCCCGATCGCTCAGGATGTGGGCACGCTGGCCGCTGCCTATGACGCCCTGCAACTGCCCGACCCGCTGGATCCGGGCTGCCATGCGCAGCGCATACAGCCGGTCACCGCCACGCTGGGTCATGGCACAGAGGGCCTGCGCATCGGGATTTTGGGCGGCTATTTCCACGACAACGCAGGGCCTGCCGCGCGCGCCGCCAGCCAGGCTGTCGCTCAGGCCCTGGGCGCGAGCGCGGAGGTGATCTGGCCGGATGCCGAACTCGGCCGCGCCTGCGCCTTCGTCATCACCGCTGCCGAAGGCGGGAGCTTGCACCTGCACAGCCTGCGCGAGCGGGCCGACGATTTCGAACCGCTGTCGGTCGATCGATTCATCGCCGGTGCGCTGCAGCCTGCCGCCTGGTATGTCCGGGCCCAGCGATTTCGCCGGGTCTACCGGGACCGGGTCAACGAACTGTTCAAACACTGGGACCTGTTGATCGCGCCGGCCACACCGGTGGCCGCACCGGCCATCGGCACCGATTGGATCGAGGTCAATGGCCAGCGACACCCCTGCCGGCCCAGCCTGGGCATGCTGACCCAGCCGGTATCGGCAGCGGGCTGCCCGGTGGTGTCGGCACCGATCTGGCCTGCGCAGGCGCAAGGCCTGCCGATCGGTGTGCAGTTGATCACAGCGCCCTGGCGCGAAGACCTGGCCTTGCGGGCGGCGATGCAGTTGCAGCGCAGCGCAGTGGCCCACACCAAGGAGGCTGCATTGTGAGCATCGACCCAGGTATGGTGAATCTGCCCGAGGTGCTGGCCGAGGTCAGCGCAGTCTTCGAGCGCTACGAACGAGCGCTGGTGAGCAACGATGTGGCGGTTCTCGATGAGCTGTTCCACGATGACCCGCTGACCATCCGCTACGGCGCCGGCGAGAACCTCTATGGCTATGCCGCGATTGCGGCCTTCCGTGCAGCGCGTCCGTCACAGGGGCTGGCCCGCGAACTCTTTGACACCGTCATCACCACCTACGGCCGTGACTTTGCCACGGCCAACACGCTGTTTCGCCGAACCGGCAGCACACGCACCGGACGGCAAAGTCAAACATGGATGCGAACCCCGGCCGGCTGGCGCGTGGTGTCCGCGCATGTCAGTCAGATCGATGGACCGGCATGAGCCCAGGCCGCACATCACTGGCATAGATCTCGCTTTTCGTCACCTGCAATCTCAACCCAACCTGGAGAACCCACCATGACCCATCGCCCCATCAACCGCCGTGACTCGCTCAAGTCGCTCGCCGCCCTCGGCGCCGCCGGCACCCTCGGTGGGCTTAGCCCACTGGCCCTGGCCCAAAAGCCGCTGACCGTCGGCGTGATTTATGTCGGACCGCGCGATGACTTCGGCTACAACCAGGCCCATGCCCAGGCAGCGGCCGAGCTCAAGAAAATGGCCGGTGTCAAAGTGGTCGAGGAGGAAAACGTGCCTGAGACCACCGCCGTGCAAAAGAGCATGACCGGCATGATCGCGCAAGACGGCGCGACGCTGCTGTTTCCCACCTCCTTCGGCTACTTCGATCCGCACATCCTGGCGCTGGCGCCCAAAAATGAGGCGGTGCGCTTCTCGCACTGCGGCGGCCTGTGGACCGAGGGCAAGCATCCGAAGAACGTCGGCAGCTTCTTTGGCTACATCGATGAATGCCAATACCTCAACGGGGTGGTTGCGGGCCACATGACCAAGAGCAACAAAATCGGCTTCGTGGCGGCCAAGCCGATCCCGCAGGTGCTGCGCAACATCAATGCCTTCCTGATGGGCGCACGCTCGGTCAAGCCAGGCATCACCTGCAGTGTGATCTTCACCGGCGACTGGTCGATGGCGGTCAAGGAGGCCGAGGCCACCAACAGCCTGGCCGATCAGGGTGTGGATGTGTTCACCATGCACGTCGACGGCCCCAAAGTGGTGGTCGAGACCGCCGCCAAGCGCGGCAAGATGGTCTGCGGCTATCACGCCAGCCAGGCCAAACTCGCACCCAACGCCTACCTGACCGGCGCCGAGTGGAATTGGCTGACCGCCTACAAAACCATCATCGATGCCGCCCGGGCTGGCAAAGCTCATCCGAACTTCCTGCGCGGCGGCCTCAAGGAAGGTTATGTCAAAGCCTCGGCCTACGGCCCGGCGGTGACCGATGCGGCCAAGAAGAATGCGGACGACATCAAGGCCCGCATGATCGCCGGCAGCTTTGACATCTTCAAGGGCGGCACAGGCGGCCTGAAGGACAACAAAGGCAATGTGGTGATCGCTGCCGGCAAGTCTTTGAAGCAGACCGACATCGAGCTCGAAAAGATGAACTACCTGGTCGAAGGCGTCATCGGCTCGATCTAAGACCGACCGGCACCGAGCACCTCCTCAAGCGATGCAAAAAACGCTGACTGACATCGGTCTGCCGGTGCTGGCGCTGGCCTCGGCCCTGCTGCTTTTTGGCGGCTTTGTGGCCCTGGCCGGCGTCAACCCGCTGGAGGTCTGGGTGCTGCTGTTCAAGGGGGCGTTTGGCGACGCCTACTCTTGGCAAAACACGCTGCAGCGCGCAGCGCCTTTGATGCTCACCGCCCTGTGCGTGGCACTGCCAGCACGCGCCGGACTGGTGATCATCGGCGGCGAAGGCGCGCTGGTGCTCGGCGGCCTGGCCTGCGCGGCCTTGCCCATGGCCGTCGGCCTGCCCGAGGGCGTCCTGGGCTTGTCGCTGGCCTGCCTGGCCGGCGCGCTGGCCGGAGGGCTGTGGATCGCGCTGGCCGGTGCGCTGCGGCAATACCGGGGCATCAATGAGACGATCAGCAGCCTGCTGCTGGCCCATGTGGCCATCGGCCTGTTCAAACACCTGGTCGAGGGGCCCTTGCGCGATCCGGCCAGTTTGAACAAGCCGTCCACGCCTGCGCTGAGCGAGGCCATGCGCCTGGGCGGCATCGCCGGCTCGGATGTGCACTGGGGTCTGGTGATCGGCGTGGTGCTTTGTCTGCTGTTGGGCCTGGGCCTGCGCTCGACCCTCTGGGGCTTTGCGATCCGCGTGGTCGGCGGCAATCTGCGCGCTGCTCAGTTGGTGGGCTTGCCCGCGTCGGGTCTGGTGATTCTGGCTTGCCTGCTCGGCGGCGCCTGCGCAGGCCTGGCCGGCGCCATCGAGGTCGCTGCGGTGCACAACTCGGCCAATGCATCGCTGATCGTCGGCTACGGTTACGCCGGCATCTTGGTTTCCTTCATCGCCCGCCACAACCCGATCGCGGTGATTCCGGTGGCGATTTTGTTTGGCGGCTTCGGCGCCGCAGGCAGCCTGCTGCAACGCCGGCTGGGCCTGCCTGATGCCTCGGTGCTGGTGCTGCAGGGTATCGCCTTCGTGCTGATCTTGGCCAGTGAGGCGCTGCGCGGCGCATCCTGGAAGGATGGACTGCGGCTGTTGTTTTCGCCGGCTGGCCCGACCAGGGCAAGTGCTGCCGATGGGGGGCGCGCATGAGCGCCGACCAGTGGCTGGCTTTGCTGGCGGCCTTGATCGGTGGCGCCCTGCGCGTCGGTGTGCCCTTCCTGTTCGTGAGCCTGGGCGAGTGCCTGACGGAAAAGTCAGGGCGGATCAACCTTGGCCTGGAAGGGGTGCTGGTGCTGTCGGCGATGGCCGCATTTGGCGGCGCCTACCTGAGCGGATCGGTCTGGATCGGGGTGCTGGTGGCGGCCCTGGCCGGCGCGGCGCTGGCGGCCCTGCACGCCGGCCTGTGCGCGCTGCCGCGCGTCAATGATGTGGCCACCGGCATCGCGCTCATGCTGCTGGGCATGGGTTTGGCTTTCTTTCTCGGTAAACCCTTGATCCAGCCGCAAGCGCCGCAGCTTCCGGCCCTGCCCCTGGGCGACTGGAGCAGCAATGCCGCCGTGCGCGCCGCCTTGCAGGTCAATGCGCTGCTGCCTGTGGGCCTGGTGATGGCCGGGCTGATGGCCTGGATGCTGGCCCACACCCGCGCCGGCTTGGTGCTGCGCATGGCCGGTGATTCGGCCCAGGCCGCACGCGCGCTGGGCTACTCGGTCAAACGCATCCGCCTGTGGGCCACCATGGCCGGCGGCGCCATTGCCGGCCTGGGCGGTGCGTCGCTGACCCTGTTTTACCCCGGCAGCTGGAATGAGGGCATCTCCAGTGGCCAGGGCCTGATGGCCGTTGCCCTGGTGATCTTTGCGCGCTGGAGCCCCAAGCGATGCATCGCGGCGGCGGCCATGTTTGGCGGAGCGGGGGCCATTGGCCCGGCTTTGCAGTCGGTGGGCATAGGTTGGGGCTATCACCTGTTCAACACGGTGCCCTACCTCCTGACCCTGCTGATCCTGCTGGCCAGCTGCCGCCCGGGCACGGCCGCCAAGGGCAGCCCGGGTGAACTTTTATCCAACTCCCAATAGACAAGGAGCATGAGCATGAGCGGACTGGGTGGACTGAACAAATCGGAGCAGGGCGTGGTCTTGGGCCTGGTGCAACTGCAATTGCCGGTGGTGGAAACACCCGAGCAGCTGGCCACGCAAACACAACGCATCGTCGATATGGTGGCCAAGGCCAGGCGCAACCTGTCGACCATGGACCTGGTGGTCTTTCCCGAGTATTCCTTGCACGGCCTGAGCATGAGCACCGCCGCAGAGCTGATGGTCTCGCTCGACGGACCGCAGGTCGCTGCATTCAAAAAGGCCTGCGTGGACAACCACATCTGGGGCTGCTTTTCCATCATGGAGGCCAACCCCGATGGCAACCCCTACAACACCGGGTTGATCATCGATGACCAGGGCGAGATCCAGCTCTATTACCGCAAGCTCCATCCCTGGGTGCCCGTGGAGGCCTGGGAGCCCGGCAACCTGGGCATTCCGATCTGCGAGGGCCCCAAGGGCAGCAAGCTGGCGCTGATCATCTGCCACGATGGCATGTTCCCCGAGATGGCCCGGGAGGCGGCCTACAAAGGCGCAGAAATCATCATCCGCACCGCCGGCTACACCGCGCCGATCCGCCACGCCTGGAAAATCACCAACCAGGCCAATGCCTTTCAGAACCTGGCCTACACCGCCAGCGTCTGCCTGTGCGGCAGCGACGGCTCTTTTGACTCCATGGGCGAGGGCATGTTTTGCAACTTCGACGGCACCATGCTGGTCGAAGGGGGCGGCCGGCCCGATGAGATCATCACCGCCGAATTGCGGCCCGACCTGGTGCGCGAAGCGCGCAGGCAGTGGGGCGTTGAGAACAACATCTATCAGCTCTACCACCGCGGCTATGTGGCGGTCCAGGGGGGCGCACAAGATTGCCCCTATACCTTCATGCATGACATGGTGAGCGGGCAGTACAAGCTGCCTTGGCAGGTTCAGGTCACCGATGGCAGCAGTTGTGGCTTCGCGCCACCGACCCGCTCCTACCGTGGCCCCGAATCGCATCCGCTGGTGCCCGACTCGCTGCCCGCAACACCTGACGGCCAATTCAGAGCAAAGGGCTGACCATGAGCATTGAGCGCTTCGTCGCGGCCAACCCCTATGCCTGGCCCTATAACGGCGACCTGCGGCCAGACACCACCGCGCTGGTGGTCATCGACATGCAGACCGACTTTTGCGGACCCGGCGGCTATGTCGACACCATGGGCTACGACATTTCCCTGACGCGGGCGCCCATCGTGCCGATTTCGCAGGTGATGGCGCGCATGCGCGCGCTCGGGTTTCACATCATCCACACCCGTGAAGGACACCGCCCCGATTTGTCGGACCTGCCGGC
>JBAXEN010000021.1:0-21782 GCA_037140415.1 Betaproteobacteria bacterium | reverse complement strand
CGGCCCGACGCCAGGCGCGGGTTCTTCTTTTTGGGTTTGCCACCAGTGGCCATATGAGTTCCTTGAAGTGTTTAAGGATGTTGCAGCAAAGCCCGCCATTATAGGGTAGTCGACATGGCCGCCTGAGCAGGCGGGCCGGCCGGGCCCTCTACACTCGGCGGCGTGTCGCTTCTCAAGTCTGCCTCCATCGTCTCGCTGCTGACCCTGGCCTCGCGTGTGACCGGGCTGGCTCGCGAGTTGTTCATGGCTGCCCTGTTTGGCGCCAGCGCCATGACCGATGCCTTCAACGTGGCGTTTCGCATCCCCAATTTGCTGCGGCGCCTGTTTGCCGAGGGTGCTTTCAGCCAGGCCTTTGTGCCGGTGCTCGCCGCCACCCGCGCCCAGCAGGGCGAGGAAGCGACGCGGCGACTCATCGACAAGGTGGCGGCCTTGCTGAGCCTGGCCCTGCTTTTGACCTGCGTGATCGGTGTGGCAGCAGCACCGATCCTGGTCTGGCTGATGGCCAGCGGCCTGCAGCAGTCGCCGCGTGGCTTTGAGGCGGCGGTCTTGATGACCCGCTGGATGTTCCCCTACATCGGCTTTATGTCCCTGGTGGCCTTGTCGGCCGGCATCCTCAACACCTGGCGGCGTTTTGCGGTGCCGGCGGCCACTCCGGTGCTGCTCAACCTGGCCATGATTGCAGCGGCCTGGTGGGGCGCGCCCGCCCTGCAGGCGCGCGGCATCGAGCCCATCTATGCCATGGCCGGTGGGGTGATGCTCGGCGGGATGCTGCAACTGGCGGTGCAGGTTCCGGCTTTGCTGCGCTTGGGCTTGCTGCCGCGCATCGATTGGCGCTGGCAGGCCTTGAGGCAGGCCTGGCGCGACGCCGGCGCCCGGCGCATCGCCGGCCTGATGCTGCCGGCGCTGCTGGGCGTGAGCGTGGCGCAGATTTCGCTCCTGATCAACACCCAGATCGCCTCCCACCTGCAAAGCGGCAGCGTGAGCTGGCTCAGCTACGCCGACCGGCTGATGGAGTTTCCCACCGCCATGCTGGGCGTGGCCCTGGGCGTGGTGCTGATGCCGCAGCTGGCCGCCGCCCGTGCGGCCGATGACTCGGCCCGTTACTCGGCCATGCTCGATTGGGGCCTGCGCCTGGTGCTGGCCCTGGGACTGCCTTGCGCCGTGGCCCTGCTGGTGTTTTCGCAGCCGCTGGTGGCAACGCTTTATCACTACGGTGCGTTTTCCGAGCGCGACGTGGCCATGACCCGCCATGCTCTGATGGGCTATGGCGCGGGGCTGCTGGGGCTGGTGGCCATCAAGGTGCTGGCGCCCGGTTTTTATGCCAGCCAAGACATACGCACGCCGGTCAAGATTGCGGTGGCGGTGCTCATCATCACCCAGCTGCTCAATATGCTGTTGGTGCCTTGGTTTGCCCACGCCGGGCTGGCCCTGGCCATCGGCCTGGGCGCCATGCTCAATGCGCTGTGGCTGCTGATCGGCTTGATGCGCCGTGGCAGCTTCAAGCCACTGCCCGGCTGGGGGCGCTTTACGCTGCAGGTGCTGCTGGCCAGCGCGGCGCTGGGCCTGTATCTGCACGCCTGCAGCTCAGGCTGGGACTGGCTGGCCCTGCGCAGCCAGCCGGGGTGGCGCATCGCTTTGATGGCGGCGGTCATCGCCGGTGCTGCGCTGATCTACCTGGGCTTGCTCCGTTTACTGGGTTTGCGTCCGCAGGCTCTGGTCGGGCGTTAGCGGCAAGGCCGATACGCGCCAGGGCAGTGCAGGAATGTGAGACAGTTAGCACATGGCACTTCAGTTCGATGTTCCAACGCCGCTCGCGTACTTCGCCAATTTGGTGGAAAGCGACGAGCAATTTCCGCTGCTCGAGGCGGCGGCTTGCCTGGCCCAGGACGAATATCCTGAGCTGGATGTACAGCGGGTGCTCGGCGATGTCGATCAGTTGCTGGCGCGCATCAAGCGCCGCCTGCCTGCCGACGCACCGGCCTTGCAGCGGCTGCGCTCGCTCAATCAGTTCTTCTTTCGTGAGCTGAGCTTTGGCGGCAACCTCAACGACTACTACGACCCGGACAACAGCTACCTCAACGCGGTGCTGCGCACTCGGCGCGGCATTCCGATCACGCTGGCGGTGATTTGGCTGGAATTGGCCCAGGGCCTGGGCCTGCAAGCCCGGGGCGTGGCCTTTCCTGGGCATTTCATGCTCAAGGTGACGCTGCCCAAGGGGCAGGTGATCATCGACCCTTTCACCGGCCAGTCGCTCAGCCGCGAGGAGCTCTCCGAAAGGCTGGAGCCTTACCGCCGCAGGAGCGGCTTGGTTGACGAGTTTGAGGTGCCGATGGGCTTGTATCTGCAGTCGGCGACGCCGCGCGAGATCATCGCTCGCATGCTGCGCAACCTCAAGGAGATCTATAAGGGCCAGTCTGACGCTTCACGGCTGATCGCCGTGCTCGACCGTCTGCTGGTGTTGGAGCCGCAGGCCTGGAGCGAGTACCGCGACCGCGGCTTGGCCTGGGCCGAGCAGGGCGATGCCGCACGGGCCCTGCTCGATCTGCAGGTTTATCGGGACCATGCTCAAGACGCTTTAGACCTCGATGAGGTCAATCAGCGCATCGAGCAATTGCGCCGGGCCTTGGGCTGAGTCGCTGCCCAGGCCTACATGGCAGGCCGAGGCGCCGCCTAGGCCACCCGCACCTGCGCGCCTTCGCCCTGCGGCGCGATGCGGCCGATCTCGAACACCTGCTCGCCGGCAGCGCGCAGGGTTTGGGCGGTGGCCTGGGCCTGGGCAGGCTCGACCACCACCACCATGCCGATGCCGTTGTTGAAGGTGCGGTTCATTTCCAGGTCGTCGATGCCGGCGGTTTTTTGCAGCCAGGCAAACAGCTCGCTCTGCGGCCAACTGCCCTTGACCAGGTGCGCGGCCAGGCCTTCGGGCAGCACCCGGGGAATGTTTTCCAGCAGGCCGCCTCCGGTGATATGGGCCAGGGCTTTGATGGGGTGCTGCGCCAGCGCCTGAAGAACACTTTTGACGTACAGGCGGGTAGGCTCCATCACCGCGCTGCGAAAGGGCTTGCCGTCGAGCGTAGCCGGCAATTGGGTCGCCGCCCGCTCGATGCACTTGCGCACCAGCGAAAAGCCGTTGGAATGCACGCCGCTGGAGGCCAGGCCCAGCACCACGTCGCCGGCTTGCACAGTGCGGCCGGTGAGGATCTTGCTCTTTTCAACCGCGCCCACGCAAAAGCCGGCCAGGTCGTATTCGCCAGCGGGGTACATGCCGGGCATCTCGGCAGTTTCACCGCCAATGAGCGCGCAGCCCGAGAGCTCGCAGCCTTTGGCAATGCCGCCGACCACGGCGGCGGCGGTATCCACATCGAGCTTGCCGCAGGCAAAATAGTCCAGAAAGAACAAGGGCTCGGCGCCTTGCACCAGCACGTCGTTGACGCTCATGGCCACCAAGTCGATGCCCACGCTGTCGTGCATCTGCCATTCAAACGCCAGCTTGAGCTTGGTGCCCACGCCGTCGGTGCCGCTGACCAGCACCGGTTCCTTGTATTTTTTAGGCACTTCAAACAGGGCGCCGAAGCCGCCGATGCCAGCCAGCACGCCCTCGCGCATGGTTTTGCGGGCCAGGGGTTTGATGCGCTCGACCAGGGCGTCACCGGCATCGATATCGACGCCGGCATCCTTGTACGACAGGGGGGTGGTGCTCATGACGGAGGGTCCGGTGGGGCAGGCTCAAGGCGCTGCCGGTGGGTGGCTGGCCCCAGGGGTTGCGGGCAAGCCGATAGAATCGGGACTTCATTTTAAGGGTTGACCCTTGGCTCTCCCGATGCAGCGCCCCATGCGGCCGCCGGCGACCGACGTCTTACAGGCATGAAGCAGATTGCTTTGGACATCGGCCTGGCTTGCGTGCCCTCGTTTTCCAATTACCTCGCCGGCCCCAATGAACCCGCACTGAGTCATTTGCAGCTGTGGGCGGGCAGCGCTTTGCGCTCGCCGGTGCCGACCTACTTATGGGGCCCTACCGGAAGTGGCAAATCGCATCTGCTGCGCGCCGCAGCCCAGAGCCTGCGCGACGATGGTGCGCGCCTGGGCTGGCTCGACGCCAGCGTGCTCGAGCCTGCCCCTTTTGACGATGCCTGGGTCGCTGTGTTCATGGACGACTGCCACCTCTACACCGCCGTGCAGCAGCACGCGGCCTTTAACTGGTTTGTCAACGCGGTCAATGCGGCCGACGGCCGGCCGCGGGGTGTGCTGGCTGCGGGTCTGCTGCCGCCGGCCGATCTGGCGCTGCGCGAGGACCTGCGCACGCGCCTGGGCTGGGGCCATGTTTTTGCCCTGCAGTCCCTGAGCGATGCGCAGCGCCGCGCGGTGCTCAGGCGGCAGGCCGATGAGCGTGGCCTGCTGCTCGGCGACGAAGTCATGGACTTCATCCTCAAGCGTTTCGCGCGCGACCTCACCCACCTGGTGCAGCTGCTGGACCAGCTGGACCACCATTCCCTGCAGACTCAGCGGCCCATCACCATTGCGCTGGTCAAGTCCATGCTGGAGGCCTCATGAGCAAGCCCCGTCTGGCCCTGTTCGATCTCGATCACACCCTGCTGCCGCTCGATTCCGACTATGAATGGGGCGAGTTCACCATAGACCTGGGCTGGTGCGATGCCAGTGACTTCAAGCGCCGCAATGCCGAGTACTTTGAGCACTACCGGGCCGGCACGCTGGACATTCATGCTTACACCCGTTTCGCCACCGAAGCGATTCGAAGCCGCGGTCCGCAGCAGGCGGCGCGGGCGCACGCGCGCTTCATGGACCAGGTCATCCGGCGGGCGATGCGGCCGCAGGCGCTGCAACTGGTCGAGCGCCATCGGCGCTCCGGCGAGCAGCTGCTGATCGTGACCGCCACCAATGATTTTGTAACCGCGCCGATTGCGCAGGCTTTTGGCGTGGCCGAGCTGATTGCGGTCCAACTCGAGCGCGACGCGCTGGGCCGGGTGACCGGCGAGATTGTGGGCACCCCCTCGGCCCGTGAGGGCAAGGTGCAGCGCATGAACCAATGGCTGGCCCAGCGCTCGCTGGACTGGGCCGATGTTGAAACCACTTTTTATTCCGACTCGCTCAACGACCTGCCCTTGCTCGAGCGAGTGACCCACCCTGTGGCCACCAACCCCGATGACAAGCTGCGCTCGCTGGCGCGCGAGCGCGGCTGGCCCATCCTCGACCTTTTTTCATGATCAAAACATTTATCAACAAGTTGCTGGGCAAGTCGGGCGCTTCGCGCAGCAGCAAATCGCCCTATGGGCAGCGCCAGGACGTGGGACCGCAGGAACACGGCATAGACCCGAGCCTGGTCGATCAGCGGGCCGCGGACGTGGTGCACACCCTCAAGGCGGCTGGCTTTGAGGCCTATATCGTGGGCGGCGCGGTGCGCGACTTGATTTTGGGCTTGCGCCCCAAGGACTTCGACGTGGCCACCAATGCCACACCTGAGCAGGTCAAGGGCCTGTTTCGGCGCGCTTTCATCATCGGGCGGCGCTTTCGCATTGTTCATGTGGTCTATGGCCGGGGCCGCGAGCATGAAGTGATCGAGGTCTCGACCTTTCGCGCCCACCTCGACAGCAGCCAGGCTCAGCAGGTCGGCGGCAACGAGCGCACCAGCAAGAGCGAGCTCGCTGGCATGAAGCACGCCGTTGATGCTTCGGGCCGGGTGCTGCGCGACAACGTTTGGGGCAGCATCGACCATGACGCGGCGCGGCGCGACTTCAGCATCAATGCGATGTACTACGACCCTGAAACCCAGATCGTGGTCGACTATCACCAGGGCATACGCGACGCCAAGAAGCGGGTGCTGCGCATGATTGGCGATCCGGTGGCGCGCTACCGGGAAGATCCGGTGCGCATCATCCGAGCGGTGCGTTTTGCAGCCAAGCTTTCAGGCCTGGGCTTCAAACTCGAAGACAAGACGGGCCGGCCTCTCAAGGAGATGATGGCTCTGCTGGCCGATGTGCCGCAGTCGCGCTTGTTTGACGAGATGCTCAAGCTGCTGCAGACCGGCCATGCGGTGGCCAGCATCGCCCAGCTCAAGGCGCTCGGGCTGCATCGGGGCATCTACCCGCTGCTCGATGTGATCGTAGCCGGTGCTGACGAGCCCTTCTTGCGCCTGGCCCTGGAAGACACCGACCGGCGGGTGCGAGAGGACAAGCCGGTAGCCCCCAGCTTCTTGCTCGCCGCGGTGCTGTGGTCGGATGTCAAGACCGGCTGGGACCAGTTGCGTGGCCAGGGCGTGCATCCCATGCCGGCGCTGCACGAGGCCATTGACGCTGCCTTTGATGCCCGCATCGGCGATGTCTCAGGGCGCGGCAAGCTGGGCATAGACATGCGCGAGATCTGGACCCTGCAGCCGCGCTTTGAAAAGCGGGTGGGCAGTGGCCCCTACACGCTGATCGAGCAGCCACGCTTTAGAGCGGGGCTGGATTTTCTGCGCCTGCGGGCCCATATCGGCGAGGTCGATGCCGACCTGGCCGCTTGGTGGGAGAAGTTCTCGCTGGCCAGTGATGATGAGCGTGAAGAGATGATGCAGACGGTGCGCCAGCAGACCCAGCCGCGTGCGGCCCGGGTGCGCGGCGGGCGCGGCAAAGCCCAAGCAGCTGGCCAGGACTTGCCTGAGCCGCAAGCAGGGCAAGCTGCGCCGGCCGATGCAGTGCCAGCGGGGGACGGTGGCGATGCGCTCGACGACGCGCCCCGCAAGCGCCGCCGGCGGCGCCGCTCGCGCGGTGGTTCGGACGATGCAGGAGACGTTGGCGCCGGCGAGGCGACACCGCGAGGTGATGGTCCCGGCTGAGGCTGCCGCGGGAGCGCAAGCCGTGCGTGAACCGGTGCGGGCCTATGTGGGCTTGGGCGCCAATGTGGGGCAGGCCGCAGCCACGCTGCGCTGGGCGGCGGCGGCGCTGGCCGATTTGCCGGGCACCGAACTGCTGCAGGTCTCTGGCCTGTACCGCAGCGACCCCATCGATTGCGAACCGGGAGCGCCGGCTTTTCTCAATGCGGTGGCAGCGCTCAGCACCCGTCTGAGTGCACCGCAATTGCTGGCAGGCTTGCAACAACTCGAGCTGACTGCTGGCCGCCAGCGGCCCTATCGCAACGCGCCGCGCACGCTCGACCTGGATGTGCTCCTCTATGGCGATGCCCGCATCGATTCGCCCGCCTTGTGCGTGCCGCACCCGCGCATGGGCCAGCGCGCCTTCGTGCTGCGGCCGCTGGCCGAGATCGCACCCGAGTGGGCGCAGGCCGCTGGCCAGCCCGCTGTGGCGGCTCAGCAAGTCGATCGGATCGGGCCGCTGCTGCCCTAGCGCTGTTTGCCTCAGGGCGCCAGCCGCTCCTTGACCCAGGCTGTGTCCTCCAGCCGATAACGCAGCCGGTCGTGCAGGCGGCTTTTGCGTCCTTGCCAGAATTCCCAGCGATCGGGCAGCAGCCGGTAGCCGCCCCAGTGCGGCGGGCGCGGCGGATGGAGCAGGAACTGCGCGCCGAACTTGGCCGCGTTGGCCACCAAGGTGCCCCGGCCCGAGATCACCTGGCTTTGCGGGCTGGCCCAGGCGCCGATGCGCGAGTCCAATGGGCGGCTGGCGTAGTAGGCGTCGCTTTCCTCGGCCGAGACCTTGTCGACCCGGCCTTCAATGCGCACCACCCGCTCGAGCTCGACCCAGTGAAACTGCAGTGCGGCGTAGGGGTTGCCGGCCAAGGCCTGACCTTTGCGGCTGTCGTAATTGGTGTACCAGACGAGGCCGCGCTCATCCAGGCCTTTGATCAGCACCACCCGGGTCGACGGCCGCATTTGGGCGTCCACCGTGGCCAGCGTCATCGCGTTGGGCTCGGGCAACTGAGCCGCGATGGCTTCTTGCAGCCATCTCTGGAACTGCTGCAAGGGGTCGGCATGCGAGGCGTTTTCGTCGAGCTCGGCGCGCTCATAGCTCTTGCGCAGGTCGGCGATTGAAGCGAGGGGATCGGTCATGAAGGCAGTATACGAAGCGCCCTCGCTTGCACAAACCTGAGGGGAACTGGCTCAGGCGTGCCTGAGCATGCGCTGCAGCAACTCGTCGTGAATGCCCGCCTGGCGCAGGCACTCGTAGGTCTGGCGTGCATAGTCCAGCGTGGTGCCGTAGCGGCCCCTGGCATGCGCAAAGATATCGCGCAGCCGCTCAGCCTGCAGCTCGCCGGTGTAGTTGGGGCTGCGCCTTGACAGGGTGAAGGCCAGGGCTTGCACCGTGCCATGTTCGGTGCTGCAGGGCAGCCAGCGGGGGTCGTAGACGCCGGTGGGCATCTCCCGCAGCCACAGGCGCTCGAGCGCCTCGTCGGCCTGCGCACGCTCGATCCGGTAGGCCACGCCTCGGCAGCTGCCGCCTTGCAGCAGGGCAAACACCAGACCGGGGCAGTCGGGCGTGCCGCGGTTGACCCGGCTCCACATCTTGAGCGCCCGGTGGTAACCATGGACGCGCGCCCAGCGCCGCTCGGCATGCTCGAATTCCGGCCGCCAGATCAGGGAGGCATAGCCGAACACCCATAAGTCGCTCCGGCCGCCCCATTGCTTGCGGGTGTCGGCCAGCATGGCCTGCACATCGCGCAGGGGCGGGGGGAAGCGAAAACCCGGGTCCGACATGGCCCAACTGTAGCGCGATGCCAGCGCCGCGGCTTGGCCTGCTCAGAGCCGCTCGATCAGCTCGATCTTGTAGCCGTCGGGGTCGGTCACAAAGGCGATCACCGTGCTGCCGCCCTTGACCGGCCCGGGTTCGCGGGTGATGGCGCCACCGGCGCTGCGAATTTTTTCGCAGGCCGCATACACATCAGGCACGCCCAGGGCGATGTGGCCGTAGGCGGTGCCCATCTCGTACTTGTCGACGCCCCAGTTGTAGGTCAACTCGAGCTCGGCGTGGTCCGGGTTGGAGCCGTAACCCAAAAAGGCCAGGCTGTACTTGTAGTCTGGGTTGTCCCGGGTGCGCAGCAGTGTCATGCCCAGCACCTGGGTGTAGAAGGCGATGGCGCGCTGCAGATCGCCGACGCGCAGCATGGTGTGTAGGAGTCTCATGCCCTTATTGTGCATCGCGGTATATCCGGGCAGGGCAGCCCGTGCCGGGGTATCGTCGTCGCCGGCTGCGCTGCCGCTTGGCTGGGGTTAAAGTGAGGCCTGTCCTTTTGAACTCTGTGAGGGCTGACACCATGAAACTGATCGACTCCATCGTGGGCCAGGCCCCGTCCATCGCCGCCCTGCGGCGACAAATCCACTCCCATCCCGAGCTGTGCTTCAAAGAAGTGCAGACCGCCGATTTGGTGGCTCAGCAGCTCGAACGCTGGGGCATCCCGATGCACCGCGGCATGGGCACCACCGGGGTGGTGGGCATCATCGCCGGCCGTGACGGCGGCGCCAGTGGCCGCGCGCTCGGCCTGCGCGCCGACATGGACGCGCTGCCGATGCAGGAGTTCAACACCTTTGCCCATGCCAGCCAGTTGCCCGGCAAGATGCACGCCTGCGGTCATGACGGCCACACCGCCATGCTGCTGGCCGCCGCCCAGCATCTGGCGGCGCAGCGCGACTTTGACGGCACCGTGTATGTGATTTTTCAGCCGGCCGAAGAGGGTGGCGGCGGCGCGCGCGAGATGATGCGCGACGGCTTGTCGACCGCTTTCCCATGCAGGCGGTGTTCGGCATGCACAACTGGCCGGGCATGGCGGCGGGCCAGTTTGCGGTCAGTGCGGGACCGGTCATGGCCTCGAGCAACGAGTTCAAAATCACCATCCACGGCAAGGGCGGGCATGCGGCCTTGCCGCACAACGGCGTCGACCCGGTGCCGGTGGCCTGCCAAATGGTGCAAGCCTTCCAGACCATCGTCACCCGCAATAAAAAGCCGGTCGATGCGGCGGTGATCTCGGTGACCATGATCCACGCCGGCCAGGCGACCAATGTGATCCCCGACTTTTGCGAGATGCAAGGCACGGTGCGCACCTTCACCACAGAGGTGATCGATTTGATTGAGCATCGCATGCGCGAGATTGCCGAGCACACCGCCGCCGCCTTCGGCGCGCGCTGCGAGTTCGAATTCGCACGCAACTACCCGCCCACCATCAACAGCGCCGCCGAGGCTGACTTCGCCCGCGCCGTCATGCGGGACATCGTCGGCGCGGACCAGGTGTTGGCACAGGAGCCCACCATGGGCGCCGAGGACTTCTCTTACATGCTGCAAGCCAAGCCCGGCGCCTATTGCTTCATCGGCAACGGTGACGGTTTGCATCGCGAGATGGGCCACGGCGGCGGGCCCTGCACCCTGCACAACCCCAGCTACGACTTCAACGATGATCTCATCCCACTGGGGGCGACCTACTGGGTGCAGCTGGCCCACCGCTGGCTGGCGCGCTGAGCAGGCCAGCTGCCCTGGGTCTGCGTTCGCTTTGCCCTGCTGTCGGAAGCCCGTTTTGTGGGAGTGCCGCCCTCGGCACGATCGGGCTTATGAGGAGGCCCAGCGCTCGATCCACCACCGTATCGCTGCGAGGGCGCAGCTCCCACTCCCCCTCATTGCGGCCTGCTGCAGATGTGTGGGATCGCCGCCCTCGGCGCGATGGCGCGGGTGATGGGCCGCGGCGACCGCTCCAAGGCCGTATCGCTGCGAGGGCGCAGCTCCCCCGCCCATGCCCGAATCTAAGCCGGCGGCACCTCGATCCGGGTGCTGATCTGCCCCGTCGCTCCTTGCTCGTCTTGCCACTGCACCCGCAGTTCTGCACTTTCTTCAGGCAGCAGCCAGAACTGCAAAAAGGGGTTGGCGGCAATGCCTGAGCCCAGGCTGGCTTTGAGCACGGTGCGGCCGCCGTAGTCGGCCTGCAGGCTGTGGATCACGTTCTTGGGCACCGCAGTGCCTGAAAAATCGAAGCGAAAGCCGGTCTCCATGGGGTGCTGCACCAGCAGGCGCACCTGGACCGGCTGGCCGCGCCGCACTGGCGATGACAGCTGGATGCGCGCCTGCATATCAGCCGGCGTCCAGGCAGGCCGATTCGGTGACTTCGACCTCGGCCTTGCCCTGCCACCAGCGGCCGTCGGAGGTTTCAACCAGGGCCATCACCTCCTGCGAGCCGTTGAGTCTGACGCGGGTGGCAATCTCGGCCTTGCCCGACCAGGGGCCGAGCTCGAATTCGGCGATCACCGGCCGCGGATTGCGGTTGGACAGCAGCACCACCCGGCGCACGTGGTCGTCGGCGCGCATCGGGCTGTCGACCCTCACACTCAGCGGCACCGACAGGCCGTTGTCGGCCAGGCGCGGGGTCAGCACCAGCACCCGCGCCGCCTGCGGGGTACGCCCTGCGGTGTAGGGGGTATACAGCTGCGCCCAGTCGGCAATGACGGGGGGTGCCTGGGCCCGCGCCGGAGCAGCGCCACCCCAGCAGGCACAGGCGATCAAGCCGCCCAGTCCCTGGCGGCGCGAGAGGCGAGGGCGCAGGGCTTCAGACAATGCGCAGGCCGTGGTTCTTTAGCGGCAGGCTGCGCACCGGCTTGCCGGTTGCCGCAAAAATGGCGTTGAGAATGGCGGGCGCGACCACGCAGATCGTGGGCTCGCCCACGCCACCCCAGAAGTCAAAGGTGGGCGCGATCACGGTTTCGATGCGTGGCATCTGGCGCAGGCGGGCGATGGGGTAGCGGTCGAAGTTGGTCTCGACCATGCGCCCGTTGGCCACGCTGGACTGGCTTTGCAGGGTGTCAAAACCATAGGCCACCGAGCCTTCGACCTGCGCGGCGATCTGGTCGGGGTTGACCGCATGGCCGCAGTTGGTGGCCAGCACCAGGCGCAGCACCCTAACCTCGTCGCCCTTGACCGACACCTCGGCCACCGCCGCGGTGTAGCTGGCATAGCCCATGAACTGCGCGATGCCGCGGTGCACCCCGGCCGGCAGCGGCTTGCCCCAGCCGGCCTTGTCGGCCGCCGCGTTCAAGACGCCCAGATGCTTGGGATGGTTCTTCATCAGGGCCCGGCGAAATTCCAGCGGGTCGCGCCCGGCAGCGGCTGCCACCTCTTCCATGAAGCACTCGAGGTAAAGCCCGTTTTGGTTGGTGTTGACGCCGCGCCATGGCCCGACCGGCACATGGGTGTTGCGCATCGCGTATTCGGTGCGCAAGTTGGCCACCGTGTAGCCGATCTGTGCGTCGTGCGGCTCAGGCCAGTAGCCCTGCAGTTGCCGGCGATCTTTGCCGTCCTTGATGTTTTGTGGTGAGAGGTAGGCGTTGATCGACTGCCCCGACACCCGCAGCTGCAGACCCAGCAGATTGCCCTGCGCGTCCAGACCGGCTTCGAGCTTGCACTGGCCGATGGGGCGGAAGAAGTCCTGCGCCATGTCCTCTTCGCGGCTCCAGACCAGCTTGACTGGAACGCCCGGCATCTGCTTGGCCAGCAAAGTGGCCTGGCGCACGAAGTCTTGCTGGCCGCCGCGGCGCCCGAAGCCGCCGCCCAGCGTGTGGTTATAGACCTCGCATTTTTCAAGCGGCAGGTCAGCCGCAGCAGACAGCGCGGCCAGCGAGGCCTCGGCATTTTGGCTGGCCACCCAGACCTCGGCCCGGTCTTTTTGAACCAGTGCGGTGCAGTTCATAGGCTCCATGCAGGCATGGGTCACAAACGGTGTGCTGTAGACCGCTTCGACCCGCTTGGCGGCGCCGGCAATCGCCTGCGGCGCATTGCCCACGTCGCTGTCTGCAAATACATTGGTCGAAGAAGTCAAGCCTTCCTTGAGCCGCTCGGCGATGCTGGCGCTGCTCTCCTGGCCGTGGTCGCCCTCGTTCCAGACGATGGGCAACTCGGCCAGGGCCGCTTTGGCCCGCCACCAGTTGTCGGCCACCACGGCCACCGCGTTGTCGTCGACCTTGTAGGCTCCCACCACGCCCTTGCGGCCCTTGATCTTGCTTTCATTGAAGCTCACCAGCTTGCCGCCGAAGACGGGGCTGGCTTGAATGGCGGCGTAGACCATGCCTGGCAAGCGGGTGTCGATGGCGTAGTTCTGCCGGCCCATCACTTTGGGCGCGGTGTCCAGGCGCTTGACCGGCTTGCCCGCGACCTTCCACTGGCGCGGATCGCGCAGGGTCAGGGTTTTGGGGTCGGGCGCCGGCAATTGGGCGGCGGCGCTGGCCACCTTGCCGTAGCTCGTCTTGCGGTTCGATGCGGCATGGCTGATCAAGCCCTTGCTCACGCTGAGCTCGCCGACCGGCACGCCCCATTGGTTGGCAGCGGCCTGCAGCAGAACGGTGCGTGCGGCCGCGCCGCCCTGGCGCATATAGTCTTGCGAGCCCCGCAGCCCCCGGCTGCCGCCGGTGGACATGTCGCGCCAGACTCTTTTGCGCGCCAGGTTCTGCCCCGGCGAGACCATCTGCACCTTCACCTTGGCCCAATCGCACTCGAGCTCTTCAGCCACCAGTTGTGCCAGCCCGGTGTGGGTGCCCTGGCCCATTTCTGCGCGGGCCACCCGGATGACGCAGGTCTCATCGGGCTGCACCACCACCCAGGCGTTGACCTCGGGCACGGAGCCGGCCTGTGTTTGCGCTGCCGCAGGCCAATGAAAGCCGATCGACAGGCCCGCGCCAGCGGCGGCGCTGCTGACCACAAAGGCGCGGCGTGACAAACCGTTTTGGGTATTGCGTGTCATGGCGATCTCCTCAGGCTTGTTGGGTGGATGAGGGAAGCATGTCGCCGGCGTCGCTGACCATATGGATCACCGAGCCCACGCCCTTGCCCGTCTTGGCCGCCAGGTGGATGGCCGCACGGATGCGCTGGTAGGTACCGCAGCGGCAGATGTTGGTCATGGCCTCGTCGATGTCGGCATCGGTGGGCTTGGGCTTTTTGCGCAGCAGCGCCGCCGCAGCAAGCACCTGGCCTGACTGGCAGTAGCCGCACTGCGGCACGTCCAGCTCTTTCCAAGCCATTTGCACCGGGTGGGTGCCGTCTTTGGACAGGCCTTCGATGGTCATTACCTTGCTGCCGACTGCCGCTGAGGCCGGATAAGAGCACGAGCGCACCGGCTCGCCGTTGATGTGGACGGTGCAGGCACCGCACTGAGCAATTCCGCAGCCAAACTTGGTACCGGTCATGCCGAGCTGGTCGCGCAGCACCCACAACAAAGGCATTTCAGGCTCGACATCGACCTGCTGGTTCTTGCCATTGATATTCAACTTCAACATGCGAGGATTCCTCTTGAGGATGACAAGCGGACAAGCTTAGAAGGCTTGGTGTTTGCGGTCAATCAAGGGTATTCCCCGGCACGGGTTCGGCGGCTGGGCCGATCTGCCGTTCTGCTAGTGATTCACCGCCGCATCGCTGCGAGGGCGCAGCTCCTACAAGCCAGTTCACGGCCTGAGCTGAGCGGGCGGGAGCGCCGCCCTCGGCGCGATGGCGCGGGCGGAGGGCGGCGTGCTCGATCTATCGCCCTATCGCCGCGAGGGCGTGGCTTCCACTTTCACCCCCCCCCTAGCCTGGGATATCAGGTTGCAGCGCCGCCTCGGCGCGACGAAGCCTTTGATCAGACGCCGCACTGCAGTCAGTGCGCATCCTCGATTCTGGCCCGCCCTCAGCGCTTGAGATCGCGCGCGCAGCGAAAGCCGATGTAGATCACCGCGGTATCGGCCGGCTTGCCCTGCACATGCCGGTCCTGCATAGGGCCGGCGCCGTACCACCAGGAGCCGCCGCGGGTGCGCTGCTCGCTGCCCGGCCCGCTGTCCACCCACTCCCACAGATTGCCGCCCATCTCGAACAGGCCGTTGACGCCCGCAGCGGTGCTGCCGGCCAGCGCATGGCCACGGCCGCGTGAGGTGACCGCATGAGACACCGGGCTGACTGGTCCGCAGTCGCCCAGGCAGTTGGCCCCGCGCGGGCTGTCGCCGGTGGGGTAGGGGTAGGTCTTGCCCTGCACAAAACCGGTCGGCGGCTGCCTGCGCCGCTCGGTATAGGCCGCTTCGCCCCATTCGGCATCGGTGGGCAGGCGCTTGCCCGCCCAGCGGCAAAACGCCTGTGCCTCGGCATGGGTCACATGCGCGGCAGGTTCATCATCGGCCCCAGGCTTGCCATAGGGCGAATGCCAAACCCAGCCGCGCCGCTGCTCCCAGCCTGCCTCAAAGGTGCTGCCCCCGCCCGCCCGCTCGGCCTGCGTCAGCAGGCCGGTGGCCTGCACAAAGCGCCGGAACTGGCCTATGGTGACCTCGGTGCGGTCGATCTCAAAGTGGCTGATCGGCTGCATCTCGGCGCTCTGGGCTGGCAGTGCGGCAAGCACCAGGGCGAGGGCGGCGGCCAGCGGGAGGGGGGTCAATGGGCGGTACATCATGGCGGGATCTTTCGAGTCTGAATTTTTGCGCTGGCCGCAACTGGGTCCCCGCCGCATCTGCCCATGCCCTGGATGTGCAAAGGGGAACCCGGGCTGTCTAAGCCGCGGTCGGGCCAACGCCGAACTCGGGGCGACAATCTCGCGGCTTACCGCAGCGGAGATCCCATGTCTGAATTCACCCAAACCATTCTCTACACCGACACCGACGGCCGCGCCCGCTTTGATGAGCGGGCGATCGCTTTGAGTGAGGGCACGCCGGCCTCGCGCTTGTCGGCAGTGATGCCCTCGGCCGGCTACCAGTTGCGCCACAGCCCGGTGGGTTTTCGCAGCCAGTTTCACTGCACCGAAAAGCCGCAGTGGGTGTTCATCTTGGGCGGGCAGATGGAAATCGGCCTGCAAGGCGGGCACAGCCGCATTTTCAAGCCGGGCGAGCATTTTTACTCGGCCGATGTGCTGCCGGCTGGCGCCACCTTTGACCCCACGGTGCACGGCCACTGGAGCCGGCAGGTGGGCGATGAGCCGCTGGTGACCCTGTTCGTCAAGGAGCTCTGAGCCCGGCCCCCGGTCCTGGCTGGCCCCTCAGTCCACCTTCGCGCCCGAGGCCTTGACCACCGCCTCGTACTTGGCCAGCTCCTGCTTCATGAAGGCGCCGAACTGATCGGGGCTGTTGCCCACCGGCTCGGCCATGAGCTGGGCGAAGCGGGTCTTGACCTCCGGCTGCTGCAGCGCGCCGGCAAAGGCTTGGTGCAGGCGGGCGGTGACTTCTGGCGGCAGCTTGGCCGGGCCGACCAGGCCCCACCAGGTATCGACCTCGAAGCCCTTGAGGGTTTCGGCCACCGCAGGCACTTCGGGCATGACGCTGCTGCGCTGTGCCGTGGTGACCGCCAAAGCCTTGAGTTTGCCCGCCTTGATGTTGCTCGAAGCGGTGGCCAGGTTGTCGAAGTTGAAGTCGACCTGGCCGCTGAGCAGGGCCAGCTGGGCCGGGTTGCCGCCGTTGTAGGGAATGTGCACGATGAACAGGCCGGCCGCCTTCTTGAACATTTCGCCAGCCAGATGGCCCGCGCTGCCGTTGCCACCACTGCCGTAGTTGAGCCGCCCCGGGTTGGCCCGGGCATAGGCGATCAGATCGGCCAGCGAGTTGATCTTGAGCCGGTTGGCGGTGTCGGCATTCATCACCAGCACATTGGGCACCCGCAGCATCTGCGTGATGGGCGTGAAGTCGCTGGCCGCGTTGTAGGGCATCTTGCTGTAGAGCCAGGGGTTGATGGCATGGGTTGCCACCGCCGCAATGCCGATGCTCAAGCCGTCGGGCGCGGCCTTGGCCACCAGGTCGGCGCCGATGTTGCCGCCGCCGCCGGGCCGGTTCTCAATGATCACCGTGCCCAGGCTGGCCTGCACCCGCTCGGCCAGCAAACGCGCCGTCACATCGATGGGCCCGCCCGGTGCATAGGGCACGATGATGCGCAGCGGCTTGCCCTGGGCCCACGCCGTGAGGGTGGGTGCGGCCAGGGCAGCGGCCAGCAGGGTGCGGCGCCGGGGTGCAAAGGGCGTGGTGGGCATGGGTGTCTCCTGCTGCGCGGGGCTCAGCTGCGAGCCTTGTCGGCCTCGGTGGTGAAGGAGTCGGCGAAGAATTCTTCGTCAGGCAGGCCGGCGCTGGCGCTGAAGTCGGCGCGGGCTGAGTCGACCACGATGGGCGCGCCGCAGGCATAGACCTGGTGGCCCGAAAGGTCGGGCAGGTCTTGCAGCACCGCCTGGTGCACAAAGCCGGTGCGGCCCTGCCATTGGTCTTCCGGCAGGGCGTCGGACACCACCGGCACATAGCGCAGATGGGGCATTTCGCGGCAGCGTGCCTCGATCCAGTCGTGCATATACAGGTCGGCCGGCCGGCGCCCGCCCCAATACAGCACCGCCGGGCGCTGGATGTTCTTGAACTGCATGTGCTCGATCAGCGCCTTGATCGGTGCAAAGCCGGTGCCCGAGGCCAGCAACACCATGGGTTTGGCGCTGGTCTCGCGCAGGTAGAAGCTGCCGTAGGGGCCTTCGATGCGCAAGATGTCCTTTTCCTTCATGGTCGAAAACACCGTGTCGGTGAATTTGCCGCCGGGCATGTGGCGCAGGTGCAGCTCGATGGCCGGCAACTGCGCCTGGGTGTGCGGCGCGTTGGCCATGGAGTAGCTGCGGCGATCGCCGTCGCGCAGCAAAAACTCCACATACTGCCCGGCGTGGTACTTGAACACCTCACTGGCCGGCAGCTGCAGTTGGATCACCATCACATCGTGCGAGGCGCGTGACAGGCCGCTGACCCGCGCCGGCATTTTGCGGACCGCAAAAGCGCCTTCTTCAGTGACCTGGCGCGACTCGATCACCAGGTCGCTGTGCGGCACCGCGCAGCAGGCCAGCATCAGGCCCTGGGCTTCTTCTTCGCTGGACAGCGCCTTCGACTGGTGCGGCCCGTGGCTGACCTGGCCTTCGAGCTTTTTGCATTTGCACGAGCCACAGGCGCCGTCTTTGCAGCCGTAGGGCAGGCCTATGCCTTGGCGGATGGCGGCGGCCAGAACGGTCTCGCCGTCCTGGGCTGTAAATGCCCGGCCACTGGGCTCGACCTTCACGTTAAAACTCATCTTGGTATCCTTGCGCTTTTACTTCTATGGATGGCCGTGCGTGCTGAACGCCGGCCCAACCCTCGATTTTGCCCTCCTTTGCCTCCAGCCCCGTCAACCTCCATGCCGCCCGCCCTGGCGCGCTGCCGGCGCGCTTTCGCCGCCAGCGGCTGCTCATCGTCGGCTGCGGTGATGTGGGTCAGCGGGTCGCCAAGCTCTTGCCCAAGCGCCTACAGGTGCTGGCACTGACCTCCTCGCCCGAGCGGGTGCCGGCGCTGCGCCGGCTGGGGGTTACGCCCCTGGTGGGGGATTTGGATCGACCCGGGACCTTGGCGCGCCTGGCCGCTTTGGGCACCCGGGTGCTGCATTTGGCGCCGCCGCCGCAGGAGGGCTTGGCCGATTGGCGGCTCGACCCGCGCACCCGCGCGCTCATGCGCGCCCTGAGCCTGCGGCCGGCGCTGCAAGCCCTGGTCTACGGCTCGACCAGCGGCGTCTACGGTGACTGCGGCGGTGCGCGCATCGATGAGACCCGTGCTGTTGCCGCCCACACCCCCCGAGCGCAGCGGCGGGTCGATGCCGAAGCGCAGGTGCGGTTTTACGGCCGCCACGCGGGGGTGCCTACCCATATTCTGCGCATCCCCGGCATCTACGCGCCCGACCGCGAAGGCGGCACCCCCCGAGGCCGGCTGCTCAAAGGTACGCCAGTGCTGCGCGAGCCCGACGACGTCTACACCAACCACATTCACGCCGATGACCTGGCACGGGCGTGTATCGCCGCACTCTGGCGCGGCCGGCCACAGCGGGTGACGAATGTCTGCGATCACACCGAATTGAAGATGGGCGACTACTTCGACCTGGCGGCAGACCTGTATGGCCTGCCGAGGCCCACGCGCATTGCCCGCGCAGGGGCGGCCGAACATCTGCCGCTGATGGTGCTGAGTTTCATGAGCGAGTCGCGCCGGCTGGACAACCAGCGCCTGACGCAGGAACTGCGGCTGCGTCTGCGCTACCCGACCGTGGCCGAGGGTTTGCGCGCCGTCTGAGTGCTACCGCTATCAGATGCCGGTGGCCTTGCGCAAGTTGGCCATGCGGTTTTGCGGCTGCACCTCCACCGTATTGACATCGGCACCTTGCAGTACCGTCAAACGGACTTTTTCTTCAGGGGTGGGCCGGTCCCAGAGCTTCTTGTAGAAGGTCTCCAGCGAGGTGACCTTGTTGCCATCGACCGCCAGCACCACATCGCCGGCCTTCAGCCCCGCTTGTTGCGCCGGGCTGTCCTCACTGACCCGCAGCACCTGAACCCGCCCGCCGCTCTCGCCCGAGGTCAGCCCCAACCAGGGCCGGATGCTCAGGCGGCTGGTGCCCGACTTCTGCATTTCAGCCAGGATGGGCTTGAGCAGATCGACCGGCACGAACATATTGCCCGGCATGCGCCGGTTCTCGCCCATGGCGTCCATCACCAGCAGCGAGCCTATGCCCAGCAGCTCCCCCTTTTGGTTGAACAGGGCGGCGCCGCTGTGGTTGCCGTTGCCGGCCATCACCGGCGGGCTGGTGAACAAGGCGCTGTCAATGTGGTATTCCCAACTGCCTGAAAAAGCCCGCTTGCTCACCAGGCGGGTCAGGCTGACGTCGGCTTCGATGTTGTTGTCGGTCGAGCCCACCGCCGCCATCAGGGCTTCGCCGGTCTGCACGCTGGCCTGGCTGCCCAGGTCCACTGGGGTCACCCCCGTCAGGGGCAGCAAGGGGCGGATCAGGCCGAAGCCGGTGGCCAGGTCATATCCGACCGCCACCGCCGGCATGGTTTTGTTGTCCTGGGTGACGATGCGAATGTCCTGCGCCTCCAGCATCAGGTAGCCGATGGTCAGGATCAGCCCGTCCGAACCGATCACCACCCCCGAGCCGGCCCGCTCCTTGCCCAGGGTAGCGATCGAGCGGGCCTCGTCGGCGGCCGTGACCCGCACGCCGACCACCGCCGCACTGGCGCGGCTGAGCGCATCGGCCACCGCCGCCTGGGCCGCATCCGGGCCAGTTGGCGCCTGCGCCCGCACCGGCGCGGCGCTCAGGCACACCAGGGCGGCCAGGCTGAGGAGCCCATGACGGAGCGCTTTCGCGGCGGGGAAGGTAGACATGTTGTTCTCCGGGGCTATGGCTCGGCAGTAGCCGGCGGCGGGGTTTTTTTGATGCCCAGAGAATGCGCCCGAATGTGAAACCCTGCAAGCACATCGGGCAATGGCCTTGGCCTGCATTTGGCCGACTGGCCTCGAGTGGGGGAGGGTGGTCGCTCATCCCGGGATTTTGCTGAGCCGTTCGGTGCGAGGCGGCGCTGCAAAACCAGCATGCCGACCCGTCGTGAATGATGGTGGGCTTGACTGGAGTGCCCGGGGCGCGGGGCGATTCGGCTCGCCTTGTTTCCCTGCAAGAAAGCTTCACATTGCGCGGCAGATTTTTCAAATTTTTATATCTATAGTCGGGTTGGGTGTCGAAACTGTTGCACTGGGGTGGCAGCTAGGCGCTGCGCCTCGGTGGGTGCGGCGACTTTCTCGGTTTTGTTATCTCGACTGATCTACGCTCTGCTCGAGGACAAGCTATTGATGTGGACCGACTTTTTTATTCGGTGGCAGCGATGTGATCCAGCAGTTGGCTGTGATGTCCGATGATTTGTTGGATACGTCAAAATTCGGCGCCATGAAACTCTCGGCTGTCCTTATGTTTGTCGGGATAGTCTTTATCGGCTATGCATATTCACTCGCCCCTTACAAAGATGAAGCGCTTTTCATTGAGCTCTACATGGCATTGTCCGAGGGGCAGAGTGCGGAGTATTGGAAACTTCGAGATGAAATGCTTACACCTAAGTTCCGACTCCAAGACTATGGCGGCACTACCATCGCGATAGCAGCCGGCGTGTTCATCGTGTCGCGCAAAGGTTGGCGGCAGCTCAAATCACCCCCTTCCCGAGCAAGGTTGTTTGGAGTTGCATTCTTTGCTCCATTTCTTACTGTCGGAGCCTACATTTTTGACCTATTTCAGGGCTACGCCAGAGTTGAGTTTCCCCACTGGGCCGACTCAATGAGCGTTCCATTAGTTGGTGTTCCAGTTCTGCTTGTCGTATTGCTTCTGTGGGCGGGCGCACAATTGGCACTCCTGGGTAGTAGTTACCAATCTGCGCCTTTGGCTCTTGCGGTGTCGCGCAGGTCGAGCTGGTGGCTTCTGTCTATCTCGGCAATTACTATTGTGCTTGTGGCCTTGTGTGTCTCAGTGGGGCAGTACTGGTATGCCATACCCGGTACTGTCTGGCTTTACTATTACATTTCGCTAGCGGCGGCGCGTCGAGCAGTCAATGCCGCCGAACCCGTCGCTCCATTGGGACGCTGCGCCAACAAGCCGGGTTCGCGTCCCTGAGCGGCGCAAGCCAACTCGGATCGTTCTCCAGCAGCGTCTTTGCTGCAGCCGTCAGCTCACCCGGCAGCATCAGGTAGACGATGATGGTGGTGTCGACAACAATCATTCCCGGCCCGCGCGCTTGAACTCATCCATGTCGCCCATTTCAAATCGGGCGTCACCGAGCGCGGCGCGCGTTCCTCTGAGTCGAGCAATTCTTTCGCGGGCGTCGGTGGGGCGCAGGTTCAGGAGGGTCTCAAGGCAAAGGATGGCCTCGCTGTTGAGGCTGCGTCGGTTCGCTGTCGCCTGCGATCGCAGCCGCGCATACACTTCACCGCGCCACAGCCGGCCTGAGTCAGCTTGTTTTCAGCGAGCAAAGAAAAAACCGCACCGTTTTGAACGTGTGCGGCCTTCACTGTGGTGCCCGGGGCCGGAATCGAACCGGCACGCCTTGCGGCGGGGGATTTTGAGTCCCCTGCGTCT
>JBAXEN010000020.1:0-22123 GCA_037140415.1 Betaproteobacteria bacterium | reverse complement strand
TCGACCAAATCAAGTGGGACGCTCAAGGCCTGGTGCCCGTCATTGCCCAGGAGGCCGGCTCGGGCGATGTGCTGATGTTCGCATGGATGAACCGTGAGGCCTTGGCCAAGACGGCCGAACTGGGGCGGGCGGTGTACTTCAGCCGTTCGCGCGGCAAGCTTTGGTTCAAGGGCGAGGAGTCCGGCCATGTGCAGACGGTTCACGACATTCGGCTCGATTGCGACAACGACGTGGTGCTGCTCAAGGTGACCCAAACCGGACATGAGCCCGGCATTGCCTGCCACACCGGGCGGCACAGTTGTTTCTTCCAGCGCCATGAGGCCGGCCAGTGGCACAGCGTTGAGCCTGTGCTCAAAGACCCTGAGCAAATTTATAAGAAGTGACCATGAGCTCCAACGATACCCTGGCCCGTCTGGCGGCCGTGCTTGAAAGCCGAAAAATCGCCAATGGCGGCGATCCCGAGGCCAGCTATGTGTCGCGCCTGTTCGCCAAGGGGCCGGACGCCTTTCTCAAAAAAATAGGCGAAGAGGCCACTGAAGCGGTGATGGCCGCCAAAGACCTGGACCATGCCGCCACGCCCGAACTGCGCAGCCGGTTGGTCGGTGAGGTGGCCGATCTGTGGTTTCACTCCATGGTGGCGCTGGCCCATTACGGCTTGCAGCCGTCCGATGTGCTGGCCGAACTCGAGCGCCGCGAGGGCCTCAGTGGTCTGGAAGAAAAAGCCTTGCGCAAGGCACAGGCCCGCGAGGCCGAAGGCTCTTAGCGTGAGCCCCACGGACTGCCGGATGCGCCATGTCCCTGCCTGAACCTTTTATGCCGCCGAGCGGCAAGACCTCCGGTGAAAGGCTCTTGATGCAGGTGCTTTATGCCCTGCACACCCTGGCCTGGTTTTCAGTCGGCATGTTGGCGGTGCTCGCACTGATCCTCAACTACATTCGGCGCGGCGACGAAGCCGATGCGCTGTACCTGGCCCACCACCGGTACATGATTGCCACCTTCTGGTGGACGCTGCTGTGGTTGCTGCTGCTGGCGCCTTTGTGGCTGCTGTTCATTGTGCCCGGCTGGCTGGCCTATTTTGTGGTGCTGTTGTGGTACCTCTACCGCTGCCTCCGGGGCTGGCTGCGTTTTAATGATGGTCGCATGCCCCTGAACCTCCCCCCATTTCTTGATTCCAGTCCACTGTCATGAGCCACGCACCCGATAACTGTATCTTTTGCAAAATCGCCGCCGGCCAGATTCCCAGCCGCAAGGTCTATGAAGACGAAGAAATCTACGCCTTCCATGACATCAATCCCTGGGCGCCGGTCCACTTTCTGATCATCCCGCGCGCGCACATCGCCTCCATGGCCCAGGTCGAGCCCGCGCATCAGGCGCTGCTCGGTCGCATGATGGTGCTGGCCCCCCGCTTGGCACTGGAACAGGGCTGCAATCCCTACCCACAAGGGGGTTTTCGCATCCTCACCAATACCGGCACCGAGGGCGGGCAGGAGGTCCATCATCTGCACTGGCATGTGATGGGCGGACCGCGCCCTTGGCTGCGCGGATGAGCCATCGCAGCGCTTGTCCCGTGTGGGGTCTGTGCCCTGACGGGCATCTTTGTCTTTAAGACCGATAGAATGGTCGGATTGCAGGGTCGACTCTCCGACCCGCCGCGCAGGAGTACAACATGGGTTCGTTTTCCATCTGGCATTGGCTGATCGTTCTGGCGATCGTGATCATGGTCTTTGGCACCAAAAAGTTAAGGAATCTGGGTTCCGACCTCGGCGGCGCGGTCAAGGGCTTTAAGGACGGCATGAAAGACGGCGGCGCCAGTGCGCCGTCCGCCGAAGAAGCTGCCAAGGCGCCAGCGGCCCAAGTGGCCAATCAAACCGCAGCCACCGCTGAGGACAAGAACACCATCGACGTTCAGGCCCGTCCCAAGTCCTGAGACGCCGGCGCACGCCTGCTGCAGGTGGCGCCACAACCGAGTTATCCATGATCGATCTGGGCGTTTCCAAGATGGCCTTGATCGGCGTAGTAGCGCTGATCGTCATCGGACCCGAGAAACTGCCGCGCGTGGCCCGCACGGTGGGAACGCTCCTGGGCAAGGCCAGGCGCTATGTGGCCGACGTCAAGAACGAGGTCAACCGGTCCATGGAGCTCGACGAGCTCAAAAAAATGAAAGAGACCATGGAGTCGGCGGCCCGAGACGTGCAAAGCTCTGTGCAGACCACGGCCCATGATTTTGAGCAGAGCTGGAAAGAAGCCACCAACTCGCTGGAGCAGGCCGCCACCGCCGTGGAGACGCCGCCGATGATCGTCTTTCCTGAATACAAGCATCCGGGCAAGAACTGGCGCGTCAAACAGGGCGCGATGCCTCAGTGGTACAAGGCGCGCTCCGGCGTGCGTACACGTGCCCTATCGGGCGCAGCGCGGGTCGCGCGTTTTCGGCCCCGCTCCTCTGCCCCGCGCTGAGCGTCTACCGCGCTTCAAGACCGCCCTCCATGAGTACCCCCGAAAACACCAAACCTGACGAACTGGCTGGCACCGAGCAGCCTTTTGTGCAGCACCTGATGGAATTGCGTGACCGCTTGGTCAAGGCGATTTTGGCCCTGGGGCTGATGGCGGCGGTCTTGGCGCTTTATCCGGGCCCAAGCGCCTTGTACGACCTGTTGGCCGCCCCGCTGGTGGCGACCTTGCCCAAGGGCGCGACGCTGATCGCCACCAATGTGATCTCGCCTTTCGTCGTTCCGATCAAGATCCTGTTTATGGCCGCTTTCCTGTTGGCCTTGCCGGTGGTGCTCTACCAGGTCTGGGCTTTTGTGGCGCCGGGGCTGTATTCGCACGAAAAGCGCCTGGTTGTGCCGCTGGTGATTTCCAGCACGCTGCTGTTTTTCATAGGCGTGGCTTTTTGCTACTACTTTGTCTTTGGCCAGGTGTTTGCCTTCATCCAGAGCTTTGCGCCCAAATCCATCACCGCCGCCCCTGACATCGAAGCCTATTTGGATTTCGTCATCGGCATGTTCCTCGCCTTCGGCCTGGCCTTTGAAGTGCCGGTGGCGGTCATCTTGCTGGTGCGCATGGGCGTGTTCTCGACCGCGCAGCTGCGGCAGTGGCGCGGTTATTTCTGGGTTATTGCTGCGGTGGGCACCGCCTTGGTCACACCGCCTGACGCCGGCTCCATGCTGATGCTGCTGGCCGTGGTGGGCTCTTTGTACGAGATCGGCATCATCGCTGCGCAGGTGTTTGTCAAACACACCAAGCCTGCCGATGACAGCGGCGCCAACAGCGCTGGCGGCAGTGACACCCCTTCGCCTTGACGGTCCGCGGGTTCAGCGGACCCGCTTGGCTCCCGGCCGTTTGCCGGGCGTGATGCTCAGTTCTGTGCGTTGATCGCGCCGCTCTATGGCCACCTTGGCCGGCTCGCCCGGCTTGAGGGACGCCACTGCGCTGAGCAATTCAGACACATTTTTGACCGGCCGACCGGCCACCTCAGTGACCACATCGCCGGGCTTGAGCCCAGCCTGCGCGGCCGGTCCGTTTTGCAGCACGCCGGTGATGATGACGCCGCTGGCGGCCTTGACGCTGAAGGCCTGGGCCAGCTCTGCATTGAGCTCCTGCGGCTCCACGCCGATCCAGCCGCGGATGACCTGACCATCGCGCACGATGGCATCGAGCACCTGGCGGGCGCTGGAGACGGGGATGGCAAAGCCTATGCCCATCGAGCCGCCCGAGCGCGAATAAATGGCGGTATTGATGCCCAGCAGGTGACCCTGCGTGTCGACCAGAGCGCCGCCCGAATTGCCGGGGTTGATGGCGGCATCGGTCTGGATGAAGTTCTCGAAGACATTGATGCCCAGCTGGTTGCGCCCGAGTGCGCTGACAATGCCGCTGGTCACGGTCTGGCCGACGCCGAACGGGTTGCCGATGGCCAACACCTGATCGCCGATTTCGAGCTCGTCGGAGTTGCCCAGCACGATCACCGGCAGCTTGTCCAACTCGATCTTGAGCACCGCCAGATCGGTTTCCGGGTCGGTGCCGATGACCCGTGCTTTCGCCTTGCGCTGATCGTTGAGGCTGACTTCGATATTGTCGGCACCCTCGACGACATGGTTATTGGTCAGGATGTAGCCGCCAGCGCTGACGATGACACCGCTGCCCAGCCCGACCTGGGGCTCCCCCGAGCCCTGTTCGCCAAAGAAAAAACGGAACCATGGGTCTTCGGCTTGTGGGTTGCGCGCCCCGGCCTTGTTGGCGGTGATGCTGACGACCGCAGCCGAGGCGGCTTTGGCTGCGGCGCGCAAGCCGCCGCTGGCGTCGGCTTTGGCGCCGCCCGGCGTTGCCTGTATGACCGCCACCGAGCCGCCCGGCCTGCCCACGCTCAGCCAGCTGGGCTTGAGGGTCAGCACGATGAAATAGGCCGCCAGCAGCACGGTGACGGATTGGGAAAACAGGAGCCAAAATTTGCGCATGGATGAAGGCAGCCTAGCAGTTGCGGTGTCCAGAAATTGGTGGCGGAACAGGCATTTTCAACCAGGACCGCCGCCCGGCGCGCCCGCTTGGGGCAGGGCGAGATAATGATCTTATGAACGTGCCAGATCATCTTGCCCTGTCCGCTGGCGGCAGCTCAGCCGTGATGCGCTCCCAGCTTCTCAGCCGGCTGAACCAGCTGCTGCAACCCGAGCGTTTCAAGGATTACGGCCCCAATGGCTTGCAGGTCGAAGGTCGAGAGCAAGTGACAAAAATCGTATCGGGCGTCACAGCCAGCCTGGCCCTGATCGAGGTGGCGGTGCAGCGCGGCGCCGACGCGATCTTGGTTCACCACGGACTGTTTTGGCGGGGCCAGGACGCTCGGGTGACCGGCTGGATGAAGCAGCGGCTGGCCTTGCTGCTGGCCCATGACATCAACCTGTTCGCCTACCACTTGCCGCTGGACGCCCATCCCGAGCTGGGCAACAACGCCCAGCTCGGCCTGCGTTTGGGTCTGCAGGCCTACGAAGGCGATGCGGGGCGTTTCGGCGAGACCGGCCTGGGATTCCTGGGCGCGCGCAGCGACGGTGGCGTCTACGAATCCCCGCAGGCCCTGGCCCGCCATGTGGAGTTGGCGCTGGGGCGCCCGACGACTCTGGTGGCGGGGGGCGCAGGCTCTCTGCGCACCATCGGCTGGTGCACGGGCGGCGCACAGTCCTACTTTGAGGCCGCAGTCGCGGCCGGTGCACAAGCTTTCATCACCGGCGAAATCTCGGAGCCGCAGGCCCATCTGGCGCGTGAGACCGGGGTCAGCTTCATCGCTTGCGGGCACCATGCTTCCGAGCGCTATGGGGCGCCCGCAGTGGCTGCTTATGTGGCGGCCGAACTCGGTTTGGTGCATGAGTTCATCGACATCGACAACCCGGCATGAAACCCGTCGTCATCAGCATGGGCGATGCGGCAGGCATCGGCCCGGAAATCATCCTCAAAGGCTTGGGCGGCGCGCCGGCTGAAGCGGCCGGCTGCGTGGTGCTGGGCGACGTCCAGGCCTTGCGGCGCGCCAAGGCGCTGCCCGGCGTGGCCGAGTTGCCGCTGGCTCTGGCCGAGCTCGATGCGCTCGAGCAGGCCGCGCAGATGCCGCCGCGCTGCCTGGGGGTGATTCAGGCCTGCGATCTGCCCGAGTTACCTGCTTGGGGTCGCATCAGTGCCGCAGCCGGCCACGCGGCCGGACAGTGCATCACCGCAGGCGCCCGTGCCGTGCTGGAGGGGCGGGCCACTGCCCTGGTGACCGCGCCGATCCACAAAGAGGCGATGGCGGCAGCGGGGTTGCCGTGGTCGGCCTTTCCCGGCCATACCGAGCTGCTGCAGCACGAGGCGGCGCAGCATCTGGGTTGCTCGGTGCAGGAGCTGCCAGTGCGCATGATGCTGGCCAACCCCGAGCTGCGCACAGTGCTGGTGAGCATCCATGTTTCACTGCGGCAAGCGCTGGAGATGGTCAGCACCGAGCGGGTGCTTCAGACCTTGGAGATTACCCATTCGGCGCTGCTGCGGTCCTTGGGGCGCGCACCGCGCATCGCGGTAGCTGGGCTCAATCCGCATGCGGGCGAGGGTGGGCTGTTTGGCCGCGAAGAAATTGAGGTCATCGCGCCGGCCATTGCCGCAGCACGCGCCCGTGGGCTGGATGCGAGCGGCCCGCATGCGCCCGACACGGTCTTCATGCGCGCACGCGCCGGGCAGTTCGATGTGGTCATTGCGATGTACCACGACCAGGGGCTGATCCCGGTCAAATACATGGGGCTGGAGCAGGGCGTCAACGTCACCCTGGGCCTGCCCCTGCTGCGTACCAGCCCGGACCACGGCACCGCATTTGACATTGCCGGCAGCGGGCGGGCCGATCCTTCGAGCTTCATGGCCGCCTTGCGGCTGGCGCGCCAGTGGAGCGCCAGCGCGGCCTGACACACAGTGGCCGAGGCTGGACCCGCTTCAGCGCTGGGGTCCAGATTGCAGGCTGTCGCGGATCTGCCGCAGCAGTTGCACCTCCTCGGGCACCACCGGCGCGGCCGGGGGTGTCACAGGCGGCTCGGCGGCCTGGCGCCGCTTGAGTTGGTTGATCTGGCGGATCATCAGAAAAATCACGACGGCCAGAATCAGGAAATTCACGGTGACAGAGAGGAACTGTCCATAGGCAAGGACAGGCACGCCGGCCTTGCGCAACGCATCGAGGGTGCGCGCGGTCCCCTCTGGCACCGACCCCAGTATGACAAACAGGTTGGAAAAGTCGATCTTGCCAAACAGCATCGACACCACCGGCATGATCAGGTCGCCGACCATGGATTCGACCAACTTGCCAAAGGCCGCGCCGATGATCACGCCGACGGCCAGGTCGACCACATTGCCCTTGAGGGCAAATTCCTTGAATTCGCGAATGATGGACATGAGAAAACCAAGTTGAAGTGAAAAGAGTTCCTTTGTATTACAAGGTGCTATGGCGGGTCAAGCGCGGCCGTGGTTCGGGGTCCGATTGCCTCCGCTACAATGCCGGGTTGACCCCAATACGCCTTTAGCGCGCGAGTTCCTAAGGACTTTCATGACCCAAAGCAGCCAAGCCAGCGCGGCGCCCGCATCCGGGCCGCTAGACCCTACGAAAAGAAACTGGATTCTGACCACCGCCGCCGTAGGCGGTGCCGGTGCCGCTGCGGTGGCCGTGCCCTTTGTCAGCACCTTTCAGCCTTCCGAGCGCGCCAAAGCGGCCGGCGCGGCGGTTGAAGTTGACATTTCAGCCCTCAAGCCCGGTGAGAAGCTCACCGTCGAGTGGCGTGGCAAGCCGGTCTGGATCATCAAGCGCACACCTGAGCAGCTCGAAGGCCTGAAAAAAATCGAAGGTCAGCTGGCTGACCCCCAGTCCCAGCGCAAGCCCTCCGACTTGACGCCGCCCTATGCGCGCAACAACAACCGCTCAATCAAGCCTGACATTTTGGTTGCGGTGGGCATTTGCTCGCACCTGGGTTGCTCGCCCGTCGATAAATTCCAGACCGGGGCCCAGCCGTCGCTGCCCGACGACTGGACTGGCGGCTTCCTGTGCCCCTGCCACGGCTCGACCTTTGACCTGGCCGGCCGGGTGTTCAAGAACAAGCCGGCGCCCGACAACCTGGAAGTGCCTCCACACATGTACCTGTCTGACACCCGCCTGGTGATTGGCGAGGATAAAAAGGCCTGATGTCCCTTCGGGTCGCACAGGCCCGGTCAACGGAATTGGAATAGCAACATGGCAGAATTTAAAGACATCTCTCCCGACGCGCCAGCAGGCGCAAAGCTCATGAACTGGGTGGACAACCGGTTTCCGGCCACCAAAATGTTCAAGGAGCATCTGAGCGAGTACTACGCGCCCAAGAATCTGAACATCTGGTACATGTTTGGTTCCTTGTCGCTGCTGGTGCTGGTCATTCAGATCGTCACCGGCATCTTCCTGACCATGAACTACAAGCCCGATGCAGCGCTGGCTTTCGGTTCGGTCGAGTACATCATGCGCGACGTGCCCTGGGGCTGGCTGATCCGCTACATGCACTCCACCGGTGCTTCAGCGTTCTTCATCGTGGTTTATCTGCACATGTTCCGGGGCCTTATCTACGGCAGCTACCGCAAGCCGCGCGAGCTGATCTGGGTCTTCGGCTGTGCAATCTTCCTGGCCCTGATGGCTGAGGCTTTCATGGGCTACCTGCTGCCCTGGGGCCAGATGAGTTACTGGGGCGCACAGGTGATCGTGAACCTGTTTGCAGCCATTCCTTTTGTTGGCCCCGACCTGGCGCTGCTCATTCGCGGTGACTATGTGGTGGGCGACGCCACGCTTAACCGCTTCTTCGCCTTCCACGTCATCGCCGTGCCGCTGGTGCTGCTCGGCCTGGTGGTGGCGCACATCATTGCGCTTCACGAGGTGGGCTCCAACAACCCCGACGGTGTGGAGATCAAAGCGACGAAAGACGCCAGCGGCAAGCCGCTGGACGGCATTGCCTTCCACCCTTTCTACACCGTGCACGACATCTTCGGCGTGAGTGTTTTCCTGCTGGTGTTCTCGGCGGTCGTCTTCTTCGCGCCTGAAGCCGGCGGCTACTTCCTGGAATACAACAACTTCATCCCGGCCGATCCGCTGAAGACGCCCGCGCACATTGCCCCGGTCTGGTACTTCACGCCTTACTACTCCATGCTGCGTGCCATCACCACCGAGATGATGTACGTGCTGGTGCTCTGTGTGGCCGTTGCTGCCGTGTTGGCCATCATGAAGGGTGGCCTCAACAGCCTGTTCAAGGGCGTGGTGGCCGTCGGTGCAGTGTTGGTGTGCCTGGTCATGCTCAACATAGACGCTAAATTCTGGGGCGTGGTGGTGATGGGTGGTGCCGTGATCATCCTGTTTTTCCTGCCCTGGCTGGACAACAGCCCGGTCAAGTCGATTCGCTACCGCCCGAGCTGGAACAAGTGGCTTTATGGGATTTTCGTGATCAACTTCATTGTTCTCGGCTATCTGGGCATCAAGCCGCCTTCGCCGATCAATGAGCGGGTGTCCCAGATCGGAACGCTGTTTTACTTCGGCTTTTTCCTCCTGATGCCTTGGTGGAGCCGCATCGGCAGCTTCAAGCCAGTGCCCGATCGCGTGACCTTTGCAGCCCACTGACAGCGCCGGAGAACCTTTGAAATGAACCAATTCAAAAAAATGGCCCTGGCCTTGCTGGCAGGCATGGCTTTCATCACTGGGGCGCAGGCTACTTCTGAGGGCATCGCCTGGGACCGGGCGCCTGACCGCACCAATGACTTCGCCGCGCTGCAAAACGGTGCCAAGCTGTTCGTCAACTACTGCCTCAACTGCCATTCAGCCGCCTTCATGCGCTACAACCGCCTGACGGACATCGGCTTGACCGAAAAGCAGATCAAGGACAACTTGCTGTTTGCCACCGATAAAGTCGGTGAGACCATGAAGGCGGCCATCGATCCCAAGCAGGCCAAAGCCTGGTTTGGCGGCAACCCGCCTGACCTGTCGGTCATCGTGCGCTCCCGCGCCGATTCCAGCAAGGGCAGTGGCGCTGACTACATCTACACCTACCTGCGCACCTACTACCGCGACGACACCAAGGCCACCGGCTGGAACAACCTGGCCTTTCCCAACGTGGGCATGCCCCATGTGATGTGGGAGCTCCAGGGCGAGCGCCAGCCTGTGTTCGACAAGGCCACCAGCCATGGGCACGAAGTGGAAGTCCTCAAGGGCTGGAAGCAAGTGACCCCAGGCACCCTGTCCGCGCGCGAGTACGACTCAGCCGTGGCGGACCTGGTGTCCTACATGAAGTGGATGGCCGAGCCTGCTCAGAACACCCGGGTGCGGGTGGGCGCATGGGTGCTGCTCTTCTTGGGCCTGCTGATCATTGTGGCCTGGCGTCTGAATGCCGCATATTGGAAAGACGTCAAGTAATCACTGAGGCCGGGCGCTGGCGCCCGGTACCATCGGGAGTGGCGGTCGCGCAGGATCTTCCTGCTAACGGCTTCCACTCCTTCGTTATCTAGGAGACCCGCTGTCATGATGGTTTTGTACTCTGGCACCACCTGCCCGTTTTCCCACCGCTGCCGTTTTGTCCTGTTTGAAAAAGGCATGGACTTCGAGATCCGCGACGTGGACCTCTACAACAAGCCCGAAGACATCAACGTCATGAATCCCTACGGCCAGGTTCCCATCCTGGTCGAGCGCGATCTCATTTTGTATGAGTCCAACATCATCAACGAGTACATCGATGAGCGCTTTCCCCATCCGCAGCTGATGCCCGGCGACCCGGTCGATCGCGCCCGGGTGCGCCTGTTTCTGCTCAACTTTGAAAAGGAACTCTTCGTCCATGTCAGCACGCTGGAATCGCGCGCTTCCAAGGGCAATGAAAAGGCCCTGGAAAAGGCACGCGCTCACATTCGTGATCGCCTGACCCAACTGGCACCGGTGTTCCTCAAGAATAAGTTCATGCTGGGCGAAAGCTTCTCGATGCTCGACGTGGCCATCGCCCCCTTGCTCTGGCGGCTGGACTACTACGGCATCGACCTGTCCAAGAATGCTGCGCCGCTGCTCAAGTACGCCGAGCGCATCTTCTCGCGCCCAGCCTATATTGAAGCACTGACGCCGTCCGAAAAGGTCATGCGCAAGTGAGAGCGGGGGCCGCTTGACTGAGCTGATGAAGGGGCCTGAAACCGGCTCCACCCGACCCTACCTGATCCGGGCCCTCTATGAGTGGTGCACGGACAATGGCTTGACGCCCTATGTGGCGGTACAGGTCGACGAGTCGGTACAGGTGCCGCGCGAGTTCGTCAAGAACAACGAGATCGTGCTCAACATCAGCTTTGACGCGACCAGCTCGCTCAAGCTCGGCAATGAATTCATCGAATTCAAGGCCCGGTTCGGCGGCGTGGCGCGCGAGATCGTGGTGCCTATTCAACGGGTGATTGCCATCTACGCGCGGGAGAACGGGCAGGGCATGGCCTTCCCTTCAGCGCCAGCGCCCAGCAGCGCCGGGCCAGCGCCTTTTCCTGTTGCTGAGACAGGGGCTGCCCTGGCTTTGGCCGGTGCGTCTCCTGCGGGCGAGACCAAACTCAGTCCGGTCGCGCCTGAAGCGAGCTCTGACGAACCCCCGCCGCCCAAGCCGACACCCGGCTCGCGCCCCGCGCTCAAGCGCATCAAGTAATTTCCGCCCTGAAGTACACTCAGGTTCGGTCAGCCGGCTTAGCTCAGTTGGTAGAGCAACCGCCTTGTAAGCGGTAGGTCATCAGTTCGAATCCGATAGCCGGCACCATTTTCTAAGACTGCGCAGGGGCGCCTCGGTCGCTGCGCTGCGTCCAGGCGCAAGCCCCACTATCTGGCCTCCAGCACTTTGACGCGGATGCGTTCTACCGGCCAGCCGCGCGCGCGCAGTCGCTCCAGCAGTACGGGCAGCAACTGGCGCAATTTTGCGGATGCCGCGTTGCTGCGCACCAGCAAGCTCCACTGCCCGTCCTGGCAGGGCCCGGCGTGGACTTGGAGCCCGGCAGGAATGAGTGCTCCCACATCGCGCAGCATGGCACTCGAGCGCTCAACTTGGCCGGCCAACTGGGCCAGTGCAGGAGCGCCCTCAATGGCTTGAGCGATCGGCAGGGCAGGGGGCAGTCGGCGGTACATGGGCGGGTCGGGGAGGTGGGTCGTCATTATGGGGCTGGCCGCGCAACAGTTTGTCTGAGCCTTGCCGAGTCCGCCAGCGTAAAATAAAAGGTTTTCGGCCTCAGCGGCCCCTCGCCTCTGGCGGCTGGGGCCGTGGGCGCCGCCGGCCAACACTTCCGAAGGGTTTGAGCCCCGACTGACCAGCCGCAAGGCTGGCCCACGGGCTCTTCGCATATGGCGATCAATTTCCTCACCAAGATCTTCGGCAGTCGCAACGACCGACTGCTCAAAACCTACCGCAAGAACGTTGATCGAATCAACGCGATGGAGGCTCAGGTGGCCACGCTCAGCGACGAGCAGCTGCGGGCCAAGACCGAGGAATTCAAGCAGCGCCTGAGCCAGGGCGAGACGCTGGAGGCGCTGCTGCCCGAAGCCTTTGCCGTGGTTCGCGAGGGCAGCAAGCGTGTCATGAAGATGCGCCATTTCGATGTGCAGCTGGTCGGCGGCATGTCGCTGCATGAGGGCAAGATCTCGGAGATGCGTACCGGCGAGGGCAAGACCTTGACGGCCACCTTGCCCGTGTACCTCAATGCCCTGACCGGTCAGGGCGTGCATGTGGTCACGGTCAATGACTATTTGGCCAGCCGCGATGCGAGCTGGATGGGCAGGCTCTACAACTTTCTGGGCTTGAGCGTGGGCGTCAACTCGGCGCAGATGAGCCGCGAGGAAAAGCAGGCCGCCTACCGCAGCGACATCACCTACGGCACCAACAACGAATTCGGCTTCGACTACCTGCGTGACAACATGGTCTATGAGCCGGCCGACCGCGTCCAGCGGGGTCTGCACTTTGCCATCGTCGACGAGGTGGACTCCATCCTGATCGACGAGGCGCGCACGCCACTCATCATCTCGGGCCAGGCTGAAGACCATACCGAGCTTTACCAGGGGCTGCACCGCATCGTGCCCCAGCTCACCCGCCAGGAGGGCGAGGCCGATCCGCGCACCGGCGAGGGCGTGATCAAGCCGGGCGACTTCACTGTCGATGAGAAGTCGCACCAGGTCTTCCTGACCGAGCAGGGCCATGAAAATGCCGAGCGGATTTTGGCCAGCCTGGGCTTGATCCCCGAAGGCGCCTCGCTGTATGACCCGGCCAATATCCAGTTGCTGCACCATCTTTACGCGGCCTTGCGGGCCCAGCACCTGTACCACCGCGACCAGCACTACGTGGTGCAGGCCGGCGAGGTGATCATCGTCGATGAGTTCACCGGCCGCCTGATGTCGGGCCGGCGTTGGAGCGACGGCCTGCACCAGGCGGTGGAGGCCAAAGAGGGGGTTGAGATCCAGGCTGAGAACCAGACCATGGCCTCGATCACCTTCCAAAATTACTTCCGGCTCTACAGCAAGCTCGCCGGCATGACCGGCACGGCCGATACCGAGGCCTATGAATTCCAGGAAATCTATGGCCTGGAAACGGTGGTGATCCCACCGAACCGGCCCAGTCGGCGCGAAGACCAACTCGATCGGGTCTACAAGACCACGGCCGAAAAATACGCCGCAGCGATCGCTGACATCCGCGAGTGCCATGAGCGGGGCCAGCCGGTGCTGGTGGGCACCACCTCGATCGAAAATTCCGAAATCATCGACAAGCTGCTCGAACAGGCTGAGCTGCCGCATCAGGTGCTCAATGCCAAACAGCATGCCCGCGAGGCCGAGATCATCGCGCAGGCTGGCCGATCCGGCATGATCACCATTGCCACCAACATGGCCGGCCGCGGCACCGACATCGTGCTCGGTGGCAATGTCGAGCGCATGGTCGAGGCCCTGCAAGCCAATGCCGAGCTCGACGATGCCACACGTCAGGCGCAGATGTCCCAATTGCGCGAGGGCTGGCAGGCCGACCATGACAAGGTCAAGGCCTTGGGCGGGCTGCGCATCATCGCCACCGAGCGCCACGAGTCGCGGCGCATCGACAACCAGCTGCGCGGCCGCTCGGGCCGCCAGGGCGACCCGGGCTCGTCTCGCTTTTACCTGAGCCTGGATGATCCGCTGATGCGCATCTTTGCGGGCGATCGGGTCAAGGCCATCATGGAGCGGCTCAAGATGCCCGAGGGCGAGGCCATTGAGGCGGGCATCGTCACCCGCAGCATCGAGTCGGCCCAGCGCAAGGTGGAGGCACGCAACTTCGACATGCGCAAGCAACTGCTCGAATACGACGATGTTGCCAACGACCAGCGCAAGGTCATCTATCAGCAGCGCAACGACATCATGGACGCGCAGAGTCTGCAGGCGCAGATTGCCGCGCTGCGCGAAGGCTGCTTCACCGACCTGGCGCGTCAGTTTGTGCCCGCTGAAAGTGTGGAAGAGCAATGGGACCTGGCAGGTCTGGAGCGGGTGCTGGCCGATCAGTGGCACATTGAACTGCCCCTGCAAAAGCAGCTGGCCGATGAAACCTCGGTCAGCGACGACGATGTCGTTGCCAAGGTGGTTGAAGCTGCCAACGCGGCCTTTGCCATCAAGGTCGAGCAGATTGGTCAGGACAATTTCGAGCAGTTCGAGCGCATGGTGCTGCTGCAGACCATAGACACCCACTGGCGTGAGCACCTGAGTGCGCTCGACTACCTGCGCCAGGGCATACACCTGCGCGGCTATGCGCAAAAGCAGCCCAAGCAGGAGTACAAACGCGAGGCGTTTGAGCTGTTTGCCCAGCTGCTCGACAGCGTCAAGAATGAAGTCACCCGGATGCTGATGACGGTGCAGGTGCAGTCGCGCGAGCAGCTCGACGAGGCCGCCGCCCAGATCGAGCAGCGCGGCGAGCAGATCAGCAACGTGACCTACTCCGCCCCCGACGAGAGTGGCGAGCCGCAGATCACCGAGGCCGACGCGGCCAAGCTGCAGTCCTTCCTGGAGAACCAGTCGGTGCCTCGGGTGGGTCGCAACGACCCCTGCCCCTGTGGCTCGGGCAAAAAATACAAGCAGTGCCACGGCCGTCTGAGCTGATCGGCCTTGTCGTACACATTTAAGCCTGGAGTCATCCTATGCCCGTGAATCTGCAGGCCACGCCTGATCATGAACTGCATGCGGTGCCTGGCGTGCGCTGGGGCATCACCGAGGCCGGTGTGCGCAAGGCCGGGCGCAAAGACGTCTCGGTCATGCTGCTCGATCCGGGCTGCGCTGTTGCCGGAGTCTTCACCCAGAACCGCTTTTGCGCCGCGCCCGTGCAGGTTTGCCGCCAGCATCTGGCCGGCGGGCAGGAGATCCGAGCCCTGCTGATCAACACCGGCAACGCCAATGCGGGCACGGGTGCAGACGGCCTGGCCCGCGCCCAGGCCTGCTGCCATGCACTGGCAAGCCAACTGGGCTTATCGCCCGCGCAGGTGCTGCCGTTCTCAACCGGCGTGATCATGGAGCCCCTGCCCAGCGAGCGCATCATCGCCAGCTTGCCGCAGGTGGTGCAGGCCGCGCGGGCGGATCACTGGGGCCAGGCGGCCCTGGCCATCATGACCACCGATACCGTGCCCAAGGCCTGCTCGCGCCGTGTGCAGGTGGGCGGCAAGCAGGTGACCATCACCGGCATCAGCAAGGGTGCGGGCATGATCCGCCCCAACATGGCCACCATGCTCGGCTACATGGCCACCGACGCTTGCATTGCCCCCGAATTGATGGCTGGTCTGGCCCATGAGCTGGCTGAAAATTCCTTCAACCGCGTCACCGTCGATGGCGACACATCGACCAACGACTCCTTTGTGCTGGTGGCCACCCAGCAAGCCGGGCATGCGACCATCACCTCCTGGGACTCGGCCGATGCGCAGGCTTTGCGCGCCGCCCTGATGGATGCTGCGCGCTGGCTGGCGCAGGCCATCGTGCGCGATGGCGAGGGCGCGACCAAATTCATGACGGTGCGGGTCGAAGGTGGCCGCGACGCGGCCGAATGCCGGCAGGTGGCTTACGCCATCGCACACTCACCCCTGGTCAAGACCGCATTTTTTGCCAGCGATCCCAACCTGGGCCGCATTCTCGCGGCGGTGGGCTATGCCGGCATCCCCGATCTGGACCAGACCCTGATCGACCTCTACCTCGACGATGTGATGGTGGCCCAGGGCGGCGGCCGCCATCCCCAGTATCAGGAAGCCGACGGCGCGCGGGTGATGCAGCAAAGCGAGATCACAGTGCGGGTGCGGCTCGGCCGCGGCCAGGCCAGCGACACCGTTTGGACCTGCGATTTTTCCTACGACTACGTCAAGATCAATGCCGACTACCGCAGCTGATGCGGTGCGGCGAGCATCTGTTGCAAGAAAGCCAAGATGACTGAATTACAAGGGCTGTTGGGCCGGGTCGAAGCCCTGGTCCAGCGCATCGAGTCCATCCTGCCTGGCCCGCTGGTCGCGCCCGATTGGAGCGCCGCGGTGGCTTGGCGCTACCGCCGCCGCAGTTCCGGCCATGGTCTGCTATCGCCGGTGCTGCACATCTCCAGCATCGCGCTCGATGACTTGCAGGAAATTGAGGGCCAGAAGGGCAAGATACAGCGCAACACCGAGCAGTTTGTGCAAGGACTGCCGGCCAACAATGTGCTGCTGACGGGCGCGCGAGGCACCGGCAAATCGTCCCTGATCAAGGCCTGCCTGAACACCTACGCACCTCGGGGTCTGCGGCTGATCGAGATCGACAAGGACGACATCATCGACCTGCCCGATATCGTCGAGCTGGTCAGTGCGCGGCCCGAGAAATTCATCATCTTCTGCGACGACCTGAGCTTTGAAGACGGCGAGTCGGGCTATAAGGCGCTCAAGTCCATCCTCGACGGCTCGGTGGCTGCGGCCACGCCCAATGTGCTGATCTACGCCACCAGCAACCGCCGCCACCTCTTGCCTGAGTACATGAGCGAGAACCGCACCTACACCCACACCGCCGACGGCGAGGTGCATCCGGGCGAGGTGGTGGAAGAAAAAATCTCCCTCTCCGAGCGCTTTGGCCTGTGGGTGAGTTTCTACCCTTTCAGCCAAGACGAGTACCTGACCATCGTGGCTCAGTGGCTGCACTCCTATGGCGTGCCTGAGTCAGAGATCGAAGCAGCCCGCCCGGCGGCGCTGCTCTGGTCGCTCGAGCGCGGCGGCTCGCGCAGCGGCCGGGTGGCGTATCAGTTCGCGCGCGATTACGCCGGTCAGCACGGGCGCGTATGAGCCCCTTGCTTGCCGACGGTGAGCAGCCGCGCCAGGGCGACCGCAAGGTGGTCGAGGTGGCCGTCGGCGTGCTCATTGGCCCTGATGGCCGGTTTCTTCTCACCTCTCGGCCTGCGGGCAAGGTCTACGAGGGCTACTGGGAGTTCCCGGGCGGCAAGATCGAGGCGGGTGAGACGGTCGAGCAGGCCTTGCGGCGCGAGTTGCAGGAGGAGATCGGCATCACCATCGCGGCGGCCCAGCCTTGGCGCATCGAGATGGTGGACTACCCGCATGCGCTGGTGCGTCTTCATTTCTGCCAGGTCTTTGAGTGGTCCGGCGAGCTGCAGATGAAGGAAGGCCAGCGTTTTGCCTGGCAGGATCTGCCGGTGCAGGTGCAGCCCGTGCTACCGGGCACCATCCCGGTGCTGGCCTGGTTCGCCTTGGAGCGCGGCTTTCAAGGGGCCACCCACCGGGGTTGACGGGGGGAAAGCGCTTGATCGAAGGCCCCGTCGCGCCGGGGGCGGCGCCCCCACACAGCCTATCCATGGCTTGGCATTGATGTGGGCGCTGCGCCCCTCGCAGCGATCCCGCATGCAGCTTTACAGCCCCAGCTGGGTTCGCAGGAAGTCCAACGCTTCGGCATCGGGCACCTTGGTCGCTGCGGCGTCTTTGCGGTGCTGGTATTCCAACTGGCCTTCCTTGAGGCCCCGCTCGGAGATCACCAGCCTGTGCGGCACGCCAATCAGCTCCCAGTCGGCGAACATGGCGCCCGGGCGCTCGTCGCGGTCGTCGAGCATGACTTCCACGCCCAGGGCACTCAATGCGTCGTGCACCTGCTCAGCACGCTCTCGCACTGCGGCGCTGCGGTGCGCGCCGATCGGGCAGATCACCACGGTGAAGGGCGCCAGGGCGTCCGGCCAGATGATGCCGCGCTCGTCATGGTTCTGCTCGATGGCTGCGGCCGGCAGACGTGTGATGCCGATGCCATAGCACCCCATCTCCATCAGCTTGGGCTTGCCGTCTTCGTCGAGGAAGCTCGCATTCATGGCCTTGGAGTATTTGGTGCCCAGGTAGAACACATGGCCGACTTCAATGCCGCGTTCGATCGCCAGGCTGCCTTGGCCGTCAGGGGAGGCATCACCGGCCACCACATTGCGCAGATCAGCCACCAACTCGGGTTCGGGCAGGTCGCGGCCCCAGTTCACACCGGTGATGTGAAAGTCAGCTTCGTTGGCGCCGCAGATCCAGTCAGCCATCACCGCGACCTCGCGGTCGGCGATCACCCGCACCGGCTTTTTCAGGCCGATCGGGCCCAGATAGCCGGGCTTGCAGCCAAAGTGCTCTTCAATTTCAGCCACGGTGGCAAAGCGGAAGGCCGCTAAGCCAGGCACCTTGCCGACCTTGACCTCGTTCATGTCGTGGTCGCCGCGCAGCAGCAGCAGCCAGACCACCGTCCGAACCACCTGGCTCTGCTCGTTGACTTCGTCGGTGGCCAGCACCAGGGACTTGACGGTGCGCTGCAGCGGCAGGCCCAGCAGCGCGGCGACATCGGCGCAGGTGCTCTTGCCCGGGGTCGCGGTTTTCGTCAGCGCTTCTTGGGCCGGAGGGCGTGGGCCTGCGGGCGCCAGGGCCTCGGCCTTTTCCATATTGGCGGCGTAGTCGCTGCTGGGGCAGTAGACGATGGCGTCTTCCCCGGTGGCGGCAATCACCTGGAATTCTTCCGACAAATCGCCACCGATGGCGCCGGAATCGGCGGCCACCGCCCGGTAGCGCAGCCCGAAGCGGTCAAAGATGCGCCTATAAGCCTGCGCCATGGCCTGGTAGCTGGCCTGGGCAGCGTCCGGGTTGCGGTCGAAGCTGTAGGCGTCCTTCATGATGAATTCGCGCCCGCGCATCAGGCCAAAGCGCGGCCTGCGCTCATCGCGGAACTTGGTCTGGATTTGATAGAAGTTCTTGGGCAGTTGCTTGTAGCTGCGGATCTCCTGGCGAGCGATGTCTGTGACGACCTCTTCGCTGGTGGGCTGCACCACAAAATCGCGGTCATGGCGGTCACGGATGCGCAGCAACTCGGGGCCCATCTTTTCAAAGCGGCCGGTTTCCTGCCAGAGCTCGGCCGGCTGGATCACCGGCATGCTCAGCTCAATGGCGCCAGCCCGGTTCATCTCTTCGCGCACGATGGCCTCGACCTTGCGAATCACCCGCAGGCCCATGGGCATATAGGTGTAAATGCCCGCGCCGAGTTTTTTGATCATGCCGGCGCGCATCATCATCTGATGGCTGATCACCTCGGCATCGGCGGGGGCTTCCTTGAGCGTGGCGATGAGGAACTGGGACGCTTTCATGCGGGTCTGCTGGGGGTGAGGAGACGCAAATGCGGAACACCGGCTTGGCGCTGCGGCCACGGCTGTGCATAATGGTCTCAGTTTTAAATTTTTGAGGTTCGATTATGCTCGACCGAGACGGCTTCAGGCCCAACGTCGGCATCATCCTGCTCAACCAGAAAAGCCAGGTCTTTTGGGGCAAGCGCATACGTACCCACTCCTGGCAGTTCCCGCAGGGTGGCATCGACCGGGGTGAAAACCCCGAGCAGGCCATGTTCCGCGAGCTGCACGAGGAGGTGGGCTTGCATCCGCACCATGTGCAGGTGCTGGCCCGGACCCGCGACTGGTTGCGCTATGAGGTGCCTGATCGCTACATCAGACGCGACGCGCGCGGCCACTACAAAGGGCAAAAGCAGATCTGGTTTTTGCTGCAGTTGATGGGCCAAGACTGGGACTTGAACCTGCGTGCGACCGATCATCCGGAGTTCGACGCCTGGCGCTGGAACGACTACTGGGTGCCACTGGACGTGGTGGTCGAATTCAAGCGCGGGGTCTACGAGATGGCCCTCAACGAGCTATCACGCTTTGTGCCGCGCGCCGACGGCCGCGCCGATCAGCGCCCTCGCTTTTTGCGCGCTGGCGCTCGCCGCGAGCAGGCTCCAGGTCAGTGCCCGGGTCCATTGGATCCGGCCGCTATGGACCTGCCACCGGGTGCCAGTTTTGACCCCGATCCACAGCGCGATCTGCGTGAGCTTCCTGCGCTCAAGCCCTGAGACCCGAAAGGGCGGGGCGGCCTGGGCGCTTTAACGCGAGAGCACGAGGTTGGTGCGATGCACCATCTCGGGCTCGCCGGTGTAGCCGAGCATGCGTTCGAACTCGCTGGAGGCCTTGCGCAAAATCAGTCGGGCCTCGGCGCTGGAATAGTTGGCCAGTCCGCGCGCGATCTCCAGACCTTGTGGGTCACGCACCGCGATCACATCGCCGCGCGCGAATTCACCTTGCACTCCGGTCATTCCGATGGGCAGCAGACTCTTGCCTTCATCGCGCAGCTTGAGCACCGCACCCTCATCGACCGTCACCGAGCCGCGCAGCTGCAGGTGATCGACCATCCACTGCTTGCGTGCCTGGTTCTTGGCGGTCTGAGCCACCAACAAGGTGCCGATCAATTCGCCAGCGCACAGGCGCAGCAGTGCGCCCGGCTCGCGCCCCCAGGCGATCACCGTTGAGGCGCCCGAGCCGGCAGCGCGCTTGGCCGCCAGGATTTTGGTGATCATGCCGCCCTTGCCGATGCTCGAGCCCGCACCGCCGGCCATGGCTTCAAGCGCTGGATCGCCGGCGCGGCCTTCATGCACAAACTGCGCTTGCGGGTCTTTGCGCGGATCGGCCGAATACAGACCTTTTTGGTCGGTCAGGATGATGAGCAGGTCGGCCTCAATCAGATTGGCCACCAGCGCACCCAGGGTGTCGTTGTCGCCGAATTTGATTTCGTCGTTGACCACCGTGTCGTTTTCGTTGATCACCGGCACCACGCCCAGCTGCAGCAGCGTCAGCAAGGTGGAGCGGGCATTGAGATAGCGCTCGCGGTCGGCCAGGTCGGCATGGGTGAGTAACACCTGAGCGCTGCCCACGCCCTGCTCGCGCAGTTGGCTCTCGTAGGCCTGCACCAAGCCCATCTGGCCCACCGCAGCGGCGGCCTGCAGTTCATGGATGGCACTCGGTCGTGTGCTCCAGCCCAGTCGCTTCATGCCTTCGGCGATCGCACCGCTGCTGACCATCACCACCTCGCGCCCGTCCTTGGCCAGCTGTGCCAGTTGCTCGCACCATTGAGCAATGGCCTGCGTGTCCAGCCCACGGCCTTCGTCGGTGACCAGGCTGGAGCCGACCTTGACCACGATGCGGCGGGCCTGACTGAGCACCTCGGAGCTGAGCTTGCTGTGCATATCGGATGGATCTCTTGCAGGCCGGGGATGGGCCCGGCTTTAGGTGGGGGTGTCGGCCGTCGGGGCAAAGCGCGGGTCGACCTGCTCCGCCGGCTGCGCGGCCCGTCGCACCTGCTCAATGAAGGGATAGATGGCGCGGATCAAGGGCTCGCAGCCCTCGCGGGTCAGCGCCGAGATCTCGAACACGGGCCCCTTGAAGCGCGAGCGCTTGAGAAAGTCCTTGACCGCCTTGACGCGGTGCTCGGCGTCGAGCATGTCGAGCTTGTTGAGGACCAGCCAGCGCGGTTTCTTGTAGAGGTCTTCGTCGTATTTCTTGAGTTCTGCCACGATGGCCTTGGCCTGCGCAACCGGGTCAATACCTTCGTCAAAGGGGGCCAAGTCAACAATGTGCAGCAACAGGCGGGTGCGCTGCAAATGGCGCAGAAACAGATGGCCCAGGCCCGCACCCTCGGCCGCGCCTTCGATCAGACCGGGCAGGTCGGCAATCACGAAGCTTTGCTCAGGGCCCACCCGCACCACCCCCAGGTTCGGGTGCAAGGTGGTGAAGGGGTAGTCGGCAATGCGGGGGCGGGCATTGGAGACGGCCGAGATGAAGGTGGACTTGCCCGCATTGGGCATGCCCAGCAGGCCGACGTCGGCCAGCACCTTGAGCTCGAGTTTGAGGTTTTTGCGCTCGCCGGGCCAGCCGGGCGTCTTGGTGCGCGGAGCGCGGTTGGTGGAGCTTTTGAAGCGCAAATTGCCAAACCCGCCGTCGCCCCCTTTGGCAATGAGCACCAGCTCGCCCGGTTTGAGCAACTCGCACATGACATCTCCGGTTTCGGCATCGCTCAAGATGGTGCCCACCGGCATTTTGAGGATGATGTCCTCGCCCTTGGCGCCGAACATGTCCGAGCCTTTGCCGTGCTCACCGTTTCTGGCCTCATGGCGGCGCGAAAAGCGGTAGTCCACCAAGGTGTTCAGGCTCTCGTCGGCGATCGCATACACATGGCCACCCCGGCCACCGTCACCGCCGTTGGGGCCGCCAAACTCCTTGTACTTCTCGTGCCGGAACGAGACGCAGCCGCTGCCGCCATCGCCGGCGGCGATGTCGATAAAGGCTTCGTC
>JBAXEN010000019.1:0-22128 GCA_037140415.1 Betaproteobacteria bacterium | reverse complement strand
GCCGGCGCGCAGGGCGTGCAGGAAATCGTCATCGGCATGGCCCACCGCGGCCGCCTGAATGTGCTGGTCAACACCTTGGGCAAGATGCCCGGTGACCTGTTTGCCGAGTTCGACCACACCGCCCCCGAGGAGCTGCCGGCCGGTGATGTGAAATACCACCAGGGCTTTTCTTCCGATGTGACCACCCCGGGCGGCCCCGTCCATCTGAGCCTGGCCTTCAACCCTTCGCACCTGGAGATCGTCAATCCGGTGGTGGAGGGCTCGGTGCGCGCCCGTATGGACCGCCGCGGTGACCCCAAGGGCAAGCAGGTGTTGCCGGTGCTGGTGCACGGCGATGCCGCTTTCGGCGGTCAGGGCGTCAATCAGGAAACGCTGGCGCTGGCCCAGACCCGGGGCTATGCCACCGGCGGGACGGTGCACATCATCATCAACAACCAGATCGGCTTTACCACCTCTGATCCGCGCGATATGCGCTCGACGGTGTTCTGTACCGACATCGTCAAGATGGTCGAGGCCCCGGTGCTGCACGTCAACGGCGACGATCCCGAAGCGGTGGTGCTGGCCACCCAGCTGGCCCTGGAATACCGCATGAGCTTCGGGCAAGATGTGGTGGTCGATATCACCTGCTTTCGCAAGCTGGGCCACAACGAGCAGGACACGCCCAGCCTGACCCAGCCGCTGATGTACAAGAAGATTGCCCAGCACCCGGGCACGCGCAGGTTGTATGCCGACAGGCTCGCCGCGCAAGGCCTGGGCGCCACCTTGGGCGATGACATGGTCAAGGCTTACCGGTCTGCCATGGACGCCGGCAAGCACACGGTCGATCCAGTGCTGACCAACTTCAAGAGCAAGTTCGCAGTCGACTGGTCGCCCTTCCTCGGCAAGAAGTGGACCGATGCCGGCGACACCGCCATTCCACTGGCCGAATGGAAGCGGTTGGCCGACAAGATCACCACCATCCCTTCGTCGGTGGCACCGCACCAGTTGGTCAAAAAGGTCTACGACGACCGCGCGGCCATGGGCCGGGGTGACATCAATGTGGATTGGGGCATGGGCGAGCACATGGCTTTTGCCTCGCTGGTGGCTTCGGGCTATCCGGTGCGCCTGTCGGGTGAAGATTGCGGCCGTGGCACGTTCACCCACCGCCATGCGGTGATTCACGACCAGAACCGCGAGAAGTGGGACACCGGAAGCTATGTGCCGCTGCAAAATGTGGCCGACAACCAGGCGCCCTTTGTCGTCATTGACTCGATCTTGTCGGAGGAGGCGGTGCTGGCCTATGAGTACGGCTATGCCTCCAACGATCCCAACACCTTGGTCATCTGGGAAGCGCAGTTTGGCGATTTCGCCAACGGCGCGCAGGTGGTGATCGACCAGTTCATTGCCTCTGGCGAGGTCAAGTGGGGCCGCGTCAACGGCATCACCTTGATGCTGCCGCACGGCTATGAGGGCCAGGGCCCCGAGCACAGCTCGGCCCGTGTCGAGCGCTTCATGCAGTTGGCGGCTGACACCAATATGCAGATCGTGCAGCCCACCACCGCCAGCCAGATCTTTCACGTTCTGCGTCGGCAGATGGTGCGCAATCTGCGCAAGCCGCTGATCATCTTCACGCCCAAATCCCTGCTGCGTAACAAGGACGCCACCTCGCCGGTGTCCGAGTTCATCAAGGGTGGCTTCCAAACGGTGATCCCGGAGAACAAGGCGCTCAAGGCCGACAAGGTCAAGCGCGTGATTGCCTGCTCGGGCAAGGTGTATTACGACCTGGTGAAAAAGCGCGAGGACAAGGGCGCTGACGATGTGGCGATTTTGCGCGTCGAGCAGCTCTACCCCTTCCCGCACAAAGCGTTTGCCGCTGAGCTCAAGAAGTACCCCAATGCCACTGAACTGGTCTGGTGCCAGGATGAGCCGCAGAACCAGGGCGCCTGGTTCTTCATCCAGCACAACCTGCACGAGAACATGGTCGAGGGTCAGCGCCTGGGCTACGCAGGCCGGGCCGCCTCGGCGTCGCCAGCGGTGGGCTATTCGCACCTGCACCAGGACCAGCAAAAGGCCCTGATCGAGGCAGCCTTCGGCAAGCTCAAGGGCTTCGTGCTGTCCAAGTGATCCGCCGGGATCGAACCCCAATAACTTAGCGTTCAAGTCATACAGAGACCCTCAACATGTCAATCGTAGAAGTCAAGGTTCCGCAGTTGTCCGAATCCGTGGCCGAGGCCACTTTGCTGCAATGGAAAAAACAAGTAGGCCAGGCGGTGGCCGCCGATGAAATCCTGATCGATATCGAGACCGACAAGGTGGTGATGGAAGTGCCGGCTCCGGCTGCTGGCGTGCTGACCGAGGTACTGGTTGGCGACGGCGGCACGGTGGTGGCTCAGCAGGTGATTGCCCGCATCGATACCGCTGCGGTGGCGGGTGCTGCTGCACCGGCTGCGGCGCCAGCGCCTGCAGCCGCCGCATCGGCGGCTGCGCCTGTCGCTGCAGCGTCCCCTGCGACCATGGCCGGCGTGGCCATGCCGGCGGCCGCCAAGCTGATGGCCGATAACAAGCTCGCGACGGGCTCCGTGGCTGGTTCCGGCAAGGATGGTCGCGTCACCAAGGGCGATGTGCTCGCTGCGGTGGCTGGTGGCGCCAAGCCTGCTGTGCCCGCGGCCTCGCCCATCCCGACGGGCGTGCCGACCCAGGCCCTGCCTCAGGTGGCCGGCCCCAGCGTGGACCTGGGCCAGCGCCCCGAGCAGCGCGTTCCCATGACGCGCCTGCGCGCGCGCATTGCCGAGCGCCTGCTGCAGTCGCAGGCCACCAATGCGATTTTGACGACCTTCAACGAAATCAACATGGCCCCGGTCATGGAGATGCGAAAACGCATGCAGGAGCGTTTCGAGAAGGAGCACGGCGTCAAGCTTGGCTTCATGAGCTTTTTCGTCAAGGCAGCAGTGCACGCGCTGAAAAAATACCCGGTGCTCAATGCCAGCGTCGATGGCAACGACATCGTCTATCACGGCTACTTTGACATCGGTATCGCCGTCGGTTCACCCCGCGGCCTGGTGGTGCCGATTTTGCGCAATGCCGATCAGATGAGCTTTGCCGACATCGAAAAGAAAATCGCCGAGTACGGCGCCAAGGCCCGTGATGGCAAGCTGGGCATTGAAGAGATGACCGGCGGCACCTTCTCGATCTCCAACGGCGGCACCTTCGGCTCCATGTTGTCGACCCCGATCATCAACCCGCCGCAGTCGGCCATCCTGGGCGTGCATGCCACTAAGGACCGCGCGGTGGTGGAAAACGGTCAGGTTGTGGTTCGCCCCATGAACTACTTTGCCATGTCCTACGATCACCGCATCATCGACGGCCGCGAAGCTGTGCTGGGCCTGGTGGCGATGAAGGAAGCGCTGGAGGATCCTGCGCGGCTGCTGTTTGATATCTGAGCTCTATCGGATAGCTGACCTTGAGCGCGGGGGTAGGGGCGTGGGGCCTTGTGAGCAAGCCCCGCGCCCCTCATTAAGTTGCAGGGGCCAGACCCCAGGAAACCGGAACACACCATGAGTAAACAATTTGACGTCATCGTCATCGGCGGCGGCCCCGGTGGCTATATCGCTGCCATTCGTGCGGCGCAGCTGGGCATGAACGTGGCCTGCATCGATGACTGGAAAAATGCGGCCGGCGGGCCGGCCCCTGGCGGCACCTGCACCAACATCGGCTGTATTCCTTCCAAAGCCTTGCTGCAATCGAGCGAGCATTTCGAGCATGCCAACAAGCATTTTGAAGAGCATGGCATCAGTGCCAAGGACGTCAAGATCGATGTGGCCAAAATGCTGGCGCGCAAGGACAACGTCGTTAAGCAGAACAACGACGGCATCTTGTACCTGTTCAAGAAAAACAAGGTCACCTTCTTCCATGGCCGCGGCTCGTTTGTGAAGGCGGCCGAAGGCGGCTACGACATCAAGGTTGAGGGCAAGACCGAAGAGATCATCACCGGCAAGCAGATCATTGTGGCCACCGGTTCGAGCGCCCGCGCGCTGCCTGGCGTGCCTTTCGACGAGGAGGTGGTGCTGTCCAACGACGGCGCGCTGCGCGTAGGGGCGGTGCCCAAGACTTTGGCGCTGATCGGCTCCGGGGTGATTGGATTGGAGATGGGCTCGGTCTGGCGTCGGCTCGGCTCGGAGGTTACCATCCTCGAAGGGCTGCCCACTTTCCTCGGTGCGGTCGACGAGCAGATCGCCAAGGAGGCCAAGAAGGCCTTCGACAAGCAGGGTCTGAAAATCGAGCTGGGCGTCAAGGTCGGTGAGGTCAAACGCGCGAAGAAGGGCGTGTCCGTGGCCTACACCGATGCCAAGGGGCAGGCACAAACCCTGGCGGTCGACAAGCTCATCGTCTCCATCGGGCGCGTGCCCAATACGGTGGGACTCAACGCCGAAGCGGTGGGTCTGCAACTGGACGAACGCGGTGCCATTGCGGTGGATGCTGACTGCAAGACCAACCTGCCCGGCGTCTGGGCGGTGGGCGACGTGGTGCGCGGTCCGATGCTGGCGCACAAGGCCGAAGAGGAAGGCGTGGCGGTGGCCGAGCGCATGGCCGGCCAGCATGGCCATGTGAACTTCAACACCATTCCCTGGGTGATCTACACCAGCCCCGAGATCGCCTGGGTTGGCCGCACCGAGCAGCAGCTCAAGGCCGATGGCGTGGCCTACAAGGCCGGCACCTTCCCCTTCCTGGCCAACGGCCGCGCGCGCGCCCTGGGCGACACCACGGGTATGGTCAAGTTCCTGGCCGACGCCAAGACCGACGAGATCCTGGGTGTGCATATCGTCGGCCCCATGGCCAGTGAGCTGATTTCTGAGGCGGTGGTGGCGATGGAGTTCCGCGCATCGAGCGAAGACATCGCCCGGATCTGTCATGCCCACCCCTCGCTCAGCGAGGCCACCAAGGAAGCGGCATTGGCCGTGGACAAGCGCACCCTCAATTTTTGAGAGCGTCGGCGGCGCCTCGACTCGCCAGGCCCGTGTGGCTTGCGCTTTGGGGTTAAAGTCAAAAGCCCGGGCCGGTCCCGGGCTTGGCGTTTCTAAAAGCTGAAAACCACATGTCTGTCCTTGCTGCCTACGAAACCGAGCTCAGAGCCCGTGGCTACCAAAGCGACCCGGCTCAAATGCGGGCGGTGGCGGCGCTCGAGCGCTGCGCCAGCCAATGGGCCGCGTACAAGGCCAAGCGCTCCAATGCGCTCAAAAAGTTGATCAGCCACCCCGACATTCCCCGGGGGGTCTATATGTACGGCGGTGTCGGGCGCGGCAAAAGCTTCTTGATGGACTGTTTTTTCAACGCGGTTCCCATCCAGCGCAAGACCCGTCTGCACTTTCATGAATTCATGCGCGAGGTCCACCGCGAACTGCGCGACCTGCAAGGCACGGTCAATCCCCTGGACGAATTGGGCAAGCGTGTGGCGCAGCGTTACAAGTTGATTTGTTTCGACGAATTCCATGTGGCCGACATCACCGACGCGATGATCCTGCATCGGCTGTTGGCGGCGCTGTTCAACAATGGCGTGGGTTTTGTCACCACCTCCAATTTTCCGCCCGATGGCCTGTACCCGGGTGGCTTGCACCGCGAGCGCTTGCTGCCAGCCATTGCCATGCTCAACGAGCGGCTGGAGGTGGTCAATGTGGACAACGGCACCGACTACCGTCGGCGCACCCTGGAGCAGCTTCAGCTGTATTTGAGCCCGCTTGGCCCCGAGGCTGATGCGGCCATGGGCTCGGCCTTCGAGCGCCTGGCCGAGCGCCAAGACGAGGACCCAGTGCTGTTGATCGAGGCGCGCGAGATTCGCGCGCGCCGGCGCGCCGGCGGCGTGGTCTGGTTTGATTTTCGCCAGCTCTGCGGCGGGCCGCGATCGCACAATGATTACCTGGAAATCGCCAACCAGTTCCATACGGTGCTGCTGTCCGATGTGCCGCACATGCCGGTTCGCATGGCTTCGGAGGCTCGGCGCTTCACCTGGCTGGTCGATGTGCTCTATGACCGTCGGGTCAAGCTCATCATGTCGGCCGCGACCCAGCCTGAAGGCCTGTACACCGAGGGCCCGCTGGCGCATGAATTTCCGCGCACCGCTTCGCGCCTGCATGAAATGCAGTCGGCCGAGTTCATGGCCCTCGAGCGTCGCATGGTGGACACCGGTCTGACATGAAGCGGCTCCTCGCCTGCACCCTGAGTCTGCTGCTGGTGCAAGCGCAGGCCCAAACCGAGCCGGGCCCGGTCGGCGCAGGTGGGCTGGCGGCTTCGCCCGAGCAGGCGAGCGGCCAGCTGCAGCGCATCGATCGTGAGCGGATGGCCGCGCAGGCAGTCTGGCTCGATGATCAAAAGGCCTGTCGGCAGGGTTTCTGGGTCACTGATTGCCTCAAAGACGCCCAGACCCGGCATCGGCAGGCGCTGGCGCAGCTCAAGCGCCAGCAGGTGCAGCTTGAGCAGGCGCTGGCACAGCAACGCAGTCAGGCGGCCCTTGATCGGGTGCAAGACAGGCTGCAGTCCCAAAGCCAGCGGGCCGCCGCAGTCTCAGCGCCCCCGCAAGATAAAGCGCCCGATGCTTCCGAGCGCCAGGCGCAGGCGCACGAGCGGGCGTTGCGCCAGCAACAACGCTTGGAGGCGGCAGAGTTACGTGCGCAGCAGCGCGAGCGGCAGGCCAGCACCCGTCAGCGTCCGAGCGAGGCCGGCGCAGCGCCTGCAGCGGCGCCCTGAGCATGTCGCTGCAGCACAAAGTTCTTGCCGCTTTTGAGCCCGGAGGGGCCGTCGGGCGCGCTGCCGAACATTTTCAGCCGCGCCAGGGGCAGATCGATATGGCGGTGGCGGTGGCCGACGTGGTGGAGCAGGGCGGGGCGCTGGTGGTGGAAGCCAGCACCGGGGTGGGCAAGACCTTTTCTTACCTGGTGCCGGCCCTGCTCAGCGGCGAGCGGGTGTTGCTGTCGACAGCCACCAAGACCTTGCAGGATCAGCTCTTTGGGCGCGATCTGCCGCGGCTGATTGACGCGCTGCGTTTGCCGGTGAGCATGGCCTTGCTCAAAGGGCGTGCCAGCTACTTGTGTCTGCACCGCATGCAACAGGCCCCGCACACCGAGGGCGGGCGTGAGCGGGCGGTGGCCCGCCTCTTGGCCCGCATCGAGACCTGGGCCCAGTCCACTGAAACCGGGGACCTGGCCGAGCTGCCCGACATTGACGAGCGCTCGCCGGTGCTGCCCTTGGTCACCTCGACCCGTGAGAACTGCCTGGGCTCGACCTGCCCGAGTTTCAAAAGCTGCCACGTCAACCACGCCCGGCGCGAGGCCATGGCCGCCGATGTGGTGGTGATCAATCACCACCTCTTCTTTGCCGATCTGGCGGTGCGTGAATCGGGTATGGCTGAATTGCTGCCCACGGTGCGGGTGGTCATATTCGATGAGGCGCATCAGCTCAACGAAACCGGCATTCAGTTTTTGGGCAGCAACCTGGGCACATCGCAATTGCTGGATCTGGTGCGCGATCTGCTTGCCGCCGGCCTGCAACTGGCGCGGGGCCTGGCCGACTGGCAGGGTGTGGCTGGTCGGCTCGAGCATGCCACCCGCGAGCTCAGGCTGACCATCGGCAAGCAGCTTCCGAGCGCTCGCCTGGGCTGGCAGGGTGATGCGCCCGAAGGGCTGGAGCCCGAGGCCTGGCGTCGGGCGCTCGGCGATGTACAAGCCGCTTGCGAGGCTGCTGCCAAGGCGCTCGATACGGTCAGTGAGCTGGCCCCCGACTTTGTCCGTTTGCACGAGCGGGCCTTGCTGTTCGCTTCGCAGCTGGCGCATTTTTCGGCCCCAGGCGCGCCCGAGTTGGTGCGCTGGCTTGAAGTCGCGCAGCAAGCCCGGCTGGTCGAGTCACCGCTGGACATCGCGCAGGCGGTCGCCGCGCGACTGCTCGGCCCCGAGCCGCAGGCGCGCAGCTGGGTCTTCACCTCGGCCACTTTGGGCGACGACGATCAGCTGTCCTGGTTTACCGGCCCTTGCGGTCTGGGCAGTGCCCGCATCTTGCGCATCGGTAGCCCGTTTGACTATCCGCGTCAGGCCGCGCTCTACCTGCCCCGGGGACTGCCGCGCCCCGGCGATCCGGGGCATTCACTCAGTGTGGCGGCCCTGGTGGGCGACTGGGCCGCGCGCCTGGGCGGGCGCACGATGGTGCTGACCACCACCCTGAAGGCCTTGCGGCAGATTGCTCAGGCCTTGCAGGACCGTTTCGAGCCCCAGGGCGAGCTCGATATCCTGGTGCAGGGTCAGCTGACCCGGCGGGAATTGATCGAGCGGTTTCGGCGCGGCGCTGAACAGCCGGGCAGGGGTTGTGTGCTGGTGGGCTCGGCCTCGTTCTGGGAGGGCATCGATGTCGCTGGCGACGCCTTGCAACTGGTGGTGATCGATAAGCTGCCTTTTCCGCCCCCCAACGACCCGCTGGCGCAGGCGCGCTCCAAGAGCCTAGAGAGTCAGGGCCTCAGCCCCTTTAACGACTATTTTTTGCCCGAGGCCGCGGTGGCGCTCAAACAGGGCGCTGGGCGCCTGATACGCCGCGAGAGTGACCGTGGCGCTTTGGTGGTGTGCGATACCCGGCTGCTGGAAAAAGGCTATGGCGCTCGTCTGCTCAAAGCCTTGCCGCCGATGCGGCGCCTGCAAACCCCGCAGGAGATGCAGTCCTGGCTGGACGAACTCACCAGAGGCGATACCAGGGCCGCTTGTTAGCGCCTGGTGTGGATTGCGCCAGCCATTCGCTTTTCGGATAGGTGCGCTGCATCACCCGCAAGGTGTCGTCGCGCAGGTCGTTCATGCCCAGCGCATCGTAGGACTTGTAGAGGATGAACATGGCCTCCTCAACGGCCGGCACACCGCGAAACTCCTGCACCGCCGTCTGCGCCCGGTTGATGGCGGCGACATAGGCGCCGCGCGAGTGATAGAAGCGGGCGACGTTGACTTCCGACTGCGCCAGTGAATTGACGATATAGGCCATGCGCAGCCGCGCGTCTGCGGTGTATTTGGACTCTGGAAAGCGGCGAACCAATTCCCTGAAGGCCTCGAAAGACTCCTTGGCGGCCCGTTGATCGCTTTCGGACAGATCTTTGCGCGCGAGTCGGCCGAACAAGCCCAGGTTGTCGTTGAAATTAGCCAGGCCTTTGAGGTAGAGCGCATAGTCTATGGCCGGGCTGGCCGGGTGCAGGCGCATGAAGCGATCGAGCGTGGCCGTGGCCTGAGCGGGCTCACCGGCCCGGTAATGGACATGGGCTTTTTCAAGCTGGGCCTGCTGCGCCAGCGGCGTTCCGGCTGCGCGGCCCTCGAGCTTGTCGAACAGCGTGACCGCCTTGTCATAAGCAGCGTTGGCAGCCTCTTCACGCGCTTCGCTGTAGATGCGGTTGGTGCTCCAGCCCGCTGTTGGGTCCTTGGGATCGGTCGCGCAAGCGGCCAGAGCCAGAGCGGCCGTCAAGCAGCCGATGCGCGCGGTCGATAATCCTGCAAACACCATGCTGATGACCTTTTGGTTGACCTAGTGAACACCGGCTCTCGAACCAGTTCGGAAATTATAGAACCCGGCCCCGCTGCCGACAGCCTCTGGGCCGACGAGCCTGAGGAGGCGGCAGGCGCGCTGGAAGCCGGCCTGGCCAGCGAATGGCGCCAAGCGCCGGTTGCTGCCGCCGAGCATGGGCAGCGGCTCGATCGCGCGCTCGCTGCGCTGGTGCCTGAGTTTTCGCGCAGCTATTTGCAGCAGCTGATTGAAGCCGGCGCGGTACAGCTCAGCGGGCGGGTGGCCACGCGCTCGGCCGCCAAGGTGCGCTTGGGCGATCTGCTGGGCATTGAGCTCAAGCCAACGCCGCAAAGTCAGGCTTTCCAGGCCCAGGCCATGGCGCTGGCTGTCGTCTACGAGGACGAACACCTGATGGTCATCGATAAGCCGGTCGGTTTGGTGGTCCATCCGGCGCCCGGCCATTGGAGCGGCACCTTGCTCAACGGCTTGCTGGCCCATCATGAGGCGGCCCGATTGCTGCCGAGGGCGGGCATTGTTCACAGGCTGGACAAAGACACCAGCGGCCTGATGGTGGTGGCCAAGACCCGCTTGGCCATGGACGCCTTGGTCGCCGCCATTGCCCAGCGGCAGGTCAAGCGGCAGTATTTGGCCCTGGCGCACAAGGCCTGGCAGGGGCCGCAATCGGTGCAGGTCGATCAGCCGATGGGGCGCGATCCGCGTCTGCGCACCCGTATGGCGGTGATCGATCTGCAGCGCCACAGTGGCAAGCCGGCCCGCACCGATGTGCGGCTGCTGGCCACCTCGCAGCAGGCCTGCTTTGTGCACTGCCAATTGCACACCGGCCGCACCCATCAGATCCGTGTGCACCTGCTGCATCTGGGCCACCCGCTGATTGCCGACGAACTCTATGGGGGGCGGCCCCTGGCGGGCATGCAGCGTCAGGCCCTGCACGCCTGGCGGCTGTCCTTGGTGCACCCGGTGTCTGGCCAGGTCCTGGCCTGGCAGTGCCAGCTGCCCGCGGACATGATGGCCGCTCTTGCCGATCTGCAATTGGGGGCGGAGCCCCCCGATGGCGCTGAGCTACAATGACTTTTCGCAGCCCCTTCGCCCGAAACCGCCTCGGCTGAATGCAGCGCCCCTGTCCCCAGCGGCTGCGACCGACCTTTTTCATGCGCTGCCCAGGATTTAGCCCAGGATCCGGTCTTGGAGCCTTCCGACTTCGGATATTGACCACATGAACACGACGGATGCCAAGCGCGTCCTCGAGACAGCCCTTATTTGCGCTCCCCAGGCCATGCCTTTGCGTGACATGGAGGTGCTGTTCGACGCTGAAGTAGGCCCTGACACGCTCAAACGCCTGCTGTCCGACTTGCAGGATGAGTGGGTGGGTCGCGGCGTGGAGCTGGTGCAGGTGGCCTCGGGCTGGCGCTTTCAGAGCCGCCCCGAGATGCGCCCCTTTCTGGATCGTCTGCACCCGGAAAAGCCGCCTAAATACACCCGGGCCACGCTGGAGACCTTGGCCATCATTGCCTACCGTCAACCGGTCACCCGGGGTGATATGGAAGACATCCGGGGCGTGACCATCAACTCTGTCTTGCTCAAGCAATTGGAGGACCGGGGCTGGGTCGAGGTGATTGGCCACCGCGAGACGGTGGGCCGGCCGGCGCTCTATGCGACCACCCGGCAGTTCTTGGACGACCTGGGTCTGCAGTCACTCGATCAGTTGCCCACCCTGGAGGACGGTCGGCTGGAATCTGCCGCCCTGGAGCAGATTGAATTTGGTCTGTCAGAGGGCGCTCTGACGGCATCGGTCGGTCTCAGCGAGGGCCAAAACCTGCTCGTTGAGGACCCAGCGATTGCGCCCAGCGCTGCGGCAGACGCCGAGCCCCTGGCCGGTGGCGATCCCGCGCCGGAAGCGGCCCCCATTGATACGCAAGCGACGCAAGACCCTGCGCCCGCGCCAACGGAGGGCGATGCCTCCCAGACTGGCGAGCCTAGCGCTCCCTGACCCCCTATGCAGTCCAACGACCCTTCTCCAGCGCCCCAGCTTCCTCCATCGGCTGATGGCGCAGCCTCCAGCCCGGCCGATGAACCGGGCAGTGCGGTGAGCGGGCCTGCGCCGGCTCAGGCCCCACCGTCCGATTCGACCGAGGCGGGGCCGCGCAGCCGGCCCAGCCGCCGCCGTGGCCGGCGCGCCGGCCCCCGTCAGGGCGACGGGCCGACGGGGCCTGTTGAGGGTGGCAGCCAGGGCGGGGCGGCCCGGCCTCGGCCAGGCGCAGCGGCGCGTCAGGCCTACCGATTCGAAGATGTGGTCGCCGGCCAGCTCGACGCCGATGAGCAAGACCCGGCGGTCGAACTGGCCAAGCGGGTTCTGGCGCCCCAGCCCGAGAGCCCCAAGCTGCACAAGGTGCTGGCGCAAGCCGGCCTGGGTTCTCGCCTGGAGATGGAGCAGCTCATCCTTGAGGGCCGGATTTCGGTCAACAATGAGCCAGCGCACATTGGTCAGCGCATACAGTTTGGCGACGCGGTCAAGGTCAACGGCAAGCCGCTGCGCCTGCGCATTGCGCCGCCGCCACCGCGCGTCATTGCTTATCACAAGCCGGTCGGTGAGGTGGTCACCCATGACGACCCGCAAAACCGCCCCACGGTCTTTCGCAAGCTGCCCCGGCTGCAGCAGGGCAAGTGGCAGTCGGTCGGCCGGCTCGACCTCAATACCGAAGGATTGCTGCTTCTGACCAGCTCGGGCGAGCTGGCCAACAAGCTGATGCACCCGCGCTTTGGCCTGGAGCGCGAATATGCGGTGCGGGTGCTCGGCGCCCTGAGCAACGAAGAAAAGCAGCGCCTGCTCGAGGGCGTCAACCTCGAAGACGGGCCGGCGCAATTTGGCGCCATCGAGGAAGCCGGCGGCGGCGAGGGGGTCAATTGCTGGTACCGGGTGACGATTGCCGAAGGCCGTAACCGGGAGGTTCGCCGCATGTTCGAGGCGGTCGGCCATGCCGTCAGCCGCTTGATTCGCATCCGCTATGGCGCTTTCATGCTGCCGCGCGGCTTGCGGCGCGGCGCCTTTGTCGAGCTCGACGAACGCGACATCGCTCAGCTGACCCGGGTGCTGTACCAAGCCGAGCAGCAGGCCCAGCGGGACAAGCGCCAGGCCCGTGGTCCTGCTCAGGAGTCAGGTGCCAGGCCGATGCGTCCGCCCAAAGGCGGCCCCGGCTTGGAGGACATGGCCGCGGGGCAGCCACCAGGCGAGCTGGAGCCCGGCCTGGATCGGCCCGCCGACTTGCCGGATATGGACGATCCTGATGCTGAACCGATCGGGCCCTATGAATTTCAGCCGCCCCCGGGGCGGCACGAGGCCGGCCGCATTGACGGGCAGGCCAATGGCCGTCGCAACCGCGCTCGTGGCAAAGGCCCCAGGCCTTCAAGCCCTCAGCCGGGCTTTAATTTGAGCCCGCAGGGGTCGGGCAGGAAACGCCCGGGCCGTGGTTCGGGGGGCGGGGCTGGCGGGGGCAGCGGGGGCGGCGCAGGTCAGCCCGACCCCATGAAGACCTCCTTCGGCTACATCGGCGCCGACACTTTCACCCGGCAGCGCCCGGGTCAAGGTCAGGGGCAGGGGCAGGGCCAAGGCCGCTCCGGTCGCGGCGGGCGCAAGGGCGGCCGCGGTTGAGTTTGAGGGGGCTAAGCCCCCTCGATCTTCGGGTCCATGCCGGGCCGGGCGAGGCTAGCACCGATAGGCCCTAGAATGTTGGGCTTTGCCTCCAACGGCAATCCTCTTTAGATAAAACTCAAGGAAAATTCATGGCCATCGAGCGCACCCTCTCCATCATCAAGCCTGACGCAGTTGCCAAGAATGTCATCGGTCAGATCTATGCCCGCTTCGAGGCCGCCGGCCTGAAGGTGGTGGCCGCCAAGATGGCGCACCTCTCGCGCGGCGAGGCCGAGGCCTTTTATGCCGTCCACAAAGCCCGTCCTTTTTTCAAGGACCTGGTTGAATTCATGATCTCCGGCCCGGTCATGATCCAGGCGCTCGAGGGCGAAAACGCCATCCTTAAGAACCGTGACCTGATGGGCGCCACCGACCCCAAGAAGGCTGCCGCTGGCACCATCCGCGCCGACTTCGCCGACAGCATCGACGCCAACGCAGTGCATGGCTCCGATGCCCCCGAGACAGCCGCCCAGGAAGTGGCGTTCTTCTTCCCCGGCATGAACGTCTACTCGCGCTGATCAGCCCGTCGCAAGCGGCAGCAGCGGGGCCCTCGGGCCCCGCTGTGCTTTCAAGCCCTGGTGTGAGCCGGGATAGGACCACCTTGTTTTTTTGCCCGCTCGCGCTAAGCTCCTGTCCAAGTGACCTCCCGCCATGAGCACTCCACTGCTAGGTCTTGATCTCGATGCGTTGACCGAGTACTGCGAAGGGCTCGGCGAAAAGCGCTTTCGCGCCACCCAGCTGTTTCGCTGGATCCATCAGCGCGGCGCCAGCGACTTCAGCCAGATGAGCGATCTGGCCAAGTCCCTGCGTGACAAGCTCGCTGGCCTGGCGCAGGTCAGCGCCTTGCCGGTGGTCTCGACCCAGCGTTCTGTCGATGGCACCATCAAATGGCTGTTCGATGTGGGCGATGGCAACCTGATCGAGACGGTCTACATCCCCGAAAGCGACCGCGGCACGCTGTGTGTGTCTTCGCAGGCCGGTTGCGCCGTCGGTTGTCGGTTTTGCTCCACTGGGCATCAGGGCTTCAGTCGAAACCTGGAGACGGCTGAAATCGTGGCTCAGCTTTGGTATGCCGAGCACGCGCTGCGCCGCGAGCTCGGCCGTGCGGATCGGGTGATCACCAATGTGGTCATGATGGGCATGGGCGAGCCCCTGCAAAACTACGACCGCCTGTTGCCGGCCCTCAAGATCATGCTCGACGACCATGGCTACGGCCTGTCGCGCCGGCGAGTCACCGTTTCAACGTCCGGCGTGGTGCCCATGATGGCGCGCCTGTCGCAAGACCTGCCGGTGGCCCTGGCTGTCTCCCTGCATGCGCCCAACGACGCCCTGCGCGAGCAGCTGGTGCCGCTCAATCGCAAATACCCGATCGATGAGTTGCTCAGCGCCTGCGCCGCCTACCAGCAGTTTGCGCCGCGCGATTTCATCACTTTCGAATACTGCATGCTCGACGGTGTGAACGACACGCCCGAGCATGCGCGCCAACTGGTCGAGCTGATGCGCCGCCACGCCCGATCGGGCCTGTCGGCCAAGTTCAACCTGATTCCCTTCAACCCCTTTGAAGCTTCGGGCCTCAAGCGCTCGCCGCAGCCGCAAGTTCAGGCCTTTGCGCAGCTGCTGCTCGATGCCGGCATCGTCACGACGGTGCGCAAGACCCGGGGCGATGACATCGACGCCGCCTGCGGTCAATTGGCCGGCGATGTGAAAGACCGCACCGACGTGCAGTCGCGCATGGCCCAGCAGCGCCTGGGCACCATCGGGGGCGTGCCGGTGGTGCAGGGTCTGCGTTCGTGAGCATGGGCGGCGCTACCGGCCTGACGCACCTGCTGCCACTGTGGCAGCGCCCCCGGCTGTGGCTCGCTGCGCTGGCTCTCGTTGTGCTGGCCGCTTGCGCTGCGCCGCCAGAGGAGCTGCTTGCGCTGGGCGACCGGCCGACCGAGTCGGACCGGTCGAGCGACGACAGGCGTTCCCAGTTGCGTCTTGAGCTGGCGCGCAGCTACTTGGCGCAGGGGCAGGTCTGGGTCGCCCTCGACGAGGTCAAGCAGGCGCTGGCCTTGAACCCTGATGCTGCAGGCGCTTGGAACCTGCGCGGCATTGTTTATGCTCAGCTCGGCGATGTGCAGCGCGCACAGCTCAGCTTTGAGCGGGCCCTGGCGCTGGCGCCCCGCGACGCCGAGGCGGCACACAACCAGGCCTGGCTGATTTGCCACCAAATGGGCGAAGTGCAGGGTCGCAATGCCCAGGCCCAGGCCGACCTGCAGCGGGTGCTGGCCCAGGCCGGCCCAGCCCAGGCAGCGCACAGCGCGCCGATCTGGTTGGCGCTGGCCACCTGTCAGGCCAGGGCTGGTCAGGCGGCTCAGGCCCTGGATAGCTTGGCCCAGCCCGGCCTGCAGCAGGCGCAGTCCGCCCAGACGCTTTGGCTGGCGGCCAAGCTGGCCCGCAAGCTGGATAATGCCGAGCGGGTCAGGCAGCTAGGAGGCCAGCTGCTCGAGCGTTTTGGCCGTTCGCCGCAGGCGGCGGCTTTCGACAAGGGTGCCTGGGATGAATGAAAACCAAGGTCAAGCAGCGGCCCAGGGCGCAGGCGAGAGTGCGGGTGCGCGCTTGCGCCTCGCGCGTGAGCAGGCAGGCCTGCACCTTGCTGCTCTGGCGGTGGCATTGAAGGTGCCCGTCAAGCGCATGGAGGCGCTGGAGGCCGATCGCTACGACCTTCTGCCCGGTCCCGTGTTCACCCGGGCGCTGGCGGGCAGCGTTTGCCGCATTCTCAAGCTTGACCCCGCGCCGGTGTTGGCCAGGCTGCCACAAGCCGGACCGCATCAGCTGGCGGTCGACGGTTCGCTCAATCAACCTTTTAGGCCGCAAGGCCATGGCCAGTCCAACAGTGTCTGGCCAGCAGTATCGCGGCCCGCGCTCATTGCCGCCGCTGTGCTGTTGTTGGCCGCTATCGGGGTCTACCTGATGCCCGCCACTGATTTTTTCAGCCGCTCGCCTGAGCCGCAGGTCAATCCGCCGGACAGTGAGGTGACTGAATCGGTCGTCCCGGTCAACCGGTCAGAGCCCGTCCCGCCTGTGCCTGAGGCTGCAAGCTCCGCGGCGACGGGTGTCCCTGCCAAGCAGGACGCTGCATCCGCTGCTGCGCCTGCCGCGCTTGCTCCACTGGCCACCACGCCAGCGCCGGCCAGCGGCGATCCGGTGCTGACTTTCAATGTCCAACGCAGCACTTGGGTCGAGGTGCTTGATGCTCGCGGCGCGGTGGTACTTCGCCGCACACTCAATGCGGGCGAGCAAGTGCCCGTGACGGTAGCGCCGGTGCTGCGCGTGACGGTAGGTAATGCCGGCGGTGTGACGGTCAAGGTGCGCGGCAAAAATCTGGATTTGCTGGCGCTGGCGCAAGACAATGTGGCTCGATTTGAGGTGAAGTGATGGCTGAAGGAAAACCTATAGATTCGGCGCAGCCGCGCCCCCGACGCTCGGTCCAAGCTCGTATCGTCTGGGGCGATCGGGTGGTGACCGTTGGCGGTGACGCGCCGGTGCGGGTCCAATCCATGACCAACACCGATACCGCCGACGTGATTGGAACCGCCATTCAAGTCAAGGAGCTCGCTCAGGCCGGCTCCGAGGTGGTTCGCATCACGGTCAACACCCCCGAGGCGGCTCAGGCCGTGCCGCATGTGCGCGAACAGCTCGATCGCATGGGCATCGACGTGCCGCTCATTGGCGACTTTCATTACAACGGCCACACCCTGCTTACCCAGTATCCGGCCTGCGCCGAGGCGCTGTCAAAGTACCGCATCAATCCCGGTAACGTCGGCAAGGGCGACAAGCATGACCGGCAGTTCAGCCAGATGGTTGAAGCAGCCATGCGCTGGAACAAGCCGGTGCGCATTGGCGTCAACTGGGGCAGCCTGGACCAAGAGCTGCTGGCCCAGATGATGGATGACAACAGCCGCCGCGCCCAGCCTTGGGATGCCAAGCAGGTCATGTACGAGGCCCTGATCAGCTCAGCCCTGCAGTCGGCCGAGCGCGCCGAGGCCCTGGGCATGGCGCATGAGCAGATTTTGCTGTCCTGCAAGGTCTCGGGGGTGCAGGACCTGATCGCGGTCTACCGCGAATTGGCCAAGCGCACCGACCACGCCCTGCACCTGGGTCTGACCGAAGCTGGTATGGCCACCAAAGGCACGGTGGCCTCGGCCACGGCGCTGTCCATCTTGCTGCAAGAAGGCATCGGCGACACCATCCGCGTCTCGCTCACGCCGCAGCCCGGCGAAGCGCGTACGCAAGAGGTGGTGATTGCCTCCGAGATCCTGCAGGCCCTGGGCCTGCGCATCTTTGTGCCCAGCGTCACCGCTTGCCCCGGCTGCGGCCGCACCACCAGCACCACCTTTCAGGAGCTGGCCAAACAGATCGACGATTTCCTGCGCCTGCAAATGCCGCTGTGGCGCAAGCAATACCCCGGCGTCGAGCAACTCAAGGTCGCGGTGATGGGCTGCATCGTCGACGGGCCCGGCGAGAGCAAGCATGCCGATATCGGCATCAGCCTGCCCGGCACCGGCGAGGCGCCAGCCGCGCCGGTTTTCATCGACGGCGAAAAGCGCCTGACCTTGCGCGGCGAAGGCATCGCCCGTGAATTTCAGACCCTGGTCGAAAACTACATCCGCGAGCGCTTCGGCGCCGAGCAGGCGGTCTGACCTTTCCTTACCCGAACAACACGGGCAATCCCAAGCCCGGCAGCAAGCACAACATGGCTGAAAAAATCACCGCCGTCAAAGGCATGAACGACATCCTGCCGCCCGAATCGGCGCGTTGGGAGTGGCTGGAGGGCGTGGTGCGCTCGCTGATGGCGCGCTTTGCCTACCGCAACATCCGCACCCCCATTCTGGAGCACACCCGGCTGTTCGTGCGCAGCATCGGAGAGGTCACCGACATCGTCGAAAAAGAGATGTACTCATTCGAGGACCGGGCCGACAAGCACGGCGATGCCGAGCACCTGAGCATGCGGCCCGAAAACACCGCATCGGTGGTGCGGGCCATCACCGAGCACAACCTGCTTTATGACGGCGGCAAGCGCCTGTACTACATGGGGCCGATGTTTCGGCGCGAGCGCCCGCAGCGCGGCCGCTACCGTCAGTTCCACCAGATCGGCGCGGAAGCCCTGGGTTTTGCGGGCCCCGAGGTCGACGCCGAGCTGATCTTGCTGGCTGCTGCACTGTGGCGCGAGCTGGGCCTGACGGACTGGCGGCTGGAGATCAACAGCCTGGGCCAGCCCGAGGAGCGGGCCCAACACCGCACTCAACTGATCGCCTATCTGGAGCAGCATGCCGAGCAGCTCGACGAGGAAGCCCGCCGCCGCCTGCACAGCAACCCGCTGCGCATCCTGGACACCAAGAACCCGGCCATGCAGGAGCTGGTCAATGGGGCGCCGCGGCTGATCGACTTTCTCGGCGACGCGTCCTTGGCCCACTTTGAGGGCCTCAAGGCCATGCTCGACGCCAACGGCGTGCCCTGGACATTCAATCCACGTCTGGTGCGCGGTCTCGATTACTACAACCTGAGCGTGTTCGAGTTCGTCACCGACCGCTTGGGCGCGCAAGGCACCATTTGCGCCGGCGGCCGCTACGACTATCTGATCGGACAGATGGGCGGTAAGGCTGCCCCCGCCGTCGGCTGGGCCCTGGGTGTGGAGCGGGTACTGGATCTGCTCAAGCAGCAGGGCGCAGAGCCACCGCTGCCGGTGCCCGACGCTTACGCGGTGGTGCCGCAGGCCGGTGCACTGCCGCAGGTGCTGCAGTGCTTGCAGGCTTTGCGCGCGGCCGGGGTCAGTGTGCAGATGCATGCGCCGGCTGCGGGCAGCGAAGGCATGGGCAGCATGAAATCGCAGTTCAAGCGGGCCGATGCCAGCGGCGCGGCCTTCGCGCTGATTTTTGGCCTGGACGAACTGGCCCAGGGCTGCGTCGCGCTCAAGCCGCTGCGCGCCGGCCAGGAACAGGCGCAGCAACTCCTGCCCCTGGCCGATGCGCCTGCATGGGCGGCCCGTCTGCGCACGCCGCTCTGAGCGGCTACCCGCGCCGGGTGGCCGCCAGGCCGTCGGCGCCGCCTACAATCGCGCCTCGCGCAGCGGCCAGCCCTGGAGATTGGCCGCACCCCCTTTTTCTCGACCCCCGGCGGGATCCGCCCGCAAACAGCCATGGCCAGCCAACTCGACCTTGAAGAGCAGGAACAACTCGACCAGCTCAAGCATTTCTGGAAGCGATACGGCAACGCCATCACCTGGCTGCTGATTGTCGTGATGGGGGTACTCTTGGCTTATTACAAGTGGAATAGCTGGCGGATTGAACAGGCCGCCGAGGCGGCGGTGATGTACGAGCAGATCGAGACGGCGGCGCAAGCCGGCGATCTGGCAAAACTCGAGCGGGCATTGACCGACGTGCAAGAGCGCTACGCCGGCGCCACCTATGCCCATCAGGCAGCATTGCTGGCCGCCCGCGTGTTTTACGACAAGGACAAAGCCGACCGCGCCAAGGCCGCCCTGGCCTGGGTGGTCGACAAGGCCGGCGATGAAGGCTTGCGCGCGGTGGCCCGCTTGCGCCTGGCCGGTATCGCCCTCGAGGCCAAGGCCTATGACGAGGCCCTGAGCCAGCTCAGCGCCAAGCTGCCGGCCGAATTTGCCGCGCTGGCCGACGACCGCCGCGGTGATGTCTATTTGGCGCAAGGCAAAAAAGCCGAGGCCCAGGCCGAGTACCGCAAGGCCTATGCCGCCATGGACGAGCGTGCCGAGTACCGCCGCCTGGTGGAGGTCAAGCTCAATGCCCTGGGCGTCGATGTGTCTGCGCCGGCTGCGGCCGAGGTGAAGAAATGATGCGCGCAGCGGGTGCGGCCTTGCTGCTGGCCTTGCTGGCTGCCTGCACGACCGGCTCGCCCCGGCCCAAGCCGGCCGAGCTGCAGGCCATCACCCCCAGCCTGCCGGTGCGCCAGCTCTGGCAGGCCAAGCTGGGCGCCGTTGATTTCCCTGTTCAGCTGCACGCCGGTGCCGGCAGTGTCACGCTGGCGGCCAGCGACGGGACTGTGCTCGAGCTCGATGCGGCCAGTGGTGGTGAGATCTGGCGCTTGTCGCTGGGCACTGCGCTGGCTGCGGGCGTCGGCAGCGATGGCAGCACGGCGGCTGTGGTGACCCGTGACAATGAATTGCTGGCCCTCAAGCAGGGCAAGGTGCTGTGGCGCCAGCGGCTGGCAGCTCAAGCCTTTTCCGCACCCTTGGTCGCTGGGGGCCGGGTATTCCTGCTCACCGCCGACCGTGCGGTCAGTGCCTATGACGGCGCCAGCGGGCGGCGGCTGTGGCTGCAGCAGCGCGCGGGCGACGAGCCGCTGGTGCTTCGCCAGTCCGGGGTGATTATGGCCATGGGCGATACCTTGCTGGCCGGTGTCGGCGGTCGGCTCAACGGTCTGGACCCTCAAAACGGTCTGGCGCGTTGGAATGCGCCGATCGCCACGCCGCGCGGTATCAATGAAATCGAGCGTCTGGTCGATCTGGTCGGGCCGGCAGCCCGCCAGGGCAAGCAGGTTTGTGTGCGCGCCTTCCAGGCTGCGGTGGCCTGCGTCGATACCGAGCGCGGCGCCTTGCAGTGGAGCCGGCCGGCCGACGGTCAGGTTGGGCTGGCGGCCGACGACAGGCTGCTGTTCGGCGTCGAGGCCGACGGTTTGGTGCAGGCCTGGCGCCTGGCCGACGGCGAGAAAGCCTGGAACAACGATCAATTGCGCTTTCGCGAACTGAGTGCGCCGCTGGTCATCGGCCGTTCGGTGGCATTCGGTGATGTGCAAGGCTATGTGCATATGCTCTCGCGGGAAGACGGCAAGGTGCTGGCCCGGATGAGCACTGACGGCTCGGCCATCACCAGTCGCCCGGTGCTCGCTGGCAATACCCTGGTGGTGCTGACCCGCAGTGGTGGCGTGTTCGGCTTTTCGCCGCAATGAGGCTGGCCCGCTGGTGGGCACTTGAGGTTCGGACCCGATGAAACCTGTGATTGCTCTGGTGGGCCGGCCCAATGTGGGTAAGTCCACCCTGTTCAACCGCCTGACCAAGTCGCGCGACGCCATCGTGGCCGACCATGTCGGCTTGACGCGCGACCGCCACTATGGTCAGGCACGCCTGGGGCCGCAGGCCTACATCGTCATTGACACGGGTGGTTTCGAGCCCACGGCCGAGTCGGGCATCTACAAGGAAATGGCCAGGCAGACCCGGCAAGCAGTGGCCGAGGCCGATGTGGTCATTTTTGTGGTCGATGCGCGCGAGGGCTTGTCGGCGCAGGACCACGATATCGCCCGCTATTTGCGCAAATTGGGCAAGCCCAGCTTGCTGGTGGCCAACAAGGCCGAGGGCATGAAGGCCGGCGCGCAGCTGGCGGAATTCTTTGAGCTGGGTCTGGGCGATGTGTTGGCGGTGTCGGCCTCCCATGGTCAGGGCGTGCGCAGCATGGTCGAGGCCGCGTTGGGGCGCTTGTCGCTGCCGCCTCTGGACGAAGAAGCTGAGGACCAGGAGCAGTCTTTGGTGGTCAAGCTGGCCGTCGCCGGCCGTCCCAATGTGGGCAAGTCCACCCTGATCAACACCTGGCTGGGCGAAGAGCGTCTGGTCGCCTTTGATCTGCCTGGGACCACCCGGGACGCCATCGCCGTGCCCTTCGAACGCGACGGTCAGCGCTTTGAGCTGATCGACACCGCCGGCCTGCGCCGGCGGGGCAAGGTGTTTGAGGCCATTGAGAAATTTTCGGTGGTCAAGACGCTGCAGGCCATTGAAGGCGCCAATGTGGTGCTGCTGCTGCTCGACGCCACGCAGGGCGTGACCGACCAGGATGCGCACATTGCAGGCTATATCTTGGAGAGCGGACGCGCGGTGGTGCTGGCGGTCAACAAGTGGGATGCGATCGACAGCTACCAGCGCC
>JBAXEN010000018.1:0-22790 GCA_037140415.1 Betaproteobacteria bacterium | reverse complement strand
GTTGACGCCATCGTGGTCGATACCGCTCACGGCCACAGCAAAGGCGTGATCGACCGTGTGCGCTGGGTCAAGCAAAACTATCCGCAGGTCGACGTGATCGGCGGCAACATCGCCACCGGTGCGGCTGCGCTGGCCCTGGTCGAAGCCGGCGCCGATGCGGTCAAGGTGGGCATAGGCCCGGGCTCGATCTGCACCACCCGCATCGTCGCCGGCGTGGGCGTGCCGCAGATCATGGCGATTGACAACGTCGCCACCGCGCTCAAAGGCACCGGCGTGCCACTGATTGCCGACGGCGGCATCCGCTACTCCGGCGACATCGCCAAAGCCATTGCCGCAGGCGCCAGCACCGTGATGATGGGCGGCATGTTCGCCGGTACCGAAGAGGCGCCCGGCGAGATCGTGCTCTACCAGGGCCGCAGCTATAAGAGCTACCGCGGCATGGGCTCCATCGGAGCGATGCAACAGGGCAGTGCCGACCGCTACTTTCAGGAGTCCAGCACCGGCAACCCCAATGCCGACAAGCTGGTGCCCGAAGGCATCGAAGGCCGGGTGCCCTACAAAGGCTCGGTGGTGGCCATCATCTTCCAGATGGCCGGCGGCCTGCGCGCCTCCATGGGCTACTGCGGCTGCGCGACGATCAGCGACATGCACGAGCAGGCCGAATTCGTCGAGATCACCTCGGCCGGCATCCGTGAGAGCCATGTGCACGATGTGCAGATCACCAAGGAAGCGCCCAACTACAGGGCGGATTGAAGTCGTAGAGCTTGATGCAGCTAAAATATGGCCATACTTTTAAAAATGTGGCCATTTTTTCAAGGTGACTCATGCAAACCGTAACCATTGCCCAAGCCAAAAACCAACTCTCCAGCCTGATCCACGCCGTGGAGTCAGGTGAGGAAGTGGTGCTGACGCGCCATGGAAAGCCGGTGGCCCGCTTGGTGGCCGAGCAGGCGGTTCCGTTGCCTGTTGCTGAACGTGAAGCCCAAGCGCTGCTCGTGCTCGAAGCTGCGCGCAACAGACTGCGCGGCAAAATCAGCTTTTCTGAATGGAAAAGCTTGCGCGATGAAGGCAGGCGCTACTGATGCGCTTGGGCGCAGAAGTCGTCATCGATGCGTCCGTCAGTCTGGCGTGGCTCTTGGATGAACCGCGTACTGGGACCGCACTCAAAGACCTGTTTTTGGGAGCCTTCCGAGGCGATGTGTCAGTGCATGTACCTCTGCTATGGCATTGGGAATGCGGCAATGTCTTGCTGGGTATGGTTAAACGCAAAGCCATGCTCTTGCCTGAGGTACCGGGCTATCTGGAACTCATGCACTATGTGAATCCGGTTGTTGATGAGGTGCCGACCGCCCTCATACAACACGCCACGATTGAGCTGGCCCAGGTCACTGGCCTGAGTTACTGCGACGCGTCCTACGTCGAGTTAGCCCTGCGGCGCAAAGCACAGCTGGCCACCTACGACGAAAAAATGAATACAGCCGCCGAGTCCTTGGGGCTGAGCTGCCTGGCACTTTGAAAGCCGCCAGACACCCCATCTTCTTTGAATCATCGTCCCCATGTCCCACCAAAAAATCCTCATCCTCGACTTCGGCTCCCAAGTCACCCAACTGATCGCACGCCGCGTGCGCGAAGCCCATGTGTTTTGCGAGGTTCATCCTTGCGATGTGAGCAGCGATTGGATCCGTGACTACGCCGCAGATGGCAGTCTCAAGGGGATCATCCTGTCGGGCTCGCATGCCAGCGTCTACGAGGTCGATGACCGGGCACCGGATGCGGTGTTTGAGCTGGGCTTGCCGGTGCTGGGTATCTGCTACGGCATGCAAACCATGGCCAATCAGCTGGGCGGCAAGGTCGAGGCCGGCCACACCCGAGAATTTGGCTACGCCGAGGTGCGCGCCCACGGCCACACCGAACTGCTCAAAGGCATTGAAGACTTTGCCACGACCGAAGGCCACGGCATGCTCAAGGTCTGGATGAGCCACGGCGACAAGGTCACCGCCATGCCGCCCGGCTTCAAACTGATGGCCAGCACACCGAGCTGCCCGATTGCCGGCATGGCCGACGAGGCCAGGGGCTTTTACGCGGTGCAGTTCCACCCCGAAGTCACCCACACCCTTCAGGGCAAGGCCCTGCTCGAGCGCTTTGTGCTGGGCATCTGCGGGGCCCGCCAGGACTGGATCATGGGTGACTACATTGAAGAAGCCGTCGCCAAAATCCGCGAACAGGTGGGCGACGAAGAAGTCATTCTGGGCCTGTCCGGCGGCGTTGACTCGTCGGTGGCAGCCGCTCTCATACACCGTGCCATCGGCGACAAGCTCACCTGCGTCTTCGTCGACCATGGCTTGCTGCGCCTGCACGAAGGCGATATGGTGATGGACATGTTCGCCGGCAAGCTGCATGCGCGGGTAATTCGGGTTGATGCCAGCGAGTTGTTCCTGGGCAAACTGGCCGGGGTGAGCGAGCCCGAGCAAAAGCGCAAGATCATCGGCGGCCTGTTTGTCGACGTGTTCAAGGCCGAGGCCGCCAAGCTCAAGGCGGGCAACAGCGGGCACCGTGGAGCCACCTTCCTGGCCCAGGGCACCATCTACCCCGATGTGATTGAGTCGGGCGGTGCCAAAAGCAAGAAGGCCGTCACCATCAAGAGCCACCATAACGTGGGCGGCCTGCCCGAGCAATTGGGCCTCAAACTGCTGGAGCCATTGCGCGAGTTGTTCAAAGACGAAGTGCGCGAGCTCGGCGTAGCCCTGGGCCTGCCGCGCGAGATGGTGTATCGCCACCCCTTCCCGGGCCCGGGCTTGGGTGTGCGGATCTTGGGCGAAGTCAAAAAACAATACGCTGGCCTGCTGCGCCGTGCCGACGCGATCTTCATCGAAGAGCTGCGTAACTTCACCGACGCATCGGGCAAGACCTGGTACGACCTGACCAGCCAAGCTTTCACCGTCTTCCTGCCCGTCAAGAGTGTGGGCGTGATGGGCGACGGCCGCACCTACGACTATGTGGTGGCCCTGCGGGCGGTGCAAACCAGCGACTTCATGACCGCCGACTGGGCCGAGCTACCCTATTCCCTGCTCAAGAAAGTCTCCAGCCGCATCATCAACGAGGTGCGCGGCATCAACCGGGTGACCTACGACGTGAGTTCCAAGCCGCCGGCGACGATTGAGTGGGAGTGAATTGAACCCCGATAATGGCCATGGCTTAGCATCACCGTTGCTTCCTCTAGAGCAGTATCGGTCCCACTCACCTTCGATCTTGTCCGGATTCCAACCATGAAAAAACTGTTTGTCGTTTTGCTCACACTCGGTACTGCTGCAGCTGCCCTCGCAGTGGACTATGAGGGAAGCTTCAAAAGCGACAAGGTCACCCTTAAGATCGCCACCGATAAGTATGGCGAGATGTTCGTGATCTCTAGCCTGTGTAAAGGTAAGAAAATTGGTGCACCAGCCTACGGTACCAACAATGAGTTGGGCAGCATGAAGACCGTTGGCTTTACATTGGTGTATGCGGCCAACAATTCCTCCGTCACCGTCGAAAGCTCCGGCGCCATCGAGAAGTGCTTGCCCGGCGGAACCTACACAAGAGGCAAATGACTTCACCGGCCATTGAGCCCGGGGGTTTAGACAATCGACAGATAGCTTGCAGGCCAAACCGGTTCAACGGCACAAAGTGCCAGGATGTTCAGTGTGCTTGCCCAGGCAAACCAGTGGCTTCATGACCGCCGACTGGGCCGAGCTGCCCTACGCGCTGCTCAAGAATGTTTCAGGCCGCATCATCAACGAGGTCGCGGCATCAACCGGGTCACCTACGACGTTAGCCCAAAGCCGCCAGCCCTGAGTTGACCATGCACGCCACCCCCGCCGACCCCAAGCTGATCGACTCCAGCTACGCGGCTTGGCGCTTGCTGGCCACGCTGGGCCTGGTGGCGCTGGGCAACAGCGGCATGTATGTGGTGTCGGTGGTGCTGCCTGCTGTACAGGCCGAATTCGGCGTGAGCCGCGGTGACGCCTCTTTGCCCTATACCTTGATGATGGTCGCCCTTGGCTTGGGCGGTCTGGTGACCGGTCGCATGGCTGATCGCTTTGGCATCATGCGGGTGCTGTGGGTCGGTGCGCTGGCCGTATGCGCGGGCTATGGAGTGGCCAGTACCGCGAGCAGCGTCTGGGCCTTCGCGCTGGCCCACGGGCTTCTGCTGGGTCTGGTGGGCAGCTCCTCCACTTTTGCGCCCCTGATGGCCGATACCGCCTTGTGGTGGAACAAGCGCCGCGGCATTGCAGTGGCCATTTGTGCCAGCGGCAACTACCTGGCCGGCTCTTTTTGGCCGCCGGTGGTGCAGTGGGGCGTAGAAAACTGGGGCTGGCGCCAGACCTATGTGTGGATGGGTGTGTTTTGCGGTCTGGGCATGCTGGTGCTGTCGCTGGCGCTCAAGCAGCGCCCGCCGCTGGTCGAGGCCAAGGCCCGCGGTACCGGGAGTGCCGGCGGCACCGACCGGCCCTTCGGGCTGTCGCCACTGAGGGCGCAGTTGCTGCTGTGCGTGGCCGGCACCGCCTGCTGCGTGGCCATGGCCATGCCCCAGGTTCATATCGTGGCCTACTGCACCGACCTGGGCTTTGGCGCAGCGCGCGGGGCGCAGATGCTCTCGCTGATGCTGGCCTGCGGCATTGCCAGCCGGCTGGTCTCGGGCTTGATTTGCGACCGCATTGGTGGCCTTCGCACTTTGTTGCTGGGCTCAATGCTGCAGGGCACCGCCTTGCTGCTGTTTTTGCCCTTTGATGGCATGGTCTCTCTCTACCTGGTCTCGGCCCTGTTTGGCCTGTTCCAGGGCGGCATTGTTCCGTCGTATGCCATCATCGTTCGGGAACACTTCAAGCCACAGGAAGCCGGTGCCCGCGTCGGTGCCGTCCTCATGGCCACCATGATCGGCATGGCTTTGGGGGGCTGGATGTCAGGTTGGGTGTTTGACCTCACCGGCAGCTACCGCGCCGCGTTTTTGAACGGCATTGCCTGGAACCTGCTCAATATGAGCATCGCGGTGTGGCTGGTGATGCGCAGCCGTAAGATCTCGGCGCAGACTGCAAACTCGAAAATTTGAAACTCGGACCCTAAGCTATGACACACAAACCGCGGCCCCTGCTCCTGGCCTGCCTGAGTCTGATCTTCACCAGTGCCATGGCCCAGCCAGCGCCCACCGACTGCGACCGGCTGGCTGCCTCAGCCAGTGATCCCCAAAAAAAGGCCGCCGGTGTTTCGTTTGGTCAACTCAATGCCGCAGCCGCCATGGCCGCCTGCAAAAAAGCGACTGCTGTGGAGCCGCGCGAAGGGCGTCTATGGTTTCAATACGGCCGCGCCCTGGAGAAGGCCGACAAGATGACCGAGGCGGTCGCCGCCTACAACGAAGCTAAAAACTTGGGCCACGCCAGCGCCTTCAACAACCTGGGTGAGCTCTACCGCGATGCGAAGCATTTTGAGCGCGACCTGCCTGCGGCACTGGCATTGTTCAAAAAGTCATCGGACCTGGGCTCCTCCGAAGGAAGGGGCAACGAGGCGGCTCTGAAGCTGGCGATGGACGACGGAGCCGGCAAACCGATTCCCAAGGTGTACCAGGGAAAGTTTTCGGTTGAAGGCCTGTCATGCAAAGACACCCGCGACATGAGCGCGGCTTTCGATGGTCAATTCATGGGCGTCGAAGTGTCAGCATTTCAGATCGGGCGCGCGCAAGAGTTTGTATGCAGCGTCGATCGCTTCAAAGAAACCAGCCCCGGCACTGGCACGGCCAAATTGATCTGTTCGAAAAACGGCCCACCCAATTTCAACAGCCAGGCAGTGCTGACCAGCAAGGAGGTCAGGGTAGGGCAAGGCAAGAGCACTTCCGTGTCGGTCCGGTGCGGTGCGTGAGCACCGGGATGGCCTGAGATCCGGCTGCTGCCTGTGAGCCAGCAGGCGGTGGCGGTGATCAGCGAGAGCCGCAACACGCAGACAGATGTCTCCTGCTGCGTCCATGCGCAGCCGGTCTTGACCTAGGGTAATCAAGTAACGGCACCGTCTTGAGCGCAGCCTACACTGCGCCTCGCTGACCAATGAGGTCAGCAACGAGCCCACTGCGGCTTGAACTGAGCTGTAGCCAGGGGCTGCCAGATTGACCACGGTACCCGGCACGATAACCATGATGAAAATCCTAGGCATTTGCGGCAGTCTGAGAAAGCGGTCGCTCAACCAGCACGCGCTCCACGCTGCAGCCAAGCTGATGCCCGCGGGCATGCAATTGCAGATGGCCGAGATTGGTGATCTGCCCCTTTATTGCCAGGACATCGAGGCGTCTGGAATGCCCGCTGCTGTCACACGGCTGGGCGAGCAGATTGCTCAGGCCGATGGTGTGCTGATCGCATCGCCCGAATACAACTTTTCGATGACCGGGGCCCTGAAGAACGCACTGGACTGGACCTCGCGCCTCAAGCCCATGCCGCTCAAAGACAAGCCGGTGGCCATCCTTTCGGCCACGGGCGGCCCTGTGGGCGGCGCACGCAATCAGTATGAGTTGCGCCGCGTGCTCGGCTGCCTGGAGGCGCTGGTGCTGATGAGGCCAGAGGTCTTCATGGGGCTGGCCGACGGCAAGTTCGACGTCCAGGGGCAATTGATCGACGAGGCCACCACCAAGGTGCTGGCGGCGCAAATGGGCGCATTCGAAGCCTGGATACGCAAGATGGGGCCGCAGGCTTGAACGGTCGGGGCAGCGTGGTCGGAGTCTTCAAGCGTCCCCTCAGATGAACCAGGCCGACTTTCACATCCAGTGCGAGCAGCTTGACCGGGTCGATGACCTGACGGCCTTGATCGCCGCTGAAAACTGCACGCCCGGCTGGATACGCAGGCCCACGCCCTTGCTGTGGAAGCAGGCGCCATCGCGCTTCAAACCAGCGCACTGGTCTTACCAGCGCTTGCTTCCGGCCTTGCTGGCGGCCTGCCGCGTCATCGACACCGTGCAAGCCGAGCGGCGTAATTTTGTCTTGCGCAACCCGGTTCAAGGCAATGACTTTGCCACCACCGGCACCCTGGTGGGCGCGTACCAGGCCATCATGCCCGGTGAGCAGGCCCGCAGCCACAGACACACGCCGCATGCGCTGCGGGTGATCCTTGAATCGCGCGGTGCTTATTCGGTGGTCAACGGCATTCGCCATCCCATGGAGACGGGTGATATTGTGCTGACCCCTGGCAACCACTGGCATGGCCACGGCCATGATGGCGATGAGCCGGCACTGTGGTTTGACTGCCTGGATGTGCCGTTGGTTCACCTGCTCGAGCCCATGCACCTGGAGGAAGATCCCGGCGATCAGGGTCTGATCCGCCAGCGGGTGGAGCATTCGCCCATGCGCATACCCTGGGCCGAGACACTCGTGCGTCTGGCGCAAGCGCAGTCCGCTGCCAATGACAGCTGGCTGGGACCGTGTGTGGACTGGTCCAGCACCAGCTTGCCGACTATCTCCATCCGAGCGCATGCTTGGCAGGCAGGCTGGAAGAGCGAGCGCTGGAGCCACCGCGCCAATGCGATCCATGTGGTGCTGGGCGGTCGGGGCATGAGCCACATTGGCGACCAACGCTTCGAGTGGGGCTTTGGCGATGTGCTGGCCCTGCCCATGGGCTACCCCATGGCCCACGAAGCACTCGAGGACGCCACTGTGGTCTGCCTCTCGGACGAGCCCCTGATGCGCTGGGCCGCGTATTACAGCAGCACCCGCTGCGACTGAACTCCAAGGAAATATACAAGTGAAACTGTGCCGCTTCAACGGAGATAAGCTGGGCCTGGTGCAAGGCACCGAGGTCATCGATGTATCGCAGGTGCTCTCGCACTTGCCCGCCCAGCGCTATCCTTTTCCCCGTCACGACCTGTTCATCGAAGCGCTGCCTGCGTTGCGGCCGCACATCGAAGCCCTGGCCCGCAGCGCGGGGGCCGAGCTGCGCCATGATCTGCAGACGCTGCAGCTCGATGCGCCGGTGCCCAATGCGGGCAAAATCGTGGGCGCGCCCATCAATTACAAAGCCCATGTGGCCGAGAGCAAAGCTGACGCGGGCATAGGACACGGCCGGCAGATCACCTCGATTGGCGACTGGGGCATGTTCCTCAAGGCCAACACTTCGCTGATCGGCATGAGCCAGCAAATACGCCTGCGCTTTGCAGACCGGCGCAACGACCATGAGCTTGAGCTCGGCGTGATCATCGGCAAGCCTTGTCACAAGGTCAGTGCTGCCGACGCTATGGCACATGTGGCGGGCTACTCGGTGGCGCTGGATATGACGGTGCGTGGGCCGGAGTTTGCCTGCTTTCGCAAGTCGGTCGATACCTACGCGGTGCTGGGCCCTTACTTGGTGACGGCCGATGAAGTGGCCGACCCCAATCAGCTCGACATGTGGCTCAAGGTCAATGGAGAGATCCGCCAGCAGTCCAACACCCAGAACATGGTCTACGACGTGGCTCGGCTGATCGAGTTCACCTCGGCCTTCTACACCCTGATGCCGGGCGACATCATCATGACCGGCACGCCCGAAGGGGTAGGGCCGGTCCAACCGGGCGATCTGATCGAGGCCCATATTGCTGGCGTTGGCGATCTGAGCATCCGTGTGGCCGCCGACTACGCCTGAAACCCGAAAACCTTCCCCCTGAAACCCCAAGGAGACCTGCATGTCATCGAAGTTTATTCAAGCCAGCCGCCGTTCGGCCCTGGCACTGAGCCTGGCCCTGCTGGGCACATCTGTCATGGCCCAAAGCGCTTCGGGGCCGATCCGCATCGGCATGATCACCGACCGCGTGGGTCCGGCCAAGGCCTATGCCGAGCCGGTGGCCATGGGCGCGGCCTTTGCCGTCAAGGAGATCAATGCCCAAGGCGGTCTGTTGGGCCGTCAGATTGAGTTGATGGTCGAGGATGACCAGGGGCGCCCGGATGTGTCGGCCACCGCCGCGCGCAAGCTGGTCGATGCCGGCGCTGCCTTCATTCTGTCGGTTTCTTTGTCCACCACGACGCAGCAGGCGCAAAGCGTGACCAAGGAAACCCGCACCCCGCACATGACGCCGTCCAACGGCGGTGACACGCTCACCACTCAGGTTGAGAACGCCAATTTCTGGCAAACCGGGCCGCTGGCCTCCACCCAGATCGCCACCTTGCTGGCGTATGCGGCCAACAAGAACTACAAGCGGGTGGCCCTGATCACCGAAAATTCCGACCTGGGTCAACTGACCAATCGGTTCTTCAAAGCCGGCCTGGAGAAGGCGGGCATTCAGATCGTGGCCGAAGAGGTGGTGCCGCGTGGCTCCACAACAGCAGAGCCGCAGATGCAGAAAATCCGTGCTGCTGCGCCGGACGCCCTGTTCATGACCGGCGTGCTGATTCCCGAAAACGCGCTGATGCTGCGCGCCTACCGGCAACTGGGCCTGAAGGTGCCGGTGCTGGGCAATTACAACCTGTCGGTGCCGCAGACCTCGTCCGTGGCCAAGGGGCTGCTCGATGGCGTGGTCTTCGTTGACGCCTTTGATCCCAACAAGGCCGAGACCAAGCGCTTCATTGAGGCTTACACCAAGGATTCGGGCACCGAGCCCTACAACCTCAATGGCTATGGCTATGACGGCGTGATGATCGTGGCCAACGCCATCCGCCGTGCCGGCTCGACCGACAAGGACAAAATCCGCGAGGCCATGCAGGCCACCCAGGGCTATGTGGGTGTGATGGGCGGAGCCGGCGCGAAATACGGCTTCCCGGCTGGCAAGCGCGTCGGCTTTGACCCCAATGGCATGGTGGTGCGCGTCTATGAAGGCGACCGCCAGGGCCGCGTGGTGCACGTCGGCCTCAAGTAATCCCAGAGACTGGCTTGTGACAAGACCCGGTCGCGACTGGCCAGATCGGCGGTCGTGCCGGGCTTCGGCGAAAGCTCCATGAACGATTTTTTTGAGTTAGTGGTCAGCGCGACCGCCAGCGGCTGCATCTATGGCTTGCTGGCCCTGTCCTACCTGCTGATGACCCGCCCCACCGGCATCATCAACTTCGCGGTGGGTGAATGGGCCATGCTGGCCGCGTTTGGCGGTTTCCTCATTCTGTCGTGGCTCGAATGGCCCTATGCCGCTGGCATGGTGCTGGTGTCGGCCTTCATGTATGGCGTCGGCTGGCTGACCGTGCGCCTGGCGGTTCGGCGATTGGTCGAGCAGGGCGCCCCCCCGCTCGCCCCCATCCTGGCGCTGCTGGGCATGCTGGTGGTGTTTCGGGAGTTGGTGTCGGTCGGCTTTGGGCCAGACCCGCGGCCCGTGCCCGCCGCCTTTGGATTTGGGCGCCTGGAGCTGGGCCTGTTGGCCGGCTCCTACCAAAGCTTTTACATCATTGCGATCACCGCACTGGTGTTTGCCGGCGCCTGGTACTTTTTTGAAAAAACCCTGGCCGGCAAAAGCTTCGAAGCGGTGGCGATAGACCGGCGCGCCTCGGCCCTGATGGGCATCAACCTGCGGCGCGTCATGGCGCTGTCCTTTGCGGCCGCCGGCACGGTGGCCGGCCTGGCGGGCATCTTGGTCGCGCCCAATGTGTCGGCGCACTACCTGATGGGCCTGCCTCTGGCCATCCAGGGCTTTACCGCGCTGGTGATTGGCGGGGTGGGGCGTGTCGAGGGCGCCTTGCTGGGCGGCTTGATCCTGGCCTTTGCAGAGCAATTTACCGTGCGTTACGCCAACGTGCCTCCCGGCTTGGCCATGGGCGTGCCCCTGGTGCTGCTGATCATCTTTTTGCTGGTGCGCCCGACCGGGCTGCTGCGGCCCAAGGAGGCGCGCACATGAAGTCGCTGCTGGGCTACTTGACTGCGGCCATCACCTTGTCGGCCCTGGCGTTTTTGCTCGGGGACTACCAGACCGACATCTACCGCAAGCTGCTGCTCTGGGTAACGCTGGCCTTGAGCTACAACTTTTTGTTTGGCATCGCAGGCCAGGTGGCGTTTTCACACTTCACCTTCTACGGCATTGGTGCTTATGCGGTGGTGATCCTGGTCACCCAATTGCATCTGCCGCTGCTGCTGGCTGTGCCCATCACGGTGCTGATCTGCGTGATCGCCGCCTTGGTGGTGGCCATTCCTGCGACGCGACTGGAGGGCTTTTACCTGGCGCTGGCCACCTTGGCTTTCGCACAGTTGTTCATCGTGCTGCTCAATGAGGGGGGTAACCTGACCGGTGGCACCGGAGGCCTGGCCGACTACCGCCTGCCGCCCATCTTCGGGATGCAGCTCAAGGGGCCGGCCTACACCATTGTCATCGTGCTGCTGATGCTGGCCAACCTCGCCATTGTCTGGCGCCTGGACCGTTCCTACTTTGGGCGCGCGTGCCGGGCCGCCCGCGATAACCCGGAGGCGGCCGCCGCCATGGGCATCAATGTGCGCAGCACCCGCATCCTGGCCTACACCGTCACCAGCGCGCTCGCCGGCGTGGCGGGCATGGTCTACGCCTTCGTCGACAACACCGTCAGCCCGATGATCTTCGGCCTGGAAAACTCGTTTTTGCTGCTGTTCATGATCATCATCGGCGGGTCTGGGCAGCATGCTGGCGCCATCTTGGGTGCGGTCATGCTGTATGTGATGCCCTTTGTTCTCTCACCCCTGATCGGCCACCATCATGCGCTGGTCTTCGGCCTGTTCATGGTGCTGGCGGTGATGTTCCAGCCAGCCGGCTTGATCGGCCTGTGGCGCAACTGGCGCAAAGCTGGCACTGATCGGGGGACGGCCCCTCAGACCGCACGCGGGGAGGGTGGCGCATGAGCGCGCCGCTGCTGGAGGTGCGCGGCCTGGGCCGGCGTTTTGGCGGCCTGCAGGCGGTGGCCGAGCTGGACCTGCATGTCCAGGCCGGCGAGATCCTGGGGGTGATCGGCCCCAACGGCGCCGGCAAGAGTACGACCTTCAACATGATCGCCGGCTCGCTCGCGCCCTCGACCGGTGAGCTCTGGATGGACGGCCAGCGCATGGCCAAGCTCGCACCGCACGCTTTTGCCGCCCGTGGCATCTTGCGTACCTTTCAGCACAACAAGCCTTTTGAGAGCATGTCGCTGTGCGAAAACGTGATGGTGGGCATGCACACCCGCATCCGCTATCCCCTGTGGCAGGTGCTGGCCGGCACACCGGGCTCGCGCCGCTCAGAAGCGAGCGCTGCCGACAAGGCCCTGGAGTTGCTCGATTTCGTCGGCCTGGGTGAATGGACCGATGCCGACGTCTCCACCCTGTCCTTCGGGCAGGGGCGCCTGCTTGAAATCGCACGGGCCATGGCTGGCGAGCCCAGGCTGATATTGTTTGACGAGCCTGCCGCCGGCCTGACCGCCGCTGAGTGCGAGCGGCTGTCTGAGATCATCCGCCGCATCGCGGCGCGCGGCATCGCGGTGCTGCTGATCGAGCATGACATGCACTTTCTGATGGCTCTGGCCGATCGGGTCGCGGTGCTCAACTTTGGCCGCAAGATCGCTGAGGGCACGCCGGCGCAGGTTCAGCAAGACCCTGCGGTGATCCAGGCCTACCTGGGCAATGTACGGAGCGCGGCCCATGCTTGAGATTGAACACTTAAGCGGCGGCTACGGCCACGGCCTGGTCATCCACGACATCTCGATGCGGGTCGAGGCCGGGCAAACGGTGGCGGTGCTTGGCCCCAACGGCGCCGGCAAGTCCACCCTGATGGCGGCCTTGTCGGGCGTGCTGCCCCGGCGCAGCGGATCGATCCGTCTGGCGGGGCAAGAACTGGTGGCCACGCCCAGCCACGAGATTGTGAGCCAGGGCCTGGTGCAGGTGCCCGAAGGGCGCCGGGTGTTTGCGCCCTTGAGCGTCAACGACAACCTCCTGCTGGGTTCCGTCTGCCTGCAAGCGCGTTCAGGCAGTGCGCTGCAGGAGCGCTTCGACTATGTGTTTGGCCTGTTGCCGCGTTTGGCCGAGCGGCGCTCGCAGCTGGCGGGCACCCTGTCGGGCGGCGAGCAGCAGATGGTGGCTGTCGGCCGCGCCCTGATGTCTTCGCCGCGCATGTTGCTGCTCGATGAGCCCTTCCTGGGGCTGGCGCCGAAGGTGGTCGACGAGATCCGCCAAGCCCTCGAACGATTGCAAGCCCAGGGGGTTACCATTATTTTGGTCGAACAAAAACTCGACATTGCCCTCGATACCGCCAGTTGGGCCTATGTCCTGATCAAGGGGCGGGTCAGGCTGGTGGAAGAATCGGCCGTGCTGGCAAAGCGGCCCAACCTGTCACAGCTTTATTTTGAGTTGGCCAGCCAGGCCAGCTGATCGCACCCACCCACAGCAAGGAAGACACAGCCCATGGACTCAGCCAACACCCCAGCGCTGCGCCGCCGCCACCAGCAGGCGCCGGCCAGCCGCGGCATTCACCACCTCGCGCTCAACACCGAGGATATGAAAGCCACGATTGATTTCTACACCCGGGTATTGGGCATGCCGCTGATTCATGCCCTGCGGGTCCCCCCCGGCGTGGGTACGGGAGCGGGCAACCGCGGCAACCCGCCCTTCGAAAACCTGCGGCACTATTTTTTTGATGCCGGCGGCGACACCCTGGTGGCTTTTTTTGAAATGCCCCAAGGGGCCAAACAGGTCGGCGACCGCGACGCGCTGGCCGCCATGCAACACTGCTCCTTCACCACCACGCAGGCGCAGTTCGAAGTGCTGCACAAACGCCTCCTCGACGCGGGCGTGGCGGTGATCGGCCCGGTGTTTGTGGGCGCGCAGACCTGGTCGATTTATTTCTTCGACAACAACGGCATCCGGCTGGAGTACTCCTGGCAGGAGCACGACGGTGACAACGTCCGGGTGGTCGAACGCTGGACCCAAACCCAGCAAGAGGCTTTACAGGAACTGCGCTCCCTGTCTGACGATCCGCAGTGGCTGTCGGCGGTGACGGCTCACCTGCCGCAGTAGCAGGGATTGGCTGGGGCTTGCTGTGCGGAGGAGGGTTCAGCTCACCGAGCATCAACCCTCCCCATGATTGTCAAAGCGTCTCTTCGCTCGGCTTGCTGTCTGCCTTTGCCTGCGGCACCGAGATGTCGGCGCCCTGAGCGACCTTGACGAAGGTAGCGATGGTGGTGCCAGCGTCGCTGCCGACTTTCCCAAGCAGGGGCAGTGCGTCCTTGATGGGAATGACTTTGGCGATGTTCAGCGGGTTTGCGCCTACACCCTGCATGATGTTTTGTCCTGACTGCAGCAAAGCAGGGGCTTGCAGAGCACCGATGCTGAAGTTGAACAGTGCTTCGCCAATCCGCTTTTTCTTGTCAGCGTCGAGGTTCTTCATGCGATCTTGCAGGTCTGCCGACTTGGCCAGTTTTTCAGACTCAGCACGCTCCGATTCGTAAATTTTGGCTGCCCGGGCTTGCTTTTCTTGTGGATCGGTGATCTTGCTTAGCTCTTCCTGCTCCTTGCGACGGCGGGCCAGAGCCTCTTCGTTGTCAAAGGCCGCATTGATCTTGGCCAAGGAATTGCTAGCCAGAACGCTCAGTACCACGGACCGTTTGAGGAAGTCAGCCACTTGCGTGCCGACGTCGCCGCCAGCGGCAGGTTTTCCGCCGCCGAGCATGCCACCAAGTCCGCCGAATTGGGCATGGGCGGGGATGACAGCCGTAGCGCTGATCAGCAACGCAGCAAGGATAGCTTTTATGGATTTCATAGGGATTTGCTTCTTTCGAGGTTGGGGGACTGGGATTTATTTGGGGGTAAAGGCTTGCAGCCTCTTCTTAAATTCGCCCTGCAGGGCATCAAACCAAAGCATGGAGGAATAGCCCAGGAACTCGCGCATTTGCGCCTCGAGTACGTTCGATACCTCGGTCTGCTGAGCAGCTTGTACCTGCTGGCCGGGTGCTGCGCCGCCATTGCCAAACCGAACAATAAGGCCGTTGACCACGGTCGCTTTACAGCGACCCCCCTCACATTTGGTGGCGTCCGGCCGAATGGCCGCACCAACCTGAAAACACAGAGATGGGGTGACGGGCTTGCTCAGGCTGCCTGACTTGAAGTTGCCCGCATCGAGCATCTGCGTGGCCTCGGTGAAGAAGGCAGGGCTGGGTTCGACCAATTGCAAGCGCGGCGAACTGTTGATGCCGGCTTCAACAAACAAGCGCGCAAATTTGGGTTGATAGGCCGAACGGTCACTGAGATAGTCGGGCAGGGGACAGCGGTGTAGATTCACAGCACCGGGTTTAGCAAGCCCCTCCAGACGGACCCTATCGCCTTTGCGGGGGAGCGGGGTTTCAGGGGTCACACGCGAGAAGCTCAGCGCAAGCTCGCCCTTATCGGCTTCGACCCGAGGCTCGCTCCCCTCGCCGAGCTCCAGAGGAAGTGCAACTTTGTTGCCCTTGAACATCACGTCCAAGTCCCGGAACACCGTGAAGGCCGAGACATCAGCAGGGTTCAGCCCAGGGGCGCTGACCCACATCCGATTACCCTCGACCCTTGAGACGGTCAGCTCTCTGACTTCGAGCTTGGCATTTTTTGCAAAGCTGGCAGCCAGCTTGAGCACCGAGTTCTTGATGGCCACATCTTTGCCGCTGCGGGAGTCCATCCCTTTACCATTGACCCGGCGAATTTTGTAGGGCTCAACCACTGCTTCCGAGTAGTGAACACGCATTTTCGAATCGATCAAGCGCACGGCCGTGGCAACGGCAAAGTCTTCCTCTGATTCGGTGCTGACCCCTTGCGGATTACGAGGGCCCTCATTGCGGTAAGTCTCAGAAGCCTCAATGTCGAAGTGCGCGAAGAAGTGCGGCAGGTCAGTTCGCGACTCTTTGGTGGGTGAGGATCCAGGGAACTGGCTCCACTCCACACAAGGTGCGCCTGCCTGAATCAGGCCCATGGTCGTTTTGAAGTTTGGATTAACCGGAACGATATTGAAGCGCGACGAAAACCCCAGGTTCTTCACAAACTGCTGGGCCACAGCGGCTTCCAAATCGCTGGCCTCTCCACGCTCGGTAAAACGGGTCACCGGCAGCAAGCCCGGTTTAGCGCTATCGTCGGCCGCCTGATCAAACACAAAATTGAGGCCGGCACCGACCTCTACCTCGCCTTGCATAAGACGCACGATCGAATGCCCGCTGTTGGCCGCGATGACCTTGAACACAAGCTGGACATCGGGCTTGTCTACACGGGACGCCAATAACTCTTCATCCTTCTTGAAACCAGTTTCATAGCCGCCGTCCAGAACCAGATATTTGCCCGACCTACCCACCACCTTGACCACCGAGGCCTTGGGATTGAAGACTTTGCCTGCCTCTGCGACTAAATGGTCAACCTGGCCCAGCACATTCTCTAGTACCCGGCTACGAATCAGAGCTGTGGTCGCGGGCAAGGCAGCTTCCTGCCTGCTAAAAATAAATGGGCTGTAGAGCGTATCGGAGAGCGTGTATGCAACTCTGCCACGGTCAGGCTTGATGATTTGCAACGTCAGAGTTATGGGGATCTGAATGTCCACCTGCCCAGCCCGCTCATTGCGATATTCCGAAGCCCGTGTAACGGCCAGTACTGCTGCGTAGCTAGAAGTCACTGGTGCCGTAAATCGGCCGCCACAGGCGCTGTTGGGAATGAACTCCAGTGCCCCCCCACTGGCTGACATGCCGACCTGCGACCTGTGCACGGTCGACTGCGGAAACGTTCGACGCATAGCCGACTCAAATCGGGCAATGATGGCTTGATCCGGGTTGGTTTTGGGATCTTTGAGAGCCTCGACAATACCCGGATCAAGAACCGCATTGGGGGTTTTATCTGAAATGCCCTCAAGCACGCCGACTGGAAACAGATAAAACTGAGACTCGGCCAGCGCGGCTGAACTCAAGGTCAGCAAGGCCCCTGCAGCGACAACAAGCCTTCGAAACAACATTAACGGTCCTTGAAGCTTGGGCACTTGCCTTCGATGCACACGTAGATCTTGCTACCCTGTGACTCGAAGCTCAGCTTCTTGGCTTCTTCATACTTGTCGCTGATGTCGAGGGCAGCCTCTTCGAGCTTGGACTTGAATTGGCCTTTGGCCGTCACAGTCCACTGTTGCGCGCCGTCGCCAGAACTGCCTTCCTGGATTTCATCGGGTGAATTGGCGAGCTTTTCCATGGCTCGCTTGAAGTCCCTCTTAAGGCGGGCTGGCAGGTCAAGCCGGCTGTACAGGGTGACAGAGTAAGACTGCCCCTGGCGGGCGACGCGTTGCAGGTCTTGGGTAGCTTCTTCCCCAACGATCTTGGCCAATTCGGTCGCCATGGCTTGAGCCAGGTTATCGCGGCAGTTGGCATCGATAGACCCTTCAGCACGCTTGGAGATGGTGCCGCTGACCAGGCTGTCGCCGGTTTCCACATTGGTCGATTGCAGCACCAGGCTACCGGAGCACAGCACGCCCCCGGTCGGTGATTTACCTTCGATGTGAGTCTTGGCAGTGCCATATACGATGTAGCGCGCCGAGAAGTTGCCCCTGCCAGCCTTCTGCATATAGCCGTCAAATTTTTGCAGGCGCTCAATTTCAGAGATCAGCAAGCGTTTTCCGCCTTCGACCCTAAAGTCCCGCTCTGAGACCAGGGACAGGCCAAAAGGCTTGATCGTCTGCTCGAGTCTGGCAACGATCATCGAGGAATCCTCCGGCCTGGCATTGCCAATGTCGGGGAAGGTTTGCTTCATGGAGAAGTTGACCACGTCCTTCTGCTCAGCCCGATCAGTGCGGTCCACGTAGGACGAGGAGGCGCTTTGAGCGCTATTTGCCGATGCATTTTCCGAGTTGCGCGCGTAGGCGGCCTGGCTTGCAGAGGTGGCTGCCACGGCCTGCCTGTCTGACGCGGCATACCGGGTATCACGGGTGCCGGCTACCTGGGTGTCGCGGGCACCGGCCACTTGGGTGTCCCTGGCGGCGGCCATGCTGCCACCACGGCCATCGCTGGCCGCAACGGCCCGGCTATCGCGGGCGGCAAAGGCCTGTTGGTCGCGCGCCGCATAGGCTTGCTGGTCCGATCCAGCGACTCGGGTATCCCGGGTGGCAGCGATAGAGCTGTTGGAGCTGGCAGCAGCCGCAACTTTTTCCTTAGATGCGCTTGAGGATTGCGACGACGATGACTCCGACGCACCGGCCTTGAGGCTGCGGTCGTAATTGGAGCTCTTATCGTGAGAGTAGGCAACTTCTGTCGTCAGTGGCTTGCTCGGATCGAGCTTGGTTCCCACGCCGAAATACTCATCGATCACGAACAACACCTTTGCAGCCGCCATGACGCTGGTATTGGCTACACCGGCTTGTTGCGCCAGCGAGAAAACGCGCTGACTGTCGACGTTCAGAGTCGTCCTTGCGGAAATGACGTCCCCTTCGGTACGGAAGCTGGTTTTGAGGTTGTCCGCGAGCTGCTTTCGGATCTCGTTCGCTGCGGCGATCATCTTTGGATCGTTCGGATTGACACTCAGACGCAGCTTGAGCACCGAGGCGATGGCATCGCGCTCAGCCGCCTCACGCACCACACGCCTGGCAGAAATCAGATCTCCGCCGTTGGCCTTGATGCTGGCTTCGGCCTCGCCTTTGACGTCGACCACCTGGGCTTGAGCCAGGGGGCTCGCAGCCAGAGCTGCGCACAAAACAGACTTGAGAAAATGGGTTTTGAGTCTCATGGTTGATCCTTGGGGTATGGACATTCTTTGAATCCAAATGCGGGCTGGGCGAGAGCAGCAAACAGGCCGTGTAAGGGCGAAACAGAACAGTGTTTAAACTGACTTGATCGGGTATACGCTTGAGCCCCAACACGCAACCGGGCTTCAGTTGTCGAGACCCAAACTTGGATCTCAGGGGGGCAATTTCACCGAGACTGAACCGGCCCTCGCACTAACGCCGCCAGCTCCAATTTCGACCGAGACGGAATCCGCGGTCTTGGCCTGCTCTGGAACTGGGGCGGCTGGAGTCGAAGGAGCCGCGGGTGGGCTTGCAGACTGCTGCGTCGTAGCGGGCTTGTTTGCCGAGCGGCTGCCGTGATGGGTGAGCAGGGCCAGGAAACGGACGTCAACTCGCAGCGACTCAAAGTCTGGGTGGGTGATCAGAGATGTCGGCTCCGCAGCACCTCCCGCCAGGGCCACGCCCAGCATGGCCAGGGCCTCGTCCTGGCGTCCCATCCTGCAGTAGGCCTGGGCCGCAGCCAGGGCGAAGGCCGGCTGAAGATCACCGGACTTTTTGGCCAAGGGCTCTGCCTGCTCGAGGGCCTGACTGAACTTGCCTTCCTGCAAAGACAGCTTGACGGACGCCAGCGTTTCTTGGGGGGGTTTGGTTTGGACCGCGCCCGCGATTTGGTTGCGCAGTGGGTCACAGGCGCTCAGGAACGGCAGCAGACATAGAACTGCAACCAGACCAATTTTTTTTGATATTTTTACACTCTGTAACATTTGGACAAATGTTACATCAAATTCTTTTCAAAATTGCAAGTCTTTTCAGTTCGCTGGGGTATTGCCAGCATGGGAGCGTCACTGAGTCCAGACGCCCATCAATGAGTAAAGCTTCAAGGGCGGTCGCAGTCATGGCCAGCCTCGCTACACCGCGGGCCGTAGGGTTGGTTTCTGCACCCTAGGAAGGGCTTCTAACTGCGTGATGTCTTATTGAAGCTCCGACTGGAACGACCCCGTTTGAATCACCTCTGACCCCCTACCGGGACGACTGGAGCAGCGGTCTGCAGATGAATTTTGCGCGGATGCGAGCTGTCTGCGCCTAGGCGCAAGCTTGGCATCGCACAGGTCATTGGGGGGGTAGGCAGCTCACGATGCCAAGGTGACTAGCGCCGGCATTGGACATTGAGCGATGAACAAATGAGCAACAATAAGAAGAAGCCCCCTGCGGCCAACCTTCGGGAATCTAGCCATGAACATTGCCTTCCAGCGCGTACTCAGCATGCTTGCCTTGCTCGCCGCTTCGCTACTGCCAGCCGCTGCGGCCTGGTCACAGGCCTGGCCCACCCGGCAGCCGATCAAACTGATCGCAGTGTTTCCCCCGGGCGGTTCGGTCGATCAGGTGGCGCGCTTGCTCGGGCCGGCCTTGTCGACCCAGTTGGGCCAGACGGTGATTGTCGAAAACAAGGGCGGCGCTTCCGGCTCGATCGGCGCGGCCGCCGTGGCCGCAGCTGCCCCCGATGGCTATACCTTCGCGGTGGTGTTTGACAGCCACGGCGTCAACCCCAGCCTGATCCCCAACCTGCCTTTTGATTCCAAGAAGGACTTGAGCCCCGTGGTATTGGTCGGCACCGCCCCCATGGTGCTGGGCACCCCCGCCGGGTCCGAGTACAAAGCTTTTTCAGACGTCGCCAATGCGGCCCGCGCGGCCAAGGGGGTCAGTTACGGCTCCATCGGCTCGGGCAGCCTGGGGCATCTGGCCATGGCTTTGCTGGGCAAAGGCGGCGGTCTCAACTTCACGCACATTCCCTACAAAGGCGGCGGCCCTTTGATGAACGATGCGGTGGCAGGCCATGTGCCGCTGGCTGTCGGCTCGGTGTTTTTGCTCAAACCCTTCATTGACGCCAAGCGCCTGCGGCCACTGGCGGTGACCACCAGCAAACGCTCGCCCGATCTGCCCGATGTGCCAACCCTGGCCGAGATGGGCTTTGCCGGCTTTGAAGCGCCAGCCTGGTGGGCGGTGCTGGCCCCCTCGCGCACTCCGCCCGAGATCATGGCGCGCATGAACGAGGCCCTGAATAAGGCCATGAAAACGCCCGACCTGGCCAAACGCCTGGACGCGCAAGGCATTGACGTTGTGGGCGGCACGCCCGAAGCGGCCCGGGTCTTTATCGAGCGTCAGATGGATGTCTGGGGCAGGGTGGTCAAAGACAACAACATCAAGGCCGACTGAGACCCCCGATGCACAACATCCCACGGCTGCCTTTGAGTTGGCGCAGCAGCGCCGTGCTGCTGAGCTTGCTCGCCCTCAGCGCCCTGTCCCATGCGGCCAGCTTTGATTGCGGCAAGGCCCGGCGCGCCTTTGAAAAATTCATCTGCTCCCAGCCTGAGCTTGACGCGGCCGATACCCGATTGGGCGAGGTCTTCAAGCAGATTCATGCGGGCTTTCCCTTCAAAGGCTTCCTGCTGGCCACACAGCGGGTCTTTGTGGCTGATTACGCTTCATGCCTGATCGATGAGCAGGGCAAAACATCAAGCGGCCCCGCCTCAGTGCGCCGCTGTGTGGGTCGGGTCAAAGAGCGTATCCAGGAGTTGGAATCTCAGGCCTTGGCGCTGGTCTACTCCAACGGCGACGCCAAATCCCCCCACGATGGTCTGACCATCTTGCTGTACACCGTGCAAGGCCAACAGCGCATTCGCCTGTGGGGCAACTGGATGCCCGACGCCTACAAGCCCGAGCCCTTTCCAGCGGGCAAGCTTTGCGATCTAGACGCAGACCTGAAGCCGGTCAAGGGCGGCTTCAAAACCGACCAGACCGACGATGCGGTATTCGTGATCACCGAAGCGCAGCTGAGCATCAGCGAGCACATCATGTGTACCCCTCGCAATGGCATCGCCCCGGGCCACTATCGCCGGCTGCGCTGAAAAGGCAGCTGCAGGGCCCCCATGCCCGTGAGCGCTTTGAATCCGTATGAATTCCTATGAATCCAGCCGAGCTTGACACCTCATTCATGCGCGAGGCGCTGAGCTTGGCCGAGCAAGCCGGGCAGGCTGGCGAGGTGCCGGTGGGCGCCGTTGTGGTGTACCAGGGGCAGGTGATAGGACGCGGCCGCAACGCACCGATTGCCGGCCACGACCCCAGTGCCCATGCAGAGATTGTGGCCCTGCGCGAAGCCGCTCGCCACCAAGGCAACTACCGGCTCGAGGGCTGCACCCTGTATGTCACGCTGGAGCCCTGTGCCATGTGTGCCGGGGCCATGCTGCACGCCCGGCTTGAGCGGCTGGTGTTTGGCGCGCCCGATCCACGCACCGGCGCGGCAGGCTCGGTGATCGATCTGTTTTCAAAAGCCGAACTCAACCATCAGACCCAGGTGAGCGGCGGTGTGCTGGCCGAGCCCTGCGGCCAGATGCTGCGCGAGTTTTTCAGGGCCAGGAGGGTCAATGCCGAGCCATTGCGCGAAGACGCACTGCGAACGCCCGATACGGCCTTTGTCCATCTGCCGGCTTACCCCTGGGCAGCCCATTACCTGAGCGATCTGCCTTCGGCGCCCGGCTGGCGCGTTCATTACCTGGACGAAGGGCCGCGCGATGCGCCCTTGACCTGGCTGTGCCTGCATGGCAACCCGGCCTGGAGCTATCTGTATCGCCACATGATCCCGATCTTTCTGGCGGCCGGCCACCGGGTGGTCGCGCCTGATATGCCCGGCTTTGGCAGGAGCGACAAGCCCAAGAAAGACAGCCAGCACCGTTTTGGCTGGCACCGTCAGATCCTGCTTGATTTGGTCGAGCGGCTCGATCTGCACCGGGTGGTCTTGACGGTGCAGGACTGGGGCGGCATTTTGGGCTTGACCCTGCCGATGGCCGCGCCCGAGCGCTACCACGGCCTGCTGCTGATGAACACCGTGCTGGCCACCGGCCAAGAGCCCCTGAGTGCAGGTTTTTTAGCCTGGCGCCAATGGTGCGCCAGCCAGCCCGAGTACGACATTGCCCGCCTGTTCCTGCGCGGCAATGCGCAGCTGAGTGCGGCCGAGGCCCAGGCCTATGCGGCGCCGTTTCCCGACGCCGGACACCGGGCGGCGCTGCGCGCCTTTCCACAGCGGGTTGCGGCCACGCCCGCCGACGAAGGTGCCGAACAAGCGCGGCAAGCGCAGGCATTTTTCCAGCGCGATTGGCGTGGCCAGTCGATGATGGCCATCGGCCTGCAAGACCCG
>JBAXEN010000017.1:0-22953 GCA_037140415.1 Betaproteobacteria bacterium | reverse complement strand
TCCGCGCAAGGCGCGCATCAGGTCCAGCGCCATGATGTTGCCTGCGCCCTCCCAAATCGAGTTCAGCGGCATTTCGCGGTAGATGCGTGCCATCAGACCCTGACCGCCCTCCTCCACATAGCCATTGCCGCCCAGGCATTCCATGGCTTCCTGGGCAAAGGCGCTGCCGCGCTTGCAAATCCAGAACTTGGCGATCGGAGTCAGCAGGCGGGCCAGACCGGTCTCATGGCTGTCCTCCTGACCGCCCACCTGAGCGCCCGCCTGACTGTTCGCGCGCTGGTCAATCGCATGCGCCAGCCGCAGGGCCAGCACAGTGGCCGCCTCCGACTCCAGCGCCAGATCGGCCAGTACGTTTTTCATCAGGGGCTGCTCGATCAAAGGCTTGCCAAAGGCCAGTCGCTGGCGGGTATGGTCCAGCGCCAGACTGAGCGCCGCGCGCATCAGGCCACTGGTGCCCAGGGCGCAATCGAGCCGGGTCAGTGTGCCCATCTCCAGGATCTGCGCAATCCCGCGCCCCTCCTGGCCCACCAGCCAGGCCCGCGCCTGCTCAAATTCGACTTCAGAGCTGGCATTGGCATGGTTGCCCAGCTTGTCCTTCAAGCGCTGAATGCGCAGGCCGTTGAGCGAGCCGTCGGGCAGGACCCGGGGCAAAAACAGGCAACTCAGACCCGACGCCGTTTGCGCGAGGATCAAGAACGCGTCGCACATCGGCGCTGAGAAAAACCATTTGTGGCCCGTGACGCGGTAGCGCTCGCCCCAGGCATCGCTGCCCTCAAGCTCGGCGTAACTGGTGTTGGCCCGGACATCGGAGCCGCCCTGCTTTTCGGTCATGCCCATGCCCATGGTCAGGCCGACCTTGAGCGGCCAGGGCTTGAGATCGGGCTCGTAGACCCGGCTGGCCAGTTTGTCGGCGCAGGCGCTGTAGATGGCGGCGTTGCCAGCCAGCGCCGGCAGCACCGCATAACTCATGGAAATCGGGCACAAGACCGAGGGCTCGAGTTCGGTGAACATCATGAAGCCTGCGGCGCGCCGAAGGTGGGCGCCGGCGCCTGAGTCCAGCCAGGCGCTGCCGTGCAGGCCAGCGGCCACCGCCGCACCCATGAGCAGGTGGTAGCTCGGATGGAACTCCACCCGGTCGCTGCGCCGGCCCTGCGGATCATGGCTGTGCAGCACCGGCCGATGGGTGTTGGCCAGCCGGGCATGGGTTTGCATGTCGGCCTGGCCCAACTGCCGGCCCAGGGTCTGCAGGGGCGTCAAATCGAGCTGCGGCGCCAGCAGGCGCAGGCCATCTCGCAGACCGCGGTTGCCCTCGAACAGGTCATGTCCGACCAAAGGCTCGCTCTGGTTGAACACCTCGTGCGTGCGGGTCATGGCACGGCGCCTTACGGCTACGCCAGCTTGACCAGCTGCTTGCCGAAATTGCGTCCCTTGAGCAGGCCTAAAAACGCATCGGGCGCGGACGCCAGGCCTTGGGCGATGGACTCGCGCGGGCGGAACTGGCCGCCTGCGACCAATTGCCCCAACTCCTTGAGCGCCGCCGGCCAATCGTGCATATGCTCACTGACGATAAAGCCCTGCACCTTCAGGCGCTGCACCAGGATCAGCTGAGGATAGGCCATGGGCAGGGGCTGACCATCGTAGCCGGCGATCATGCCGCAGACCGCGATCCGGCCGAAGGGGTTCATGCGCAGCATCACTGCATCGAGCACCATGCCGCCGACGTTTTCAAAATGGCCGTCAATGCCTTGTGGGCAGGCCGCCTTGAGCGCCTTGGACAGCGAGGCCGCGTCAGCATGCTGGCGGTAGTCGATGCAGGCGTCAAAGCCCAGGCCCTTGACCACGTAATCGCATTTTTCAGCGCCACCGGCAATGCCGACCACCCGGCATCCTCTGGCCTTGGCCAGTGCCCCAACCGCGCTGCCGACCGCGCCGGATGCGGCGCTGACCACCACCGTCTGGCCAGCCTGCGGCTCGATGATGCGCACCAGACCATGCCAGGCGGTAACGCCAGGCATGCCGACCGCGCCGAGGTAGGCTGACAGCGGCACCTGACGGGTATCGACCTTGCGCAGGGCCCCGGGCTGCTCGGCATCGACCACGCTGTAGAGCTGCCAGCCGCCCATGCCCACCACCGTGTCACCGACGGCAAACCGCGGCGAGCGGCTTTCGACCACCTCGCCCACCGTGCCGCCGATCATCACCTCGCCCAGGGGCTGCGGCGCCGCATAGCTCTTGCCCTCGTTCATGCGCCCGCGCATATAAGGGTCCAGACTGAGGTAGTGGTGGCGCACCAGCACCTGAGCGTCTTGCAACTCGGGCGTGGGAGCGTCGATCAGTTGGAAGTTGTCGGCACTGGCCGCGCCTTGAGGCCTGCTGGCCAGAACGATCTGCTGGTTCATGGGCATGGTGTGTCCTGGTTATTGAAAACGCGCCTGGAAGCCCTAGGGCTTGGGCGGCAGCGGCGCGTATTTGAAGGTCCCGGTAGCGTGGGCGCAGGCTTGGCCCGCATCGTCGAAGATGGTCGCCTCGACAAATGCCATGGTTCGGGTGCGGTGCAGCAGCTTGCCCTCTCCCCGCAGCAAAGCCTTGCCCTCGGCAGGCCGAAAGAAGCTGGTCTTCATCTCGATGGTGATGGCGCCATGGTCGGTTTGCACGCTGCGCGCCGCTGCGGCCATGGTGGTGTCCATCAGCGTCATCAGCACGCCGCCGTGGACTTTGCCAAAGATATTGAGATGCTCAGGCAGTGGACGGTACTGCACCGCCGAACGGCCGCCTTCAAACTCGACCAGTTCAAAGCCGATATGTTCGATAAAAGGAATGTGGACGCCAAAGCTCATGATGAAAAGCCGATCAGGTGGGAGACCAGTATCGTCGTCACCTGCAAGCGCTGCATCAGCCGCCTGTCACCACAGACACACCGCCGTCCACTGCTAACCACTGGCCAGTGATGTGCTTGCCGGCATCGGAGGCCAGCAGGACACAGGTGCCCTTGAGGTCCTCATCGTCACCGAGCCGGTTGAGCGGCGCGTGCGAGGCCATTTCATCCAGGCCGATGGACTTGAGCAGGCCGTCGGACATCTTGCTCGGGAAAAATCCAGGGCAGATGGCATTGACGGTGATGCCGTGCACGCCCCATTCGCAGGCCAGGGCCCGGCCGAAGTTGATCACCGCCGCTTTGGAGGTGTTGTAGGCAATCGTCTTGATCGGCTTGGGGTTGCCGCCCAGGCCGGTGATTGATGAAATGTTGATGATGCGGCCGTACTTGCGCGGGATCATGCTCAGGCGGCCGATCTGCTGGCTGAGCAGAAAATAGCCCCGTACATTGAGGTTCATCACCTTGTCCCAAGCGTCAATCGGGTGGTCTTCAGCCGGTGCGCCCCAAGCCGCACCCGCGTTATTGACCAGGATATCCACATGGCCCAGGTGCTCGACCGCCTCGCGAGCCAGACGCTCAATATCAGCCTGATCGGAGCAGTCAGCCGCGATCCCATGGACGTCGATGCCGCGAGCGCGCAGATGGGCCGCCGACTCCTCCAGGTCCTTGGCCTTGCGGGCGCTGATCACCAGCCTCGCGCCAGCCTCGCCCAGGGCCTCAGCCAGTTGCAGGCCCAAGCCGCGCGAGCCACCGGTCACCAAGGCGGTCTTGCCGTGCAGGTCAAACAATTGCTGGATGGTTCTTGCCATGATGTCTTCAACTCCTTTTGTCTTGGCGAGGGGCAGGCCCGACCTTCAAACGGGCCCGCACAAAAATCAGTATCACCCCGATGAGGGCTGTAATCACTCCGCCGACCATCAAAGGCCTGCCCAGGGACGGGTCCAGGCGGTCGACCGACCAACCCAGCAGCAGGCACAGCAGGCCACCGTAAATCAGTGTCCAGATGAGCTTGTGCAATTGCTGTACTTGTTGGGGCGTGGCCATGTATTCGGATGAGGGTTGCTTCGGCTAATCGCTGGGGCGACATCAAAAAGCGTCTTCGGGCAGATCGGCGCAGGTCATGTCCTGCGCGCCGACCACCGCCAGCCAGGCGCCGATCTTGGGCAACTCGTAGCGAAAGAAGTATTGTGCCGCCGCCAGCCGCCCGGTGCGCGCTGGGCTGTCGCTCTGCGCTTGAGCGACGCAGGCCAGGTCCAGCCAGATCCAGGCCAGCACGGTATGGCCGAATGCTTGCAGGAAGGGCACCGCATTGGCCAGGGCTCGCTCGGGGCTGCCGCCCTGCCAAGCAGCCTGGGCCGCCTGCGTCACCGCCGGCCAGGCCTGCTCCAGCGCATCGGCCGCAGCCGCCCAGTCCTTGAGCCCTTGGGCCTGGGCGATGGTCTCCTGCAGGCGCTGGCCGAGCAATGCCAGAGCGCCCTCCATCAGCACCTTGCGGCCGAGCAGGTCGCTGGCCTGGATGCCGTGGGTGCCTTCGTGGATCATGTTGAGCCGGTTGTCGCGCCAGTATTGCTCGACCGGGAAGTCGCGGGTGTAGCCGTAGCCCCCGTGAACCTGTATGGCCAAGCTGTTGGCCTCCAGGCACCACTCACTGGGCCAGCTCTTGGCCACCGGGGTGAGTAACTCCAGCAGCAGGTGGGCTTGCGCCGCCGCTTGCGCGGTGCCAGTGCGCTGCTCGTCAATCAGACGCGCGCAATACAGCTGCAGCGCCAAGGCGCCTTCAGCATAACTTTTTTGAGCCAGCAGCATGCGCTTGACGTCGGCATGCGCAATGATGTTGACCGGCGGCGAGCCGGCATGCTTACCCGTCGAGCCCAGCAAGCGGCCCTGGGTTCGGGTTTTCGCATAGTCCAGGCTGGCGTGGTAGCCGGCCAGGCCCAGCATGGTGGCGGCCATGCCCACGGCGATGCGCGCCTCGTTCATCATGTGGAACATGCACTGCAGGCCCTGCCCCACCGCACCGACGCGGTAGCCAATGGCGCCGGGCTGACCGCGCACCGGGTGGCTGCCCTCGCCGAAGTTCAGCAAGGTGTTGGTGGTGCCACGCCAGCCCAGCTTGTGGTTGAGACCGGCCAGCGCTACGTCGTTGCGCTCGCCGGTGAGCTGCCCGTCGCTGCCCACCAGCTGCTTGGGCACGACGAACAGCGAAATACCTTTGACACCCGGGGTCAAGCGACCCTGTTCATCCGGTATTTTGGCCAGCACTAGATGGACGATGTTTTCGGTCAGCTCATGGTCGCCGGCCGAGATCCACATCTTGTGGCCATGCAGGCGGTAGCGCGGCCCCAGCGGGTCTTGCGCATGGTCCTGCTCGTCGGGCACGGCCCGGGTCATGATGTCGCCCAGCGAAGAGCCTGCTTGCGGCTCGGACAGGCACATGGTGCCAGCCCACAGCCCCGCAAACTCACGCCGAGCAAACACCTCCCGCTGCACAGCGCTGCCGTAGGCCATCAGCAAATTGGCATTGCCCACGGTGAGCAAGGCCGTGTTGATGCTGACCGAGGCCTGCGAGAAAAACCCGTTGGCAGCCGCCTCCACCACAAAGGGCAGCTGCATGCCGCCCATGGCCTGGTCTTGTGAGGCGCTCATCATGCCCGATGTCACATAGGCGGCCAGGGCCTCGTGGGTGGCCTGCGGCAGGATCACCCGCTGGCCGTCAAAGCGCGGCTCCTCGACGTCGACCAGCCGGTTGAAAGGCGCGTATTTGTCTCTGGCGATGCGCTCACAGGTCTCTAGCACCGCGTCAAAGGTCTCCCGGCCGTGCTCCTCAAAGCGCGGGCGCTCGCACAGTTGTTCGACCTGCAGCCAGTCGTAGAGTAAAAAGTCGAGGGCGGCACGCAGCCTGCGGCCAGCATCCACCTCAGAGCACCTCGAAGACGCCGGCCGCCCCCATGCCCCCGCCTATGCACATGGTCACACAGACCCGCTTGGCGCCGCGCCGCTTGCCTTCGATCAGCGCGTGGCCGGTCAGGCGCTGGCCGCTCACGCCATAGGGGTGACCGACCGCGATCGAGCCGCCGTTGACGTTGAGTCTGTCGTTGAAAATGCCCAGGACGTCGCGGCAATACAGCACTTGCACCGCAAAAGCCTCGTTGAGCTCCCACAAATCAATGTCTGAAACCTTCAGCCCAAGGCGCCCCAGCACCTTCGGCACGGCATAGATGGGGCCTATGCCCATTTCGTCGGGCTCGCAGCCAGCCACCGCAAAGCCCAGGAAGCGACCCAGGGGCTTGAGGCCGCGCTTTTCAGCCAGGGCCTCGTCCATCACCACGCAGGCGCCCGCACCGTCAGAAAACTGGCTGGCATTGCCGGCCGAGATCGTGCCGCCGGGCATGGCCGGCTTGATACCGCTGATGCCCTCGGCGGTGGTGCCCTCGCGCAGGCCCTCGTCCCGGCTGACGCTGACTTGCTTGCTGATCAAGCCGAGGTTTTTGTCATAGACACCGGCGGTGACGGTGATAGCCGCAATTTCATCGTCAAACTTGCCGGCGGCGGCTGCGGCACAGGCTTTTTGCTGGCTCGCTGCGCCATATTCATCCATGCGGTCGCGACCGATCTTGTAGCGCTTGGCCACCTGCTCGGCCGTCTGCAGCATGCTCCAGTAGATCTCGGGCTTGCTCTGGTCCAGACTGGGGTCCTTGAGCATGTGCATGTTCATCTCCTGCTGCACGCAGGAAATGCTCTCGACCCCACCGGCCACATAGACCTGTCCCTCGCCAGCGATGATGCGTTGGGCTGCCAGGGCGATCGTCTGCAGACCTGAAGAGCAAAAGCGGTTGACTGTCAGGCCGGCCACCGAAACCGGCAAACCCGCCTTCAGAGCGATCTGGCGCGCGATGTTGGCGCCAGTCGCGCCCTCCGGGTTGGCGCAACCCATGAGGACGTCCTCCACCTCAGCAGCTTCGATGCCAGCGCGCGCGACAGCATGCTGCACCGCATGGCCACCCAGGGTGGCGCCATGGGTCATGTTGAAGGCGCCCTTCCAGCTTTTGGCCAGGGGCGTGCGTGCGGTCGATACGATAACGGCTCGGCTCATGATGCAAATAGCTCCTGCAAACGGGCTGGCGCCCGGCTCACGCGTTGTTGAAGGTTTTGCCCTCGACCACCAACTGGGCCAAGAGGGGGGCGGGCTGCCAGAAGCTGGCGTCGTCCAGCGGGTTGCGGGCGAAGCGCTTCATCGCCTGCACCACGTTGAACAGACCCAGGCTGTCTGCATAGAGCATTGGCCCGCCGCGCCAGAAGGGAAAGCCGTAGCCGGTGATGTAGACCATGTCGATGTCACTGGCCCGCGCCGCGATGCCTTCTTGCAAAATGTGCGCGGCCTCATTGACCAGTGAAAACACCAGCCGCTGCACAATCTCCTGATCGTCGATCTTGCGGGGCGTGATGCCCAGGGCCGTGCGATGGCGAACGATCATCTCGTCAACGACGGCGCTGGGTGAGGCCTCGCGCTTGCCGGCCTGGTAGTCGTACCAGCCCGCGCCGGTCTTTTGCCCGAAGCGGCCGAGCTCACACAGCAAATCAGCCGTCTTGCTGTAGCGCAGGCCCGGGTGCTCAACATAGCGACGCTTGCGGATGGCCCAGCCGATGTCATTGCCCGCCAAATCACCCATGCGAAACGGGCCCATGGCAAAGCCGAATTTCTCCACCGCCCGATCGACCTGCGCCGGGGTGCAGCCTTCGTCAAGCAAAAAGCCGGCCTGCCTAGCGTACTGCTCAATCATGCGGTTGCCAATAAAGCCGTCGCAGACGCCCGAGACCACCGCTGTTTTCTTGATCTTCTTGGCCACTGCCATCACTGTGGCCAGCACGTCCTTGGCGGTATGCTGCCCACGCACCACCTCAAGCAGCTTCATCACATTGGCTGGGCTGAAGAAATGCATGCCGATCACGTCTTGCGGGCGGCTGGTGAAGGCGGCGATGCGATTGAGGTCCAGGGTGGAGGTGTTGCTGGCCAAAATAGCGCCGCTCTTGCACACCTTGTCGAGCTGGGCAAACACCTGCTCCTTGACACCCATGTCTTCGAACACCGCCTCAATCACCAGATCGGCCTGGGCAATGTCGGCGTAGTCCAAGGTACTGGACAGCAAGGCCATGCGCTCCTGGTATTTTTCGGCCTTGAGCTTGCCCTTGCTGACCTGCGCTTCGTAGTTCTTGCGCACCGTGGCCAGGCCACGGTCGAGCGCCTCCTGCTTCATTTCGAGCAAGCGCACCGGGATGCCGGCGTTGAGAAAGTTCATCGCAATGCCACCGCCCATGGTGCCCGCGCCGATGACCGCCACCGAGGCGATGTTGCGCTTGGGCGTGTCGTCGGGCACATCGGCCACCTTGGAGGCGGCCCGCTCGGCCGCAAACAGATGCCTCAGCGCGCGCGACTGCGGCGTCCACATCAGGTTGATGAACATCTCGCGCTCGCGCAGCATGCCCTCTTCAAAATTGGCGGCGGTGGTGGCGATTTCCACCGCATCTATGCATTTGATGGGCGCTGGCAGGTTGCGGGCCTGGGCTGCCGCCATATTGCGCGCAAACTGAAAATAGGCGGGGCCCTGCGGATGCTTGCAGGGCAGATGGCGCACCAGCGGCAGCGGCCGCACTTCGGCCACCTCCTGCGCAAAGGCCAGCGCCTCGATCATCAGTTGCTCGGCCGAGCCGGCCAGCCGATCAAACAGCTTCTGGCCGGGCACCTTCATCAGCAATTCGCTGGCCACAGCTTCGCCCGAGACGATCATATTGAGCGCAGCCTCAATGCCGAGCGCACGCGGCAGGCGCTGGGTGCCGCCTGCGCCCGGGATCAATCCGAGCTTGACTTCGGGCAGGGCCACCTTGCAGCCTGGCGCCGCAATGCGGTAGTGGCAGCCCAGCGACAACTCCAGCCCGCCGCCCATCACCACCGAATGGACCGCCGCCACCACCGGTTTGGCCGAGTACTCGCAGGCCAGGATAACGCTGAGCAAGTTCGGCTCGGCCAGGGCCGCCGGCTTACCAAACTCGCGGATATCGGCGCCACCGGAAACCGCCTTGCCAGCACCGGTCAACACGATGGCCCTCACCACCGGGTCGGCATTGGCCCGCTCCAGCCCTTGGGTCATGGCCAGTCGAGTGGCATGACCCAAGCCGTTAACCGGCGGGTTGTCCAAGGTGATCACAGCCACCGGGCCGTGCAGTTCATAGCGTGCCGTCATGCTCGAAGCCTTTCCTCATGGGCAAGGGTTGCCGGCCGCCCGTCACCTCAGGCCAACCAGCGTCCGGGACTAAAAAGTACGATCGTTCGATTTTAGCGATTGTAAGCAGGCGCCACCCGAAGCAGCCGCCTGCCCTGGACTAGGCACTCAGGAGCGGTCCCTGAACGACCACACGCAACACCACCCCACACCAAGCGATCACGCGCAACAGTACCGCCACCCGCACCGAGGGCGGCGGTCACAGTGGCACGGGCCGCAGCCGAGCCTGGCTTCAGGCCAGCTGACGCTTGACCCGCGCGGGCGACATCGGCAGCTCCCGCAGCCGCTTGCCGGTCAACTGGGCGACGGCGTTGGCAATGGCTGGCGCCACCGGTCCCACGCCGGCCTCGCCCATGCCCGTCGGCGGCGCATTGGAGCGCACGATGCGGGTGTGGATTTCGGGCATGTCGGCCATGCGCAGCACCGGATAGTCGTGGTAATTGCTCTGCTGCACCGCCCCGCCCTTGATGGTGAGCTCCTCCAGCAGCGCCACCGACAGGCCATAAACGGCACCGCCTTCGAGTTGGCCGAGCACACTTTCGGGCTGCACCACCAGCCCCGGATCGACGGCCGTCCAGTAGTTGTGCACCTTGATCTTGCCGGTCTTGGCATCGAGCGAAATCTCGGCCACGCCGGCCGCCACCGTGCCGTGGTAATCCGCAAACGCCAAGCCCAGCGCACGACCACGGCGCTTGCGCTTCCAGTCTGACATCTCGGCCACCGCCTCGATCACCGCGCGCGCACGGGGATCGTCTTGGGTGAGCTCCAAACGCATGGCCAGCGGGTCCATCTTGCGGGCCAGAGCGACTTCGTCCAAAAAGGACTCCACCGCGAACTTGTTGTGGCCGGCACCGATGCCCCGGAAGGCATGCACCCGCATGCCGCGCTGCTCGCGCAGGCCTTCGGACTGCCAGTGGGCAATGTTGTAGTGCGGCAGGTCCGAGCCGTTCCAGCCGATGTAGTCCTTGCCGCCGGTGGCGGCAAAGCGCGGCGGCGCCGCCACTGCATCTACATTTTCAGCCACGATGCGGTGCTTCCAGCCCACCACCTTGCCTTGCGCATCCAGGCCGGCACGCAGGATGTGGTGGGTCATCGGGCGGGGGCGCGCGGCGGCCATGTCGTCCTCGCGGGTGAGGATGAGCTTGACGGTTTTCTTGCTCGCATTGGCGATGGCCACGGTCTGCGCGACGATGTCCGGCGTGATCCGACGGCCGTAGCCGCCACCGAGCAGCATCTGGTTGAGCCGGATCTTGTCGGGTGTCGTCTTGAGAACACCCGCTGCAGCCATGGTCGCCAGCACCGGCGCCTGGGTACCGGTCCAGACTTCGGCCGACTGACCATCAGCGGCCACCCGGGCCACGCAGTTCATGGGCTCGAGCTGGGCATGGTAGGTGTGCTCGGACCAGAAGGTGCCTTCGATCACCCGTTCGGCCGCAGCCAGAGCCTGGTCGGCATCGCCTTTCTTATAGGCGGTCATGGGCTTGGCCTCGACCGAGCGCGCGTGGCGGGCATAGTCTTCCTTGGCCCGCTCGGAATCAAAACCGGCCGCGCGTGCGTTGCTGGTATCCCATGTCACCTTGGCTTTGAGCACGGCCCGTGCAGAGCGGCTGGCTTCCACCGAGTTGGCCAACACCGCCACCCCAAAAGGCAGGGACAGGACCTGGATCACGCCAGGCACCGCCATGGCATCAGCCGTGTTGACCTGATCGGGCTTGGCGCCTTCCAAGGGTGACTCCAGCACCGTTGCATAGACCATGTCGGGCACCATCACATCGATGCCGTACTTGGCCTGGCCGTTGACCTTGGACAGCACATCGGTGCGGCCCAGGTCGGCACGGCCGATCAATTTGTACTGCTCGGGCTTTTTGAGATCGGCCACGGTGATCGCGGGCAACTCGGCCGGAACAGTGGCGAAGGCCGCGATCTCGCCGTAGCGCAGGCGGCGCGCGCTGGCGGCATGGATCACCACGCCAGCGTCGGTGCTCAGCTCGCCCACCGGTACGCCCCAGCGGGCGGCAGCCGCATCGAGCAGGACCCTGCGCGCCTGGGCGCCAGCGATGCGCAGCGGCGTGAAGTAGCCGGGCACGGAGATGCTGGCCAGCGAGGCTTGACCGCCATTGAGCAGCGGGTGTGGATTGCCATAGACGCGGGGGTTGGGTGGCGCGTACTCGATGCGCACCTTGGACCAATCGGCATCGAGTTCTTCGGCCAGGATCATCGGCAGGGCCGTCGTGGTGCCCTGGCCCATTTCGCCGGTCGGGGTCATCACCACCACCGAATCGTCGGTGCCGATGGTCACCCACACATTGGCCTTAAAGGCTGCAGACTGGGCCTGCGCAGAATCGGCACTGCCGGCCAGGCCCGAGCCCAGCGCAATGGAAAAACTCAGGCCGCCTGCGGCCGCCAGAAACTCGCGGCGCTTGAGCGCGGGGGCGAGCGATGGGCGATTCATGGGTGCGTTCATGTTCAAGCCTCCTTGGCGGCGCGCTGCACGGCCTTGACAATGCGCTGATAAGTGCCACACCGGCAGATGTTGCCGTTCATGTGCTGCACGATCTGCTCACGGGTGGGTTTCTTGTTTTTGGCCAGCAAGGTCGCGGCCTGCATGATTTGGCCCGATTGGCAATAGCCGCATTGCGGCACCGCCTCGGCCACCCAGGCTTTTTGCAGGGGATGGCTGGCATCGGGCGACAAGCCCTCGATGGTGGTCACCGATTTGCCCGCCACCGCAGACAAGGGGGTGACGCACGAACGCGTGGCCTGGCCGTTGACATGCACTGTGCAAGCGCCGCACTGGGCCATGCCACAGCCAAATTTGGTGCCGGTCATTTGCAGATGCTCGCGCAAGACCCACACCAAGGGCGTGGCAGGATCCACGTTGACCGTGGAAGCCTTGCCATTGATCGTCAACGACACTGAATTCATGGAGATGCCTTTCTTGAAAAACCCAGACGCTGCGGGGGCTGCGTCCACAACAAACGGCCGATGCTAGCTGAAGGGCCTGGGACTTCGGCACCCTTTGGAAACAATCGGGCCTGGGGTTTCCACCGAATCCCGTATGACTTTGAAGGTCATCTGGGCAGTGCAGGATGCAGCTGCGGCCGCTTGACAGGGGCCTTCAGCCCTCAAGCCACAGGCGCTGCACCTGCGGCGCTTGCTGCAGCGCCTGCGGTGTGCCATCAAACACCACCTCGCCGCGGCCAAGCACCAGCACCTGGTCGGCCAGCGCGGGCACCAGGTCCAGCTTCTGCTCCATCAGCACAATGGCCACCCCGGCATGGGCCTGCTCACGCAGCACCTGCCCCACGGTCTGCACCAGCTGCGGCGCCAGCCCCTCGGTGGGCTCATCGACGATCAACAGCTGCGGCCTGGCCAGCAGGCTGCGGGCCAGGCTCAGCATCTGCTGCTCGCCGCCCGACAGTCGCGCGCCCAGGGTCTTGCTGCGCGCCTGCAATTGCACAAACAGGCTGTAAGCCCAGGCCAGCCGCTCGCGCTCAGTCGCAGCATCAAGGCCCCGGGGCAGGCCCAGCAGCAAGTTCTGATGCACGGTCAGCAGGGGAAAAACATCACGCGTTTGCGGCACATAGCCTACGCCCAGCCGGGCGATCTGGTGCGGCGCCAAGCCCAGCAGCTCCTGACCCCGCCACAGGACCTGGCCCTCCAGCCGGCCCGTGGCCGGCACCAGCCCCATCAGGGCGCGCGCCAGGCTGGAGCGGCCGCTGCCATTGCGGCCCAGCACCGCCAGCACCTGGCCGGGGGCCAGGCTCAGGCTGATGCCGCGCAAGGCCTGTGCCGCACCGTGCCTGACCCGCAGCCCCTGGACGCTCAGCACGCAAGCCCTCCCAGATAGATGCTGCGCACCGCCTCATCGGCGCGCACCTGAGCGGGCGTGCCGCAGGCCAGCATCCGACCTTCGTGCAAGACGGCCACCCGATCAGCCAGCTCGAACACCACCTGCATATCGTGCTCGACCAGCATCAGCGCCCGGCCCATCGTCAAGCTGCGCAGGCGCTGCACAAATTCCTCGGTCTCGCTGCGGCTCATGCCGGCGGTGGGCTCATCGAGCAAGACCACCTGGGGCTCGCCGGCGAGGGTGAGGCCCAGCTCCAGCATGCGCTGCTGGGCATAGCTCAGCTGCGCCGGCAAGCAGTTTTGCTGCTCACTCAGACCCAGGCGCTCGAGCCAGTGCGCCAGCGCCGCCTGCACAGCGGGCAAGCCTGCGAGCACGCCGCGCAGCCCGCGCCAGCCGTCGGCCCGCAAACCCAGCGCCGGCAGGCAAGCCAGGCGCAGGTGCTCGGCCACTGAGAGCTGCTCAAACAGTTGGCTGACTTGAAAGCTGCGGGCCAAACCCAGGCGGGCAATGGCATGGGGGGGCCGGCCGGCGATCGAGCGCCCGTGCAGGCGTACATCACCGGCCGAAGGGGCCAGCGCGCCACTGATCACATTGAACAAGGTGGACTTGCCGGCGCCATTGGGGCCGATCACCGCCAAACACTCGCCAGCGGCCAGCTCGAGATCGACCCCGCGCAGAATCTGTGCCAGTCCGAAGCGGCGTTGCAGCGCCTGGACCTGCAGCACGGCCTGGCTCATCGCTGCGCCCTCACTCTGACCCAGCGCCAGGCCAGCAGGCCCAGCACAAACACAGCCAGCGCGGCCAGCCAGTGGGCCGATGTACGCGCGTCCAGCCGCAGCCCAAGGAAAGCCAGTTGCGAGCCCACCGTGGAGTCCAACCTGAGCTGATAGGCCATCTCAAACGCAGCCCCCATGCCCAAGGCGGCCAGCAGGAGGGCCAGGGCCTGTAGCGCGCTGGCCAGCGGTCGGGCCTGCGCCGCTCGCCGCAGTTGACCCAAGCCGGGCGCCAAACCAGCGGGCAGGCACAGCAGCACCAGCATGAAAGCCAGGCCCATGTAGAGCAGCCAGGCCGGGGTCCAGCCCGAAAGCACCACCATCACCCCGACCATGAGCACGCCCCCAAGCACAGGCCCAAACCAGCTGCTCAGGCCCCCCATCAGGGTAAAGACCAGCACCGCCGCCGAACGCTGGCTGCCCAGCACCTCGGTGCTGACAATCTCATTGAACAGGGCCGCCAGGCCGCCGGCCACGCCGGCAAAAAAACCAGCCACCACAAAACTGATGTGGCGTATCCGACGCGGATCCTGACCCAGAAATGACACGCGTTCGGACTGGTCGCGCACCGCCCGCAAAAGGCTGCCCAAGGGCGTGAGCGTGTAACGGTAAACCAGCCAGCCCGACGCCAGGGTGTAGAGCAGCGTCAGCAGATAGATCTGCCAGACCGGCCCCCAGCTCAGCCCGCCCATGGCCGCGCCGGCGCTGCGGTCGGCAGAAATACCCGCCTCGCCGCCAAAGACCGCGGGCAGCATCTGTGCGCCCGCCCACACCAGTTCACCCAGGCCCAGGGTGATCATGGCAAAGGCGGTGCCCGAGTCGTGGCGGGTGGCCAGCCAGCCAAAGACCCAAGCCACCAGGGCTGCGCCCAGGCCAGCGGCCAGCGGCAGCAAAGGCACCAACAGGGTCGCGGGCAGCGCCGCGCCGCCTTGCAGCGAGCGCAGCAGATGAATCGCAGCGAAGGCCCCCAGGCCGCTGTAGACCGCATGGCCGAAGCTGACCATGCCGCCCTGTCCCATCAGCAGCCAAAAGCTCAAGCACAGCACCACGCCTATGCCCATCTGCACCATCAGGCCCAGGGCCTGCGAACCGAGCAGCGCCGGCGCAGCCAGTAGCAAGAGCAAGGCCGTCCAGCGGGCGATGCTCATGGCCGCTGACCCATCAGGCCGCGCGGTCGCAGCGTCAGCACCAACACCATGAAGGCGTAGGGCAGCAAGGGGGCCAGCTGGCTGAGCTTGATGCCCGCCAGCGGCCCGGACAGACCGAGCCAGCTGCCCAGGCTGACATCGAGGCCAACGGCCAGGGTCTGCAGACAGCCGATGACCAGGCAGGCCAGCAAGGCGCCCCCCAGCGAGCCCAAGCCGCCGACCACGATCACCACAAACAGCACGGAACCCAAGGTGGCAGCCATGCCCGGCTCGGTGACAAAAGCATTGCCGCCGAGCGCGCCGGCCAAGCCCGCCAGGCCACAGCCCAGTGCAAACACCTGGGTATACAAGCGCGGCACATCATGGCCCAGCGCCTGCACCATCTGCGCATGGGTGAGTGCCGCTTTAAGCACCAGACCCACCCGCGAGCCGCGCAAAAACAAAGCCAGCAGGCCCAGCGCCAGCAGCGATACCGCCATGATGAACACCCGGTAGGCCGGCAGGCTCACGCCGGCCAACTGCAGCAAAGCGCCGTCCAGCGCGGCCGGCACCCGGTAGTCCACCGGGGCGTTGCCCCAGATCAATGGCACCCCTTCGAGCATCAACAGCGCCAGCGCAAAAGTCATCAGCATCTCGGCCAAATGGCCCCGCATGCGCCGCATCAGGTGGCGTTCGACCCATGCGCCCAGGCTCGCCACCAGCACCGGCGCGATCACCAGCGCGGCCCAAAAGCCCAGCCGCTGGCTCAGCGCATAAGCCAGGTAGGCGCCCAGTACATAAAAAGCAGCGTGGGCAAAATTGAGCACGCCCATCAGGCTATAGATCAGGGTCAGGCCACTGCACAGCAAAAACAGCAGCAGGCCATAGCTCAATCCGTTGAGCAGCGACAAGAGAAAAAAATCCATGCGCAGAAAGGGCCGCCGGCTCGGTCAAAGGGCGCGGCCTGGCCGCTCAGCCCAAAGCCTCTTGCTGACGGCTGGCGATTCCCGCGCAAAAATGACCGGCCAGCGCGCGCCACAGTGGCTGGGAGCGCTCGAGCTGCTGCAAGGCCCTTTCAATCGGCCACTGGCGCACATTGAGGTCCTGCAAAGCCGTGTATTCCCAGCTGAACGGCTGGCCACTGAGCGCCTCGGCCAGCCCGATCACACTGCCCTGCCCCAGCTCCACCGCATGGGCGCCCCAGCGCGCACTCACCTTGCCCGAGACGATCATCAAGGCCGAAGCCCCGTGCCCCAAACCAGGCCGTCCGAGCAGCTCACCGCTGCGCACCACCGCCAGCGGCAGCAGTTCGCCCACCTGCAGCTGCAGGCACATCAGCTGCTCGACACCCATGCCCTCGCCGGGGAGTCTGGTTTTTGCAGCCAACAGCTCGCGCTGCAGCTCAGGCCCGGTGTAGGTGCGATCGCCCAACAGGCTGTAATTTGGGCTCACCTGGCCCAGGCGGGCTTGCGAGGACAGCGCAGCCACCAACTGCTGCTGCAGGCTCAGGCCCATGAGGACGCTGGCCAGCATCGCGCTGTCAGCGGCCAATTTGCCACGCACGCCGTCGGCGCCGATCAGCACCACCTGCACAGCGCCAACCGCATGCACGGTTTCCGTATGCAAGGACTCATCAAACAGAATATGCGATGCCAGCACCTGTCCCGGCCCGACCAGAGCGTCGTCACCTTGCTGGCGCTCGCTGATACGAACCTGCCCACTGAGCAGTAAAAACACATGCTCGGCCTGCTCACCGCGCCGGAACAAGGCAGCGCCGTCCTCGTAGCTGCGCATCTGACCAAGCGCGGCATCGACCAGTTGGGCGCGCACGGTTTGCGGCTGCGACGCAGCCGGGTTGGCCCCTGGCTCGGGTTGGCGAGTGTCGATCTTTGCAAGTGCCGAGCGCTGCGGGCGCCTGTGACCCTGCAGCGCAGCCAGGGTGGCACTGTCCAGGGCCGCCGGCGCCTGCGCGCCGGCCTGCGCAAGCGCAGCCAGGGCACGGCTCAGCTCAAGCTCCAGAATTCGGGCGAGCGCTGAGCTGACAAAACCCACGGGCGGGCGGCCGGGGTCTATAAAAAAACGCTCGGCCGCGTCGGACCGCGGCGTCAGCGTAGACGAACCGTCAGGCAGGGTCATGGCTGGAACTTGCGGGCACAGCCCGCACAAGCTGAAGACATCAATGGCCCGGCGCCTGAATAAGCCGAACCCGAGGGCCCGGTTTTTAGTACAAAAGAAGAAGGCATCCCCTCGACCCTAGCACAAACGTGACCTGCGCTTGAGTCTCACAGACCCGGCAGCCGGTAGTCCTTGAGTTGCTCGCGCAATCGGGTCTTGAGGATCTTGCCCGTAGCGCCAAGGGCAATGGCATCGACAAAAACCACGTCGTCTGGGATCTGCCACTTGGCAATCTTGCCCTCATAGAAGGCGAACAATTGCTCACGGGTGAGCTGCGCGCCCGGCTTTTTGACCACCAGCACGATGGGCCTTTCGTCCCACTTGGGATGAGGCATGCCGACGCAGGCGGCCATGGCCACCTCAGGATGGGCTACCGCCAGATTTTCAATGTCGATAGAGCTGATCCATTCGCCGCCTGACTTGATCACGTCCTTGCTGCGGTCGGTGATCTGCATATAGCCGTCGGCATCGATGGTGGCCACATCGCCGGTCGGGAACCAGCCGTCTTGCAGAGGGTCACCGCCCTCGCCTTTGAAATACTCGCCGATCACCCAGGGGCCGCGCACCAGCAAATTGCCGAAGGTCTTGCCGTCCCAGGGCTGCTCCTGGCCGTCGTCTCCAACAATCTTCATATCGACCCCGAACACCGCCCGGCCCTGCTTGAGACGGATCGTCATCTGCTCGGAAGCGGACAAGCTCAGGTGCTTGTTTTTGAGGGTGCACACCGTTCCCAGCGGGCTCATCTCGGTCATGCCCCAGGCGTGCAGCACCTCCACCCCATAGTCGTCGCGGAAGGCGCTGATCATCGCCGGCGGACAGGCCGAGCCGCCAATGACGGTGCGTTTGAGTGATGAAAACGTCAGCCCGCCCGGCCGCATATGACCGAGCAGCATTTGCCAAACTGTGGGCACACCGGCGGCATAAGTCACCTGCTCGGCCTCCATCAACTCATAGACCGACTTGCCGTCCAGGCCCGGCCCAGGAAACACCAGCTTGGCGCCGGTGAGTGCGGCCGAATAGGGAATGCCCCAGGCATTGACATGGAACATCGGCACCACCGGCAGTACCGCGTCGCGGGCCGACAGGCCCATGGCGTCGGGCAAGGCCGAACCGAAGGCATGCAGCAAGGTGGATCGGTGGCTGTAGAGCGCAGCCTTGGGGTTGCCGGTGGTGCCACTGGTGTAACACATGCTCGATGCGGTGTTTTCGTCGAAGCGGGGCCAATCGTAATGGGTGCTCTGCTGGGCGATCCAGCCCTCGAAACTTTGCAGATGGGGTATGCCGCTGTCCTTGGGCAAGTGTGCGTCATCGCACAGGGCGATGTAGTGGCGTACGGTGTCGCACTTGGCGGCAATCGCCTGCACGATGGGCAGAAAGGTCAGGTCGAAGCACAGGACCTGGTCTTCGGCATGGTTGGCGATCCAGGCGATCTGCTCGGGGTGCAGGCGCGGGTTGATGGTGTGCAGCACCCGGCCCGAGCCGCTGACCCCGAAATACAGCTCGAAATGCCGGTGGCCGTTCCAGGCCAGGGTGGCCACCCGGTCACCAAAACCCAGCTCCAGCGCATCGAGCGCCCGCGCCACCTGACGCGAGCGCGCCGCCGCGTCCTTGTAGGTATAGCGATGGATATCGCCCTCGACCCGACGCGACACAATTTGCGCGTCGCCGTGGTGGCGCTCGGCATGGACGATGAGTGAAGATATCAGCAAGGGCTGGTTCTGCATCAGAGCTAACATGGGCAATCCTCAGATCAAGCAATGTAAAAAAAACCGGCTCATGCGGCAAACCCGCATCATGCCCTAAGCGCCCGCGGCGCCGCCATGGGGATTGTCCCATCGGGGCAGCCGCAGCCTTGGCCCTGCGCGACAATGCCTGCCATGAGTGCTGTCCCCGCCCTTGATCCCAACGTTTTGGCAGAGCCATCGCCGGCCTGGGCGCCAGCCCTGAACGAGCTGGGCGAGGCTTTTTTCAGCCGGGTCCAGCCCCAGCCACTGAAAACGCCCTACTGGATCGATCGCAACCTGGATTTGGCCCGCGAGTTGGGTCTGCCTGAGTCATGGCTAGATTCACAGCAAGCCCTGCTGGGCCTGACCGGCTGCGCAGTGCTGGCGGGCACCGACCCGGTGGCCAGCGTCTACAGCGGCCACCAGTTCGGCCACTGGGCGGGCCAGCTCGGCGACGGCCGCGCGCTGCTGCTCGGCCAGTTGCCCACCGCTCAAGGCCCGATAGAAATCCAACTGAAGGGCGCTGGTCGCACGCCCTACTCGCGCATGGGCGACGGCCGCGCCGTGCTGCGCTCGTCCATCCGCGAATACCTGTGCAGCGAGGCCATGCACGGACTGGGCATACCCACCACCCGCGCGCTGTGCCTGAGCGGCTCCCCCAGCCCGGTGCTGCGGGAGGAGCTGGAAACCGCGGCGGTGGTCACCCGCACCGCGCCCAGCTTCCTGCGCTTTGGCCACTTTGAACATTTCTGCCACACCGGCCAGCACGATCTGCTAAGACGCCTGGCTGACCATGTGACCGCGCGCTGTTACCCCGATTGCGCGGCCGCGCCCCAGCCTTACGCGGCGCTGCTCGAAGCGGTGGTGCAGCGAACCGCAAGGCTGCTGGCGCAGTGGCAGGCGGTGGGTTTTTGCCATGGGGTGATGAACACCGACAACATGAGCATCCTGGGCCTGACCCTGGACTACGGCCCGTTTCAGTTCCTCGACGGCTTTGACCCTGAGCACATCTGCAACCACTCTGACAGCGGCGGGCGCTATGCCTACGGCCGACAGCCGAGCGTGGCGCACTGGAACCTGTTTTGCCTGGCCCAGGCCCTGATGCCTTTGATCGGTGACAAAGAGCTGGCACTGGCAGCGCTGGACACCTACAAAAACACCTTCGAGACCGCCATGCTGCAGCGCTACCGCGCCAAGCTCGGCCTGATCGATGCGCCGCAAGAGGGCGACGAGGGGCTGATCGACGCCCTCATGCCCCTGCTGGCCCAGGGTCGGGTGGACCACACCATTTTCTGGCGCCGCCTGTGCGACTTTGCCCAGCAGCCCGAGCCGGTGCGCGATCTGTTCATCGCCCGCAGCGACTTTGACGCCTGGGCTCAGGCCTATCGTCAGCGCTGCCAGGGCATCGATGCTGAGCAGCAAAGGCTGCAGATGCGACGCTGCAACCCGCGCTACGTGCTGCGCAACCACCTGGGCGAGCAGGTCATACAGGCGGCCAAGCAAGGCGACTATGCGCCGCTGCGCCAACTGCTGAGCGTGCTCCAATCCCCGTTTGAAGACCATCCGGGGCAGCAGGCGCTGGCCGACTTTCCACCCGCCTGGGCCTCCTCCATTGAAATCAGTTGCAGTTCCTGACCATGCCCCCAAAAATCCAGAAAACCGAATCCGAATGGAAAGCCCTGCTCGCCGAAAAAGGTGCCGAGCCGCTGGCCTACCATGTCACCCGCAAGGAAGGCACCGAGCGCGCCTTCACCGGCAAATACGAAGGCAACAAGGCCCAGGGCACTTATTTGTGCATCTGCTGCGACAAGCCGCTGTTTGACTCGGACACAAAATATGAATCCGGTTCGGGCTGGCCGAGCTTTTTTCAGCCCCTGAGCCAAGAGGCGGTCGAAACCCAGGAAGACCGTTCGGCCTGGCTGGGCGTTCGCACCGAAGTCCACTGCCCGGACTGCGGCGCCCATTTGGGCCATGTGTTTCCCGATGGCCCCAGGCCCACCGGCCTTCGCTACTGCATGAACTCGGCTTCGCTGCAATTTAAGCCGAGCCAGACGGACTGAGCCCGCCGGCCTGCGCCCGCGCCCGGCCAACCCGGGCCCCTTAACATCACCTCCATGAAACTCCTGCTCGACTTCCTGCCCATCTTGCTGTTTTTCGGCATGTTCAAGTACGCCGAAGGCCAGCCCGAATGGGCCGCAGCCACCGCCAGCCAGTGGCTGGGCTTCATGGTCGAGGGCTCGGTGGTCGGTCCGGCCGAAGCGCCGGTGCTGCTGGCAACGGTGGTGGTGATCACGGCCACCTTGCTCCAGGTGGCCTTTCTCATGCTGCGCGGCCGCAAGGTCGACACCATGCTCTGGGTCAGTCTGGCCTTGGTGGTGGTGCTCGGCGGCGCCACCATCTACTTTCACAGCGAAACCTTTATCAAATGGAAGCCCACCTTGCTCTATTGGTCCATGGCCGGGGGTCTGCTCATCGGTCAACTCATGGGCAAGAACGGCATCCGCGCTCTGATGGGCTCGCAAATGACGCTGCCCGAGCCGGTTTGGCTGCGGGTCAATCAGGCCTGGATGGGATTTTTCGGCTTCATGGGCGCACTCAACCTCTGGGTGGCCTACCAGTTCTCCACCGGTGTCTGGGTTAACTTCAAGCTCTTTGGCGGCATGGGGCTGATGCTGCTGTTTGTGGTGGCTCAAACCCTGGTCCTGGGCAAGTACATTCAAGACGACGAAGAGACCGGCGGGCAAGCGCAGGACAACCCAGGGCCCAAGCCATGAGCGCCGATCTCCAAGGGCTGCCACGCGCTGGCGAACTGCAGGACAGGCTCCAAGAGCGGCTGGCGCCCACACAATTGCAGGTGATCGACGAAAGCGCCGACCATGCTGGCCATGCCGGCGCTGGCCACGAGGGCTATGGAACCCATTTTCGGGTGCGCATCGCCAGCCCTCAATTTGCCGGCTTAAGCCGGGTGGCGCGCCATCGCCTTGTGTATGATGCCACCCAAGATTTCATCGCCCGCGGCCTGCACGCCCTGGCCATCGAAACGCTGGACGACGGAGCCAAAACGACGGCCGTCTAGCCTCTCAAACCCTCAGACAAACTCGGAACTTCCATGACCTCTACCCCCCTCAAGTCGCTGGCCTTGGCCAGCCTGCTGGCGATTGCCGGCGGCAGCGTGTTCGCTCAAAACGTGGCCATCGTCAATGGCAAGGCCGTGCCCAAAACGCGCCTGGACGCGCTGGCCACGCAAATCGAGCGCGCCGGCCGACCCATGACTGCCGAAATGCAGGGCCAACTGCGCGACGAGGTGATCGCGCGCGAGGTTTTCATGCAAGAAGCCGACAAGCAGGGTCTTGGACAAACCGATGATTTTCGCAATCAAATGGAACTGGCTCGCCAGAGCATCATGATCCGCGAACTGTTCAGCGACTTCCAAAAGAAGAACCCGGTCACCGATGCCGAGATGAAGGCCGAATACGACAAATTCGTCGCCGCCAACAGCGGCAAGGAATACAAGGCCCGTCATATTCTGGTCGAGAAGGAAGACCAAGCCAAAGCCATCCTGGCCAGCCTAAAGAAAGGCGGAAAGTTCGAAGACATCGCCAAAAAGCAGTCCAAGGACCCGGGCTCCGGTGCCAATGGCGGCGACCTGGACTGGGCCAACCCCGACAGCTATGTGCCTGAATTCAGCCAGGCCCTGGCCAAGCTGAACAAAGGCCAGACGGTCGATGCACCGGTCAAGACCCAGTTCGGCTGGCACATCATTCGCCTCGACGATGTGCGCACGCCCCAGTTGCCTCCTTTTGATCAGGTCAAGCCGCAACTGCAGCAGCAGATGGTTCAGCAAAAACTGGGCAAGTACCAGGAAGAGCTGCGCGCCAAAGCCAAGATCGAGTAAGCGCCGCAGCGCCTCACGGGCCGCGCTGCGGCTCGATCAGCTCGGCTGAAAAGGGCTGGGACTTGCTCAGGTCCACACTGACGCGCCAGGCCCGCACATCCGATCCCCCGGGCACCTCCAGCCGGGTCAGCTGACGCAGGGACTGGCGCTGCCAGCTAAAGGGCTGATCCATCCGGTACCAGTGGCTGTCGCCGTGGATCAGCAGCACCGGCAATTTCGAGGCGGCCGCCAGCGGCAGCAAGGTCTCACCGCT
>JBAXEN010000016.1:0-23290 GCA_037140415.1 Betaproteobacteria bacterium | reverse complement strand
TGCTCCCAGGCGTCAGAGGTGAACTGGCCGGTGCCGGTGATCAGGCGCTGGTCTTCCTTGCGCAGCAAAGGCTGCGGGCTCAGTACCGCGCTCATGCCTGGCTCCCCTGCATCACTTGCGAGGCCTCATGCACCGCCTCGACGATGTTCACATAGCCGGTGCAGCGGCACAAATTGCCTTCCAGGCCTTCTTCGATTTGCTCGCGGCTGGGCTGCGGAATGTGACGCAGCAGGTCAACGCTGGCCATGATCATGCCGGGGGTGCAGAAGCCGCACTGCAGACCGTGGCAGCGCGAAAACGCCTCCTGCACAGGGTGCAGGCCGTCCTGGCCCAGGCCCTCGATGGTGGTCACCTGGCCGCCGTCGGCCTGCGCGGCCAGCACCGTACAGGACTTGACCGCCCGGCCGTTGAGGTGAACGGTGCAGCAGCCGCATTGCGTGGTGTCACAGCCGACATGGGTGCCCGTCAAGCCGCAATGCTCACGAATCACTTGGACCAAAAAGGTATGGGCGGGCACATCGACGCTGCGCGCGGTGCCGTTAAGGGTGAACTGAATGTGCATGGACAGGATTATTAAGGAGGCTAAGTACGCAATCTACCCCATCGGGGCCGGGCCTGCCGACAGGCCCTGTCACTTGGGGATCAGGATCCCGCGACGAATCAGGGAAAACCCTGGGCACTGGTCAAAGCAGCTTGCTCAGAGCAAGATACAGGCTTTGCCCAATCAGGAGTGCGCCCATGACAGGCCAGGAACGCGACGAGCTGATGCGATTTTTGCGAGACCTTTCCACCTCGCGCGAGCCGGTCGATGCCGGCGCGACCAACCTCATCGCGCAAGCGGTCGCGCAAAACCCGAATGTGGGCTACCGACTGGTGCAGCAGATCATGGCCCTGCGCATGGCCCTGGGGGCACAAGCGCCGACGGCCAGCAGCCCGGCTCCAGCCCAGGCGGACTCACCCAGCATCTGGGGCAGCGGCTTGCTCAAGACAGCGCTGGCGGCAGGCCTTGGGGCGGCCGCCGGCACGGTGTTGGCCGATCAGGCCAGCTCTTGGCTGGGCGGCGACGACTTCGACCTCGGCGACTGAGCCGCCGGCCAGCGGCTTGGGCCGCACCCTCAGCTGCGGCCAAAGCCGTTTCTCGCCCTACTCCACCTTGGCGGTCTCGCGCATTTTTTCCAGCGCTGCCTGCAAACGCTGCTGAATAACGGCGCGCTGCAACTGCGGCTTGAGCGTATCGCGCGCCGGCGGGGTGAAGGCACGCGCATCTTCGAGCGCCAGCACGTGCCAGCCAGCCAGGCCGCGCACCGGAGCGGATGCAAGCTGCCCAGCCTTGAGCGACTCGACCGCCTTGAGCAGGGCTGGCACCATCTCGCCCTGGGCCATCCAGTCGGTCAGGCCGCCGGCGCTGCGGGTGGCTTCGTCCAGGGAATATTCGGCGGCCAGATCGGCAATCTTGCCGCCGGCCTTGACGCGGTCCAACAGCAATTTGGCGGTGGCCTCTTCATTGACCAGCAAGTGACGCAGGCGGAACTGGCGGCTGCCCAAGAGCTTGACCTGACGGTCGTACTCTTGACGCAGCTCGTCGTCGGTGATTTCCTTGCTTTGGGCCAGCTGCTGCTGCCAGGCTTGCATCAGCACCGACTGGCGGGCCAGCTCGATCTGCGCCTGCACCAGCGGCAATTTGTCCAAGCCCTCTTTGGTGGCGGCCTGCGCCATCAAAGCCTGGTTGACCAGCGCATCGCGCACGGCCGACTGCAGCTGGGGTGAGTTGGCGGCGCCACGGGCGAGTTGCTCGCGCAGCAGCACCTCAGCGCGGGCCACGGACTGCGCCTCGCCATTGATGGTCACGAAGGGACGGCTGAGTGCCTCTGCCGAGGCAGCGCCCTGTGCCTGTGCCCACAGGCTGGCGGGAGCCAGCGCGGATACGGCCAAGACGCTGGCCAGGGTGGCGCGACGGCCGGTTACATACAAAGCGGTAGAAATGGCGATCAAAGTGATTCTCCGGGGGAAATTACGGCAGCCTGCAGGCCCGAGCCTGTGCCAGAGCAAACAACAACTGTAGCTCAGAGTCGAGTCGGCTGTTGCCTCGCCCGTGGGCCGTCTCGAGATATCACCAAAGCGACTTCCATTGACGAGCCCGCGCTGCTGCAGGTGCGATCATGGGCCGGTTGCCCTGCTCAAGGGTGTACGAGCAGTCTGCCGAGCGTGTCCACAGGCCTGCCCCCGCCTGCCACGCGCCCACCCCCACCTCATGCCCCCTCGCAAGCTCGATCTCGACGCCCTGGCCGTGGCGAGCCTGCTGGCCTGCAGCGCGCTGTGGGGGCTCAACCAGGTGGTGATCAAGCTTTCGGTGCCGCACATCCCTCCGCTGGCCCTGTCGGGCCTGCGTTCGCTGCTCACTGCCTTGCTGGTCCTGCTGTGGTGCACCTACAGGGGCATCGCCCTGTTTCGCGCCGACGGCACGCTCAAGGCCGGCCTGCTGGTGGGGGCCTGCTATGCCGGCACGGTGGCCTTCACTTACCTGGGCTTGACTTACACCAGTGCCAGCCGCTTGGGCGTTTTTCTCTACCTCTCGCCCTTCATGGTGGCCATGGGCATGCCGCTGATCGAAAAAAACGAACGGCTGTCGCTGCTGCAAATGGGGGGCTTGCTGGTCGCCTTCGGCGGCATGGGGCTGGCTTTTGCCGACAACCTGAGCGGCCCCGCCCCGCCCGACCAGTGGCTGGGCGACCTGATGGGCGCGGTCTCGGCGGTGTTCTGGGCCTTGACCATCCTGGTGATGCGCGGCTCGCGCCTGAACCAGATCAGTCCTGAAAAGAGCGTGCTCTACCAGGCGGCGTTTTCCGTCCCGCTGCTGGCGCTGAGCAGCGCGCTGGCCGGCGAATCGATGCGTCCGGTCTGGACATTGGAGCTGGCCGCGCTGGTGGGCTATCAGTGCGTGGTGGTCACTTTCGCCAGCATGCTGCTGTGGTACTGGCTGCTGCGCCGCTACCCGGCCGCCAAGATGTCGGTCTTTACTTTGCTGACCCCCGTCTTCGGCCTGCTGGCCAGCGTGGTGGTGCTGGACGAGCCCTTGACCGTGCGGCTGCTGCTGGCACTGGTCACCATCGCCGTTGGGTTGCTGATGGTCAATCGGCGCGAGCCGCCGGTGGGCTGAGGCAGCGTTGCCGCTGGGGCCTATGCGCAAGCTCCAGGGCGCACATGCTGAGCGGCTTGCGCAGTTCAAGCACCGCCCGTGCAAGCCGGATTCAAAAGAGCAGTGGCGCGCTCGAAGCTCTGGTGTGAACTGCCCCCGGGTCCCGCCCGTCTGCACGGGCATGCTGTCGCTATGATGCTCGGCTTTCATCCGTGGCACCCCGGCCAGATTGCTCGTGGAAAATCTGGCGCCCGAAGGGTGAGACAAAATCAAGGCCACGCCTTCCATCGATCGTCACGACGATTCCCCAGCATGAAGTTGCCGCCGATGCAGACCCCGGATCCCCGTCACCGCCAGAATCTGAGCTGCAAGCCCGATCCACAGGTGCAAGATTGAGTACCGCTGCGCCCACCCCAGAGCTCAGCCGACTGCAGCAAGGCGTGTTGACTGCGAGCACGGCCTTTGCGGGTCTGGCCATCCCGACATCGACCGCCGCACAGAACATCAGCACGCTCGCTCTCTTGCTGTGCTGGCTGGGCATAGGCCCACTGCGGGCCCAGTTGTCTGCGGTGCTGCGCCTGCCCCTGGTGCGCGCCTGTCTGGCCTTCTATCTGCTGCTGATGGTGGGCACCCTGTGGGCAGAAGTCGACTGGAGCGCCCGCCTGCAAATGCTCAACCGCATGCGGGCCTACCTGCTGGCCCCTGTCTTCGTCGCCTGCCTGATGCATCACAAGGCACGGGCGGGCCTGATCATGGGGTTCTGCGCGGGCGTGGCTCTGAGCGTGGCCGTGTCCATGGGGCTGGCCGCCACGGGCCTGGCCATCATGGAGGCCACCCCAGGCAACTACCCCTCGTTTCGCACCCATACCGAACACAATCTGTTCATCGCCTGGATGGTGGTCGCACTGCTGTCGGCGCTGCTGTGGGGCCAGATCCAAGAGCGCCGTCTGCGCATGGCGGCCATCGTCCTCATTGCGCTGCTGCTCTTCGATGCCTTCTTTTTGGTCCGCGGCCGAACGGCTCAGGTACTGCTCCTGCTGATGATCGCTCTGGTGCTGTTGCGCCGCTGGGGCCTGCGCGCAGCCCTGCCCATGCTGCTGGGCACAGCCATCCTACTGCCTGCCCTCTATCTCACCTCACCGGTTATTCGCAACGGCGTAACCCAAGCACTGAGCAATCTGGAAGACTTGTCGCAGGGGCAGCATGGCGAGAATTCCCTGGGTCTGCGGGTAGAGTTCGCCCAGAACACCCTGAAGATCATTGAGGAAGCACCGATTCTGGGCCACGGCACGGGCAGCTTTCGCGCCAACTACCAAAGCTTGACCGGGTTCACCAAGGCCGCCAACGGACCGCACGCCTCCCACAACCCGCACAATGATTACTTGTGGCTGTGGAGCGAAGTAGGCCTGCTGGGGCCTTTGGGTCTGCTGGCGGTGCTGGCCGCCTTGGTGGCCAGTGCCCAGAAGCTGTCGAAGCCGCAAGGCGTTACTGCGGAGGCGGTCGCGCTGTCGATGCTGCTCGGTACACTGGGCAACTCCTTCTTCACCGATAACGTCTCGGGCATTGGATTCATTGTTGTGGCCTGCGCACTTGCCGCAGGCTCATGGTGTCTGAGTCCCCGATCGGAGGCCACTTGATTTCCATCATCACAGCCGTCCACGGACAGATGGCGGTCAACCGCATATTTTGGGAATCGTTGAAGCGATACACCCGTGCGCCGTTTGAACTGATCATCATCAACAACGCTTCTCCCGATGATTCGGGCGCCTTTTTCGAATCGGTTGGCGCGAGGGTGATTCACAACACGGAGAATTTTTCGTACCCCTACAGCCAGAATCAGGGCATCGCCATCGCCCGGCATGACTGGCTGGCCTTCCTGAACAACGACATCATCGTTTCGCCGGGTTGGGATGAGCGTCTGATCGCCAGCATGCAGACCAACGACCTGGAAGCGGCCACCTCGTGCGGCATTGAGCAGGTGGAAACCACGCAGGCCACCCGCGAGCTCAAAAGGCGCTGGAAGGCGATCAAAAACGGTCTTTCCCTGTTCTCCAAAGGCGAAGGCAACCTTCGGCGTATGCACCGATGGATGTATGGGGACTGGGATCAATTCAATGCGCAGCGAACCCAGCGGTTCGCTGGCCACATCAAGGAAGGCTTCGTCGGCAACACCGTCATGCTGCGGCGCTCGGCACTGGAAAAAATCGGCCTATGGGATGAGCGCGTGCAGGCGGGTGACTTCGATTTGTATATGCGCAGCAAGATGCGCAGCCTCTCGCATGGGGACATCCGGCCTATGCATATCGCCCTCGACTGCTTCGTCCACCATTACATCCGTCTGACCCTCAAGGCCGGCTATCCCCCGTTTGCCGACCGCGACCGGCTGATCACCTTTGACGAAAAATGGTCCAGCCAGGATAGGCGGTGGATCGATGCGCTCGACCGCTAGAGGCCCAGCCTCAATTGCCTTTGATGTTGTTGTCCTGAGCCACCTGCCGCCACAGCGCGATCTCGCTGGCGATTAAACGGCCAAATTCGTCCGGGGTATTGGTCATGGCCACGCTGGCCTTGGCCGCGATGCGCGCCTTGACGTCGGGCATGTCGACGATGCGCACCATCTCCTCGTGCAGCCGCTTGACAATCTCAGCCGGCGTGCCAGCCGGCGCCAGCAAGCCGATCCACAGTGAGACCTTCAAATCCACCCCCAGCTCGGCCAGGGTGGGCACGCTGGGCAGGTCTTTGAGCCGTTCGCCCGAAGTCACCGCCAGGGCCTTGAGGCGCCCGCTTTGCAAGCCGGTGACAGCCGGGCCTGTGTCGGCCAGGGTCATGGTCACATCGCCGGCCATGACTGCCTGCACCGCCTCATTGGCACCCTTGTAGGGAATGTGGGTGAATTTGGCACCGGTGCGTCGGTTGAACAACTCGGTGGCCAGTTGGAAGGACGCCGAGCTGGCGCCATAGTTGGCCTTGTCTGGATTGGCGCGCGACTGCGCCACCAACTCCTGCACATTGCGCGCCGGGTTGTTGGCATTGACCAGCAAAACCAGGGGCGAATTGCTCATGATGGAAATCGGCGCAAAGTCGCGCGGCCCGTAGGGCAGCTTGTCGTTGAGCGCATGGTTGAAGATGATGGGCCCGGGCGCACCCATCATCAGGGTGTAGCCGTCGGGCTTGGCCTTGGAGACATAGGTGCTGGCCACCACGGCACCGACGCTGGGGCGGTTTTCCACCAGCACCGGTTGCTTGAGCCGGTCGGCCAGCTTTTCGGCCAGCAGACGGGCGATGAAATCCACGCCGCCGCCGGCTGCATAGCCCACCACAATGGTCACCGGCTTGTTCGGATACTCCTGGGCCTGCGCAGGGGCACCGAGCAAAAAGGCCGCGGCTGTGAAGGCCAGGGCCTGCAAGGCTTGCTTGATTTTCATGAGAGTCTCCTCGTTACGCTGGAAGGAATTACTGCAGGCCGACCTGCACATTGAGCACCGCCGAGCGGCCCTCGTCCAGGGCGCGCAGACAGCGGGCAATGGCCGCATCGGCTTCGGCCGGGTCGCGCAGGCATTCACCATGAGCGCCGAAAGCCTGGCCCACCATCTCGAACTGCCGCGCCGGGCCCTGCAAGCGCGACTGGTATTCGTCGGCCTGCGCAGCGGCGCCATCGGGATAGACCCGCAGCACCGCCTCCTTGACCGCCTGCCAGCCGCCGTTGTCGAGCACCACGGTGAAAATCGGCAAGCCATAACGCTGCGCGGTGGCGTAGACCGAGCTGGGCGTGCAGAAGTGAAAACCGCCGTCACCGACGATGTGCACCACCCGCGCGTTCGGCCGCGCAAGTTTGGCGCCCAGGGCCATGCCGCCGCTGTAGCCCAGGCCACCGCCAGCACCGCCAAAAAAACTCAGCGGCTCGCTGCGCGGGATCTGCTGCATCACCGCCGGTGAGTTGCGCACCGCCTCATTGATGACGATATCCTGCGGGCCCAAGGCGCGGCCCAAGGCCGCACACACCCAAGCCGGGGCGATGGCGTCCACCTGGCCGGGCTTGGCCGCCGCCTGCGCCCAGGCGGCCTGGCGCTTGGCACTGGCCGCCTGCAAGGCCTGCATGCGGCGCGCGGCCCGCTCGTGAAAGTCACTGCCAGCTTGCTCGCGCAGACGGGCCAGCACCTGCCGGATCACACTGCCCGCATCGGCCTGCACCCGCAGGTCGGTGGCAAAGCCCCACATGGGATAGTCCTGCTTGATCGGATCCACATCCACATGAGCCCACCAGGTCTGCGCCTCGGGCTGCACGAACTTGGGCAGCCAAGGCACGTCAATGTCGAGCAACAGGCCCACATCGGCGCCGGGCAGCACTTGGGCCGGATCGAAGCCGGCAAAGCAGGGCGAGAGACGTGAGATGCTCAGGGTGCTGGCCATGTAGTCGACCACCGGCATGCCGCACAGCTGCGCGAGCTCCTCCAAAGCGGCCACCGCATCGGCCTTGCGGCCCAGGTAAGAAGTGATCACCACCGGCCGTTCGGCTGCGAGCAGGCGATCGACGATGACTTGCACCCGCGCCTCGTCGATGCCGCCGAGCAGCGAGGGGCCATAACGTGCTGCATCAAAGGGCTGCTGCGAGGCGCTCACCTCCTCGGCCAAGACTTCGCGCGGCAGCGTCATATAGACCGGGCCCGGCGGGTCGGTGTGCATGATGGAATGCGCCCGGCGCAAGGCCTCGCGCGCCACCACCGAGGTGGGCAAGTTGTACTCCCACTTCACATAGGGGCGCACCAGGCTGCCGATGTCAAACGGGTCCTGCACGAAATGCACATAGTTATCGCGCGAGCCGGGCAGCTCGCCGCGCAAGGTATAGGGCGCTTTGCCCGCCAAAAGCATGACCGGCAGGCGCCCGCGCAGCATGTTGTGCAGGCCCATGACCGCGTTGGCGGTGCCGGCATCGACATGCACCATCACCGCCTGGCCCTGGCCGGTCAGTGCGGCATAGCCGGCGGCCATGTGCACGGCCACGTTTTCATGCGGGCAGAGAATGAACTGCGGATGCGCCCTGCCCTCGGCGTCCCAGCGGGCCAATTCCTCGATGAGGCTGACATGGTCGGTGCCCAGGTTGGCAAACACATGGGACAGGCCCAGCTCGCTCAGACCTTGCAGGAAATGGTGAGCGCCCAGGGCGTGGTGGGAGTCAGAGGTGGACACGGTAGGACGTTCTTGAAAATAAAGGGATATGCAAGGGCCGCCAAAGATGGACGTGGGCGATGATGCTGTCCATTGTCGGGCCTTGACACAGGGCAATCCCTAAGCACACTCATCATCTTTTTATCGGATGCTTGCGCACCCTTGAAAATCAAGCCTTTCGCAAAGAGCCACCCCTATGCATCCCGGTCAAACCGTTGCCTTCGAAGTTCAAATGGCTTGCCAAGCCAGCCTGATGAGTTTTATGGCCCATTTTGACGCCGACGAGTTCGACGCCATGCAGGCCTTGTTTGCGCCCGACGGCACCTGGGTGCGCTCAGACGGGACGCTGCGCGGCATGGCCGAGCTGCAAGCCTGGATCGCCCGCCGCCAGCCGGGCCGCATTTTTGTGCGCCACCTCATCTCCAATCTGCGCTTTGAGGCCCTGGACGATGGGCGGGTGCGGGTTCATTCCTATGTGGTGGCCTACCGCCACGATGGGCAGGCCAGCGACCCGAGGCCGGCGCTGACCAAGGGGCCGGCCCTGATGGGCCGCTACATCGACGACATGATCCTGCATGACGGCCGCTGGAAGATTCACCACAAAAGCGTGCAAATGGACTTCAAGCTGGCCTGAACACCCACCGATCTTTATTTGGGAGACCCTCATGAAAAAAATCCTCGCCCTCAGCGCTGCGTTGATTCTGGCTGGCTGCGCCAGCACGCCCTCCACCCCGCCGCCACCCAATGACCCGGTGACGCTGCGGGTCAACGTGTTTCGCGGCGCCAGCAACTTGCCCATCTACATGGCGCAGGAAAAGGGCTACTTCGCCCGCCGTGGCATTACCCTGCAGATGCTGTTCACCCCCAATTCAGACCAGCAGCGCGCCGGTCTGGCCGAGGGTCGCTTTGAGATCGCCCATGCGGCGGTCGACAACACCGTGGCCATGATCGAGGTGGCCAAGGCCGACGCGGTCATCGTCGCCGGCGGCGACGGCGGCATGAATGAAGTGCTGGTGCGCCAGGACATCAACAAAATCAGCGACCTGCGCGGGCGCACTTATGTGGTCGACGCGCCCAACACCGCCTACGCCCTGATCGGCCGCAAGCTGCTCAAAGACGCCGGCCTGAAGGAAGGGCAGGACTACAAGCTTGATCCGCTCGGCGGCTCGGAGGCACGCACCAATGGGCTGGACACGCCGGCCGGTGCTGCCACTTTGCTCAACCCGCCCTGGAACTTCCTGGCCAAGGAGCGCGGCGCCAAGAGCCTGGGCCGCACCGTCGACCTGTACGGGCCCTACCAGGCGCAGGGCGTGTTCGTCATGCGCCCCTGGGCCGCCAAAAATGCCCTGGCCCTGGAGCGCTACCTGGCCGCCTACATTGAAGGCTGCCGCGCCGCTCAAGACCCAGCCCAGCGCACGGTGGCGCTACAGGTGCTGGTGCGCGAGCTCAAACTCACACCCCAGGTGGCTGAGCTGACCTATACCGAGTTGATGACGCGCGGCAGCGGCCTGTCCAAGGACTGCGCCTTTGACATGCAAGGCTTTCGCAATGTGCTGGCACTGCGCGCCGAAATCGAAGGCCAATGGGGCGGCCAGGCGCCGGATCCGGCCCGCTTTCTGGACCTGAGCCTGTACAACAGAGCCCTGGGTCACGCCCGCCCGTGAGCGCACCGCAAGCAGCCACTCTCATGCGCCCAGAGCTGCATCTGCGGCACATGGGCATGTATGTCTGGGACATTGAGCGCATGGCCGCCTTCTACCAGGAGGTGCTGGGCTTCATACAGACCGACAAGGGCTTCGTGCGCGGCCATGATGTGGTCTTTCTCAGCCGCGACCCAAAGTCGCACCACCAGCTGGTGATGGAGACCGGCCGCCCACCAGGCCGCGGACCGGGCTTTGGGCTGCAGCAAATCTCGTTTCAGGTCGAGCAGCTGGCCGACCTGCGCGCCATGCGCGCGCTGGTGGGCCATCGCAGCGACGTCGAGCGCATCCAAGCGGTCGACCACGGCAATTCATGGTCGCTGTACTTCTGGGATCCGGAAGACAACCGCATCGAGATCTACCTCGATACCCCCTGGCATGTCGACCAGCCCTACCTGCAGCCGCTGGACCTGGACCAAAGCGACGAGCAGATCCAGGCCCATACCGCCGCCCATGTCCAGGGCAAAGCCGGGCTCAAGCCCATGAGTCAGTGGCAGGAGGAGATGGCGCGCCTGGTGGGCTGAGCGCCAGGGTGTGGGAGCTGAGCCCTCGCAGCGATGCGGCGCTTGGCTCGGTCGCCGCGCCGATCGGGCTCCCCCGCAGGCTCAAATTCGCAGCAGATCGCCGGCGCTTGAGTCAGCGCTTGAGTCAGCGCTTGAGTCAGCGCTTGAGTCAGCGCTTCAGTCAGCGGTGACCTTGTAGCGCTGCGCCGCGCCGACCCAACGCTCGATCTCATCGCGCAAAAAGGCCTGCTGCTGGGCCGGCGCAATATTGAGCAGACGCCCGCCGTCGCGGTCGACGCGGGCGATGAATTCAGGCTCGCGGTTGATGGAGGCCAGCGTCTCGCGCAAGCGAGCGACCACCGGAGCCGGCGTGGCCGCAGGCGCAAACACACCGAACCAGCTCTCTCCTTCAAAGCGGGTCAAGCCCGACTCATTGACCGTGGGCAGTTGCGGCAATTGCGCGCTGCGCTGGGCTGAAGACACCACCAGGCCCTTGAGCCGACCGGCCTGGATGTGGGGCTTGGCTGCGGAGATGTTGTCGAACATGATGTCCACACGCCCGGCCATCATCTCCTGGTGCGCCGGTGCCGCGCCTTTGAAGGGCACATGCACCATGTCCAGACCCAGGCTGCTGGTGAGAATCGCGCCCCAGACATGCTGCAGCGTGCCCAGACCGCCCGAACCGTAGGTGAGCTTGCCCGGCCTGGCCTTGGCATAGGCCACCAGTTCGGCCAAAGAGTTGACCGGCAGGTCAGATCGCATCAAGAGCACGAAAGGATAGGCCGACACATAGCCCAGGCTGACGAAGTCATTTTCCGGCGAGTACGACAGGTTCTTCACCAAGGCCTTGTTCATCACCATATTGAAGATGCCGCCCATCAGCAGGGTGTAGCCGTCGGCAGGCGCGCGGGCCACAAACTCAGTGCCCAGCAAGGAGCCCGCACCGGTGCGGTTTTCAACCACCACGCCCTGCTTGAGCAACTCGGTCATGCGCGCGGCCAGATTGCGTGCCAGGATGTCGGTGCCTCCGCCGGCAGCCTGCGGCACCACGATGCGTATCGGCTTGCTCGGATAGTCCTGGGCCAAGGCGCTGCCCCCCAAAGCGGCGCCAGCGCCGGCCAGCAGCAGTTGCCGGCGCGAAAAATCCGAGTTCATGTCAATCTCCTATCAATGTACGGTGAGGTGGGCGAAGTCTAAGAAGGCAAGCGCTGCGAACAACTGGCATTTACCCTGTGCCCGCGCCCATGCAGCCCATGCGGGTCTGCCCCGAGATGCTCGAAGGGGCAAAAATCTTATGCTCACACATTATTTGTTCGAGGAGTGATTCATGAAACTGGCCAGTGTGGAGCTGCGGGGCAAGCGAACCTTTGGTCTCATCAACGAGCGTGGCTTCGTCGACCTGGGCCGCCGTCTGGACCCGGCCTGCCGTGATCTGGTGGCCCTGTTTGAAAACAGCCTGCTCGATCAGGCCCGCCATCTGGGACAAGGCCCGGTGGATGCGGCGCTGAGCGAGCTGCGGTATCGGCCGGTCAACCCGCGCTCGGACATGCGCATGTTCGCCCTGGGCTGGGCCTACAAGGCGCACCAACTGGAGGCGGGCAAGGCTGAGCTGACGCACCCAAATATGTTCAGCAAACATCCGCAGTCGCTGGTCGGCCATGATCAGCCCATCGTTCGCCCGCGCCTGTCCGAGCGCTTTGACTTTGAGGGCGAGGTGGCCATCGTCATCGGCAAAGGCGGGCGTCACATACCGGTCGAGCGGGCCATGGAGCATATTGGCGGCTACAGCATCGTCATGGACGGCTCGGTGCGCGACTACCAACAGCACAGCGTGACAGCGGGCAAAAATTTCGACGCCAGCAGCTCCTTCGGCCCTTGGCTGGTCACCCCCGACGAGGTGGGTGACCCGAAAAAAATGACGCTCAGCACCCGCCTCAATGGGCAGTTGATGCAGCACAGCGGCTTTGACCTGATGGCTTGGGACCTGCCTGAGCTGATCGCCTACATCTCGGGCATCTGCGCCCTGCTGCCGGGCGATGTGATCTCCACCGGCACCCCGGGCGGCGTGGGCCACCGCCGCGACCCGCAGATCTTCATGAAGGCTGGCGACCTGCTGGAAGTGGAAGTCAGCAGCATCGGCGTGCTGAGCAACCGGGTGGTGGACGAAGCCGCTTGACGCATGCTGAGCACATCGATCAAGCCCTGAGCGCGAGAGACCGCCTCAGGCTGGATCCCAGGTGTAGACGTCAGCAATCTGCTGCACCGGCTCAAAGCTGCCCTGCAGCGCCGGCATGCCATGGCTGGCAATGGTGTCTGGGCTCCACCCCTGTGAGCGATGGACAGAGCGAATCGGGCCCATCTGGCGATACAGGAAAAACTCATTGCCACGGACATAAAACACCTGGCCATTGACTGCGCGCGCTTGATCGCTGCACAGGTAAACAGCCAGGGGGGCAATCGTCTCTGGTGCCAGGCGCGTACGCATCATCTCGCTGCGCGCCTGTTGTTCGGGCGTATCGAGGGGAATGGCGCCAATCATGCGGCTCCAGGCCGCAGGGGCCAGGCAATTGGAGCGCACTCCAAAACGGCCCATGTCCAGCGCGATCGACTTGGACAGCGCCACCAGGCCAAGCTTGGCTGCCGAGTAGTTGGCCTGGCCCATGTTTCCAATCAGTCCTGAATTGGAGGTCATGTGCAGGTAAGCGCCTGAGCCTTGCTCACGGAAGTGCGGGGCTGCAGCGCGCGACACATAAAAAGCGCCGGACAGATGGACGTTGATGACCGCGTCCCACTCGTCCGGGTTCATTTTGTGAAACATCCGGTCGCGCAGAATGCCCGCATTGTTGATCACCGCATCAACCCGGCCAAACGAGTCCAAGGCAGCCGTCACCACATGCTGCGCCGATGACCAGGTGGCCACGCTGTCCGTGTTGGCCACAGCCTGCCCGCCAGCCGCGCGAATTTGCGCCACGACCGCATCGGCTGGCGCTTTGTCGGCGCCTTCACCGTGAACCGAGGTGCCGATGTCATTGACCACCACCTTGGCCCCTGCGGCAGCCGCTGCCAGCGCCAGCGCACGGCCAATGCCGCCGCCTGCACCGGTGATGATGAGCACTTTGTCTTGAAGGGCCAGGCTGTCGGCCGAAGGTACTGTCATGATTGATTCTTTGCGCAGAAATCAGGGTTGTGTCATTCAAAGGGTCTCGGCGGTACCGAGCACCACAGTGGCCTGGTGTGAGAGTTCACCGCCGTTGCCATGGGCCACCGCCAACTTGGCATCGGGCACCTGGCGCGCACCGGCGATGCCCATGAGTTGCTGAGTGGCTTCCACCAGGGTGAACAGACCATACATGCCGGGATGGACACAGGACAGGCCGCCGCCATTGGTGTTGACCGGCAGGTCTCCTCCCGGCGCAATGCGCCCGCCTTCCACAAAAGCGCCGCCCTCGCCCTTCGCGCAAAATCCCAGGTCCTCCAGAAGCAAGATGGTGTTGATGGTGAAGGCGTCGTAGACCTGCACCACATCCACGTCTGCCGGCCGGTAGCCCGACTGGGCGAAGGCCCGTGGCCCTGACAAGGCCGCTGCCGTGGTCGTCAGACTGGGCATGCTGGAGATGGCCAAGTGGTCTGTGGACTCGGCAGCGCCCAAGACGTAGACCGGCTTTGCCGCCAGATCCCGGGCGCGGTCGGCGCGGACCATCACCATGGCCGCACCGCCATCGGTCAACAGACAGCAGTCCCGCGCACCGAAGGGGTCGGAGATCATCCTCGCCGACAAATAGTCTTGCATCGACAAGGGCTCGCGCATCACGGCTTCCGGATTGAGGGCGGCCCATTGCCTGGCCGCCAGCGCAACCGCACCGAGTTGCTCCTTGCGGGTGCCAAATTCGTGCATGTGACGCGCCGCCGCCAAGGCATAGTTCGAAATGGGACGCAGGGACTTGTAGGGCTGCTCATACGGGCTGACCTTCATCCCGCTGACCAGCTTGCCCGCGCCAGAGCGCTGGTTACTGCCGTAGGCGATCAGCGCCACGTCGCACTGGTGGCTTGACAGGGCCAGCGCGGCCATCATGACATAGGTCTGAAATGAGGATCCACCGGTGCGGTTGTTGTCGCTCACGCGGGGCTGGATGCCAAGGTACTCTGCCAAAGAAAGTCCGGACAGGAAGTCATCGGGCAGCGCGACGAAGATACCGTCAACATCCCGAGGAGTCAGTCCTGCCGACCGCAGCGCGCCTACGCTGGCGTGGACGGCAATGTCCATCGAGCTCAGGCCGGGCGCCAGCCCGATACCATAGGTTTGCGCACCGACGATGGCTGTCGCAGCGCGTGGAAATTGAGTCATGGAGAAAATTCCTGGTTCAATAACGGGGTGTCAGCGATGAGCGAGCGCATCAGTCGCCCAGCGGCTCAAACACCAGCAGTGGCTTTTGCTCTTCTTCAATGATCCGCGCCTGGACGGTCATCCCAATGCGCACCTGCGCAGCAGCAATGCCATCGACGCGGCTCATCAGGCGCGGGCCCTCTTCCAGATCGACCAGCACCACGTTGTAGTCGGCCTCCGGCGGTTTGCGCCTGACAACGGTGGCGGAATAGACCCGGCCCCGTCCACTGGCCTCTATCCATTCCAGATCCGTATCGCCCGTCAGCGGCTCGGCCACCCGAGGGTAGAACATGCAACGGCCGCTGGCTTTGGCCCGCAACAGCATGAACCGTCCCTGGGCAAGAAACTCGAAGTATTGTTTTTCCGGGTGAATCAAAGAACTGCTCCTTGAAGTGTTAGCTAGGGGCCCTAGCGGCTCGGTCAGTCGATGGTGATGTTGCCGTCTTTGATCAACTTTTGCCAGGTACCGAATTCCTCACGAACCGTTTTCCGATAGCCCTCCAGGTCACCGCCCATGGGCGACAAGCCGGCATCGCGCAATTTGGCGGCAAATTCCGGGCTTTTGATGATCTTGTTGGACTCTGCGTTGAGTCGCTCAAGCACCTTAAGGGGAGTCCCTGCTGGCGCCAGCACGCCGTACCAACCGCTCATTTTGAAATCTGGCAATCCAGATTCGGAGAGGGTGGGTATGTCGGGCGAGCCCTCCCAGCGTGCGGCATTGGCAAGACCGATGGCTTTGAGCTTGCCCGACTTGATATGGGGGTTGGCGGTGATCATGGCATCAAACAGGAGTTCGACCTGGCCACCGATCAGGTCGTTCAAGGCGGGCGCGGCCCCCTTGTAGGGGATGTGGGTCATGCTCACGCCCGCCCGGGTCTTGAACAACTCGCCCGCGAGGTGAGTGATGCCGCCGGTACCGGCAGACGCAAAACTGACCTTGCCCGGTCGCTTTTTCAGGTAGGCAATCAATTCGGCCGCAGTATTGGCTGGAACCGCCGGGTGAGCGACCAACACCATTGCGATGCTGCCAATCGGAACCACCGGGGTCAGGTCCTTCAATGGGTCAAATTTGGCTGCGGCTCCATTCAAAATAGGGGCAATCAGCACGCTGTTCGTGGTCAGCAGCAAGGTGTACCCGTCGGCTGGCGACTTGGCCACCAACTCGGAGCCGATCAAGGTGCCTCCACCGGGCTTGTTGTCAATGATGACCGGCTGGCCCAATTCTGCCTTGAGCTTTTCGGCATACATGCGCGCCAGGATGTCGCCGCCACCGCCGGGCGCATAGGGCACGATGATCTTGATCGGCTTGTCCGGGAACTCGGCGGCCATCGCCCCCATCCAGGACAGGCCGGCAAACAGGGCCGCACAGGCTGCACGTTTGACTCTATTCATGGCGAAGTTCTCCCGAGTGAAAAAAGCGAAGTTAAAGGTCGTGGCACTGCGCTCACGCCATGGGATGGCAAACATCCGACAGGCGTGAACCGCTGGCTGCCAGCTGCAGCAAGAGCGGGGCTGGCTCCCAAAGGCGGCCATGGAGATCGCGAAACTCGCGGATCCGGCTGCACACCCGATCAAGCCCCAGGCTGTCTGCGTGATAGACCGGCCCGCCCAGCGCAGCCGGAAAGCCATAGCCTCTGACGTAGATGACATCGACATCAGAGGCACGCTCCACGATGCGCTCTTCAATCAGCCGAGCCGCCTCATTGATCAAGGCATAGATGGTTCGCTCCACGATCAGGGTGTCGCTGACCGGGCCCCGCTGGATGCCGGCACGCTCGGCGCATTCCACAATCAGCGCATCAACGAAAGGGTCCGGCACAGGCTCGCGCTGCTGGGGCTCGTAGCGGTAGTAGCCAGCCCCTGTCTTGACGCCAAAGCGGCCCAGCTCACACAAGCGATCGGCCAGGTGGGAATAGCGCACCGCCGGGTCCCGGTCGGCCGCATTGCGTTTTCGGGCCGCCCAGGGAATGTCCAGGCCGGCCATGTCGGATACGGTCAAGGGGCCCATGGCCATCCCAAAACCCTTTAGCGCCGCATCCACATCCGCCGGGCTGGCACCTTCTTCCAGCAAAAAACCGACTTCACGCAGGTAGGGACTGAGCATGCGATTGCCGACAAAGCCGTCGCAGACCCCGACCATGACCGGGGATTTGCCCAGTTGGCGGCTGATGGCCATGGCCGTGGCCAGCACATCGGGCGCACTCAACTGTCCACGCACCACCTCGACCAGGCGCATCACCTGAGCCGGACTGAAAAAATGCAGGCCAAGCACACGCTCGGGCTGGCGCACCGTCTGCGCCAATCGGTTGATATCCAGACGCGAGGTGTTGCTGGTCAAAATGGCATCGGGCCGACACCACTGGTCGAGCTCGGCAAACACCGCCTGTTTGACGGCCATGTCCTCGAACACAGCCTCCACCACCAAATCGGCGTTGGCCACTGCACTGAAGTGGGTCGCAGGACTGATCAAGGACCAGCGCCGAGTGGCCTCCTCAAGACTCAATTTGCCCTTGCTCACCGTCAACAGATAGCTGTCTTTGATCCGGGCCTGGCCGCGGGCCAGCGCAGCGGCATCGACATCCATCAGAGTCACCGCAAAGCCAGCGTTGGCAAAACTCATCGCTATGCCGCCGCCCATGGTGCCCGCGCCAATCACCGCCACCCGCTCGATGGAGCGCACCGCAGGGTCGCCCTGGGCCGCTGCAATCGCCTCCGCCTGCTGCAGGTATTGGGCGGGTGCCAGCTTTGGAGGGGGAGTCGTCTTCATGGTTCAGACCTTGCGAAGGATGAGGGCATCGACAGCGAAAAGACCGGCGGGTGAACAGATCACAGGATTGACATCGACCTCGAGCACCTCGTCGGCCTGATCAGCAAGAAACTCTGACAAGCGGACCACCAGCGTGGCCAACTGCGCCAGATCGACCGGATCCTGACCCCGAAAGCCTGCCAGGAGGGCTGCCCCCTTGAGGGCACCGAGCATGTCTAAAGCCTCCTGCTGGTTGACGGGGGCCAGCCGCGTCACCGTGTCACGCATCAGCTCCACCATCACGCCACCCAGGCCGACCACCACCAAGGGGCCGAACTGGGGGTCCACCCGGCCACCGACCACGACTTCCAGACCAGCGCCCACCATGGGCTGCACCAGCACGCCATTGACGCTGGCCTCAGGCGCCGCCGCTGCCACGCTGGCAAGCATCTGGCCATGGGCGGCGCGCACTGCCTGAGCATCTGGCAGATTCAGGCGCACGCCACCGACCTCCGTTTTATGGTGAATATTGGAGGCGTCAATTTTCAGCGCCACCGGGTAGCCCAGGGCGTTCGCGGCAACGACCGCGTCTTCAGCACTCTGGGTTAGGTGCTCAGCTGTAACCGGCAGACCGTAAAGCGCCAGCAGCGCCTTGGCTTGGCGCTCACCGACCACACGCTGGCCGCCAAGACGCAAGGCATCACCGACCTGATGGGCCACATCCATCGACACCAGGCGCGGTGCGCTTCGAGCCCCGCGTGCGCGCCGCTGCTCTCGCCCGTGCCAAGCTGCCAGTGTGGCAAAGCACCGGTCCATCGACCGAAACAAAGCCAGGCGATCGTCATGCTCAGCGTCCCGGGCCCCAGTGCCATCGAGCCACTGACTGAGCCAGACATAGCAGGCGGCCTTGCCGTGCTTTTTGGCCATATCACTGAAAATCTTGACGCGCGAGGCGGTGTTTCCGTAGGCGTACACCAGAGGAATCACCACAGCGCCGAAAGTCGGATCCGACATCAGGGCATCACCGCAGGCCTGCAGCGACGCGGGATTGGACACCACTTGCGCCGTGACATCGCAGGGGTTGCGCGCTGAGCCGAACTCGGGGACGTGCTCTTCCAAAACAGCGCGAACCGAGTCGATGGGTTGAGGCAGAGGCACACCGTAGAGCTCGGCCTTGTCGGCGGCCATGATCGAGGCGCCACCGGAGGTGCTGATCACGGCAACGCCGGTGCTGAGCATGGCGGGCGCCTTGCAAAAAAACGCGGCCGTCTCGACCAATGCTTCAAAGTCTTTCACAACGATGGCACCGGTGCGCTCGAAAGCCGCTTCATAGCCGGCATTGGAGCCGGCAAGCGCGCCGGTGTGCGTCAAGGCAGCTGCCGCACCTTGCGCGCCTGTCGCCATCTTGTGGATCAGCAGCGGCTTGTTGGCGTCCCAGGCAATCTGGGCGGCCTCGAGCATGCGCCTGGGCTCGGCCAGGCCCTCGATCACGCAGGCAATGGCTTGGGTCTGGGGCTCGTGGGCGAGGAAGCTGACGTAGTCCGCAACATCCACATCGCAGGAGTTACCCGCTGTCAGCACGTGGCTGAAACGGGCGCCGGATTCGATGGCCTGAAACAGGGACAGCCCCAATGCGCCCGATTGGCTGACGATACCGATGCCCGCCTCTGAGGGCCCCGACAAGACCAGTCGGTCGGCAAAGGTCAGCCCCATGCGCTGAGGAAAACTCACCAGGCCAATACAGTTCGGGCCGACCAGGCGCAAACCACTGGCCTGGGCAATCTGCACCAGGCGGCTTTGCAAGGCAATCCGCTCAGCCAGCCCGGTCTCGCTGAAGCCCGAGGCGTAAATCACGGCACCGCCGACGCCCAGTTCGGCGCATTCGAGCACCACCTGCTCCACCAGCTCGCGCCGCACCATCACCACCACGCAATCGGGCACCTCGGGCAGCAGCCGCAGCGATGCATAGCAGGGCTCGTCGCCAATGCGCTGATACCGTTCATTGACCAGATACACAGGGCCTTGGAAGCTGCGCGTGTTGGCCTGGGTCTTAAAGCCAAAGGAGTCCGGATTGGCTGAAGCCCCCACCAGGGCGAGGCTGCGCGGTTGCAGCAGCCGCTGCAGATCGGCATGGCGATACACGGATCGCAAGGGGCCGGTCGTCATGGGGCTCATGTGCGAAAGACGGGTTTGCGCTTGTTCAAAAAGGCATCGACCGCCTCCAGATGGTCGTCCGAGGTATGCGCCAGAGCCTGAAAGCCCGCCGACATCTCGAGCAAACTTTCGATCCGGGTGTGCTGGCCCTCGCGCATCAGGCGCTTGGTCATGCGCAGAGCTTGCGATGGGTTGGCGGCGATTTGTCGAGCCAAGACTTGGGCTTCATGGAGCAACTGGTCGGCGGTCACGACGCGCGACACCAGGCCGCATCGCAGCGCTTCTGCGGCGTCGATGGCTGCGCCGGTGAAGGCCATTTCGCAAGCTTTTGACATGCCGACTGCGCGTGGCAGCAGCCAGGCTCCGCCATCGCCGGGGATCAGACCCATGCGGACGAAGCTCTCGGCGAAGCTGGCCTTGTCCGAGGCGATGCGGATGTCGCACATACAGGCCAGGTCGCAACCGGCACCGATGGCCGGGCCGTTGATGGCAGCGATGGTTGGCACCTCCAAGTTATAGAGGGCCAGCGGGATGCGCTGAATGCCGTTGCGGTACACATGCCGCACACCGCTCGGTCCCTCGCTGCCGCCTGCCATGACCTCGCGCATCCTCTTGATGTCGCCACCGGCGGAGAACGCTGTGCCGGCTCCGGTCAGGATGACGGCGCGCACGGACATGTCCCTGGTGATGCGGTCGCAGGCGGCCAGGATTTCATCCGCGTCCTCCAGCCCGATCAAGGCGTTGCGAATGTCAGGGCGGTTCATGGTCAAAGTGACCACCCCTGCGTCTTGCTCATAGGTCAGGAAAGTGTTCATGCGGCAGACTCGGCTTGGGATGGAAGGACGATGACCTCGGCCTGCGCCAAGTGCGCAATGGCATCGGCCGAAAAACCGGCCTCGCAGAGCACTTCGGCGGTGTGCTGACCCAGACCAGGCGCACCGTAGCGCATCTCCGGCGGCGACTCTGACCAACGACCAGGTATCGCCATCGAGACGACGGGCCCCTCGCTCGGATGGGTCACCTCCTTGAAAAAACCGGTAGCCAGTAGATGGGGGTCTTGCATGAGCGTCTCCAAGGTATGCAGGCGCATCGTGGGAATGTCGTTTTGCGGCAGCAGTGCCAACCATTCTTCGGTGGTGCGGGTGCGCATGACCTCGGCAACGATGGCATTGAGCGCGCCGATGTGGCGGGTCCTGCTGCCAATATCGGCAAAGCGAGGGTCCGACTCGAATTCTGAAAGGCGACCCATCAGGGCAAAAAAATTGCGCCACTGTTTGTCGTTGTAGATCACCACGCAAACATGGCCGTTTGCGGTGGGAAATGGCTTGCGCTCTGGCGCCAGCTGGCGTGAATACCCCATCGGCCCCTCGGGGGGCATGAAGGTGGAGCCCGCCATATGCTCACCCAGAACGAACTGCACCATGGTCTCAAACATGGGGATTTCGATCGACTGCCCCTTGCCCGACTTTTCCCGCCGGTAAAGGGCGGCCGTGATGGCATTGACTGCGCTGACGCCCACCGTGCGATCGACAAATGCCAAAGGCACGTAGCGCGGAATCCCATCACCGACCTGGGCAATCAGGGACGGCAGACCAATGATGCCTTGAATCAGATCGTCGTAGGCCGGCATCCCAGCGTAAGGACCGCCCTGCCCAAAACCGACCAGACCCACATAAATCAGGCGGGGGTTGCGTCGGGCCAAGGCTTCATAGGTCAGACCCAGCCGTGCCATCGCCTGCGGGCGCACGTTGTAGACCATCACGTCTGCGGTTTCGGCCAGGCGCAAAATGATGTCCAAGGCTTGCGGCTTTTTCAGGTCCAGGGCCAGGCTGCGCTTGTTGCGGTTGACGTGCAAAAAACCACAGCCCATACCGGCATGCCGCATCGGCCCGATGCCACGGACCACATCACCCTCGCGGGGCTCCACCTTGATCACGTCGGCGCCCAGATCGCCCAGCAATTGGGTGGCAAACGGCCCCATCAAGACCGAGGTCAGATCGATCACCCGCACACCATCGAGCGGCCCGCTCATCGCCGACCTCGCCGAGGCGACAAGCCGGTGCCAGCGCCAACCCACAGATTTGAAACGCCTGAGTCGCTCAAGTGATGCTCTCCTGCAATAAGCCCAAGTCCAGTCTAGAGCGACCAGCTTCGCTTGAAAATCACCTACCAGCGATATCGCCCATGCCGTTCATTCATGACCTTGCGGCCTTCATCTCAACGGCGACCGGCGAGGGCCGAGCCCCAAGGCATCTGCTGCACAAGCGCATGCAGCTCATGGCGGAACCAAACAAAAAAGGGGTCATCGTGCACGGAGGTGTGCCACCACAGGGCCACGTTGTAATCAGGAGGATCAAAGGCCAGCGGAACGACGCGAACCTGTCGGTCGACGAATGAGGCAATCAGGCGGTTAGGCAGCAGGGTGACCCTGTCAGTACCGACGATAGAGCGGCTGGCCGCAAAGTAGCTGGACAAGGTGATGTCCGTCGGTCGCGGCCGGCGGCCCACACTGCCCAAAAACTGATGAATGACCGCTGGGAAAAAATCAAAGCCCGAGGGCGACACATAGACCTGCTGCAGCTTCGCGAAGTCGGCCAAGGGCAGAGGGTCCTGCAAAGCCAGGTTGTCAGCACAAGCCAAGCAGGCAAACTTGTCTCGGTACAGTATGGACGAGCGCAACTTGAACTCGACGCCGGCCGCTCCGATCAAGAGGTCGATGTCGCCGCGCATCACGTCGGCCTGCGCCTGGCCCGAGTGAATCGGCCGCAAGCGCAGGCTGACCTGCGGTGCTTTTTCCCGAAGCAGGCCGATGATGCCCGGCCCCAACACGTACTGCAAGAATTCATTCATCCCGATGGAAAGCGTGCGCTCAACACGTCGGGGGTCAAACCGTCCGGCCGGACTGTAGACAGCACCCAGCCCATTGAGTGCCCGCGCCAGCTCTGGCAGCAGCAACTGGGCGGCGGAGGTCAGCACCATTCGATTGCCCGTCCTGACCAGCAGGCGGTCACCAAAATCGTCGCGCAATCGGTCCAGCATCTTGCTCATGGCCGACTGCGTCAAGCCAAGTTCCCGGGCCGCGTCGGTCACGCTGGCTCGTTCCAGCAACACATACAGACCTGTCAACAGGTTCAGGTCATGCGAGCGCAGGCGACGAATCCGGTCTGGGAGGTGATCAGCCATCGCAAGATCATAGCGGTCAAGCTTGAGAGACGACGCTGTCGAAAACAGGCCCGTCCAAGCGCAGACCCGGGTCCAAACGAGCGCCGGCAAACGAGACGCTGTACCCAGCACCACCCCAGCCGACTGGCTGCGGCAAACTGCATGCCCGGGGGCCCTTCAAAGCATGGCCCCCTCACCGTCTCTGGGGTCAGCCAGTCAGCGCCATGAAAAAAGGGGACTGCGTGAACAGCCCCTCAATTTTGGTAGGGCGTGGCGGACTTGAACCGACGACCAAAGGATTATGAGTCCTCTGCTCTAACCAACTGAGCTAACGCCCCA
>JBAXEN010000015.1:0-23630 GCA_037140415.1 Betaproteobacteria bacterium | reverse complement strand
GGCGTGGTCGACACCCTGGGCGCCGAGATGGCGGCCCTCGGCTGCCAGCGGGTGATGGTGGTCTGCGGCGGCAACACCCGGGCCAGTCGGCTGTTTGAGCGTGTGATGGCCGCACTGGGCCCGCGTGCCGTCACCGTCTACGACCAGGTCGTCGAACATTCCTCAGTGGCCATGGTCACGCGTGGCGCCGAGCTGGCGCAGCAGCTGGGCGTCGACGGCCTGTTGGCCGTGGGTGGCGGCAGCGCCTCTGACACGGCCAAGGCCATCGCCATCTTGCTGGGCGAAGGCGGTCAGCTGGAGCAACATGCCAGCCGCTTCATACCGCCCGACCAATTCTTCCCCAAGCCTCTGCCGGCGCCCAAGCTGCCGCTGGCCGCTGTGGTGACCACCGCTTCAGCGGCCGAGGTCACCCCCGGCCTGGGCGTGCGTGACGCGCAAGGCCGCAAGCTGCTGTTTTGGGATAACACACTGGCCATGCGGCTGATCGTGCTCGACCCCGAGGCCAATGTCGAAGTGCCGGTCAGGGTGATGGCGACCACAGCCATGAACGGGCTGGCCCATGCGGTCGAAGGCCTGTACTCACGCCTGCGCAACCCGATTTCCGACGCCCTGGCCCTGCACAGCATCCGGCTTTTCAGGCAGGCGCTGCCGCGCATGGTGCAGGACCCCAGCAGCATCGATGCCCGTGCCGGTGTACTCACCGCCGCCCACCTCTCGGGGATGGTGATCTCCAATGCACGGGTCGGCATTCACCATGCCATCTGCCATTGCCTGGGTGCGCGTGGCGGCCTGTCACACGGCGTGGCCAACTCGGTGATGCTGCCCCACGCCATGGCCTATAACCTGCCCGTCTGCGAGGGCGAGCTGGCCACCATGGCGCCCGCGCTCGGGGTGCCACCCGGCTCCGAGCCCGAGATGGCCAAGGCCGCGATCGAACAGGTGCGCGAACTGCAGCGCCTGGCTCAGGTGCCGACCCGGCTGCGCGATACCGGCCTGAGCCGAGAGCTTCTTTCGGACATCGCGCAAGACACCATGGCCGACCGGGGGCTGTACTTCAACCCCCGTCGCACCGATTCGGTCGCGGCCGTCAGGCAACTGCTGGAGGCAGCATGGTGAACGAAACACTGCTCAGGGAAGGGCCGGCGACGGCCGATGCAGAGGGCATGAAGTCGCTGCGCTCGGCACTGCGGGTGCTGATGGCGTTTTGCGAAGAGCAGCAGGACTTCGGCGTGGGCGAGTTGGCCGAGCAATGCAAGCTGTCCAAGGGGCAGGTCTCCAAGGTGCTGGCGACCTTCGCCGAGTTCGGGCTGCTGACCCAGAACACCGACTCGCGACGCTACCAGGTGGGCACCCGCCTCTATGCCCTGGGCTCGCGCTACCTCAACTTTGACACCCTGTGCCGCGGCGCCATGCCGGTCATGCGCGATCTGGTGGAGACCACCGGCCACAGCGCCCGCCTGTCCGTGCTTGACGGCGACCGCGTGCTCTACCTGCTGGGCATTGAAGGCCCGCTGTTCATGGACACAGGCTGGCGGGCCGGCACCTGGTTGCCTGTGCACGCGACCTCCTCGGGCCGGGTGCTGCTGGCGACCATGGATCAGGAGCGGGCACGGCGACTGCGGCCGCAGCGACTTCCCGTTTTCACCGACCGCAGCCTCACCGACTTCGATGAGATTGACATGCAGGTCGAGCGAGCCCGCCAGCACGGCTATTCGGTGCAGCGCGGAGAGACCGCTCCCGGACTGGGCGTGATCTCGGCGCCGGTTTACGGACGCGCCGGAAATCCGCTGGGAACGCTGGGCCTGGCTTTCCCCAGCCATGTGGTGCCCACCGAGCAGGAAGCTCAACTGATCGGCGCCCTGCATGGCGCCTGCCGAGTGCTGTCGCAGCGGGTGGGCTGCACGGTCTACCCCCATGGCCATACCACCATGGCCCCCTGATCTTGATTTTTAAAGGAGCAGCGATGAGTGAGAACAAACGTACACAAGAAATGCAGCAAGCCGTGGAACAGGGCAAGGCCCATTTCATGGAAACCCTGGGCAACCTGCCCGAGCCGATCCGGGCCATGATGGAACATGCCCCCGACCAGTTCGTCGGCTATCTGCGCTTTCGCGAGGGCGTGTACCGCTCACAGAGCGAGGGCGCACACCTGGACATAAAAACCAAAGAGCTCCTCTACACCGTGCTGGACGTGGTAACGGGCAACCTCGACGGGGCCAAGAACCACGGCCACGCCGGCTTCAAAGCGGGCATGACCTCCGGTGAGCTGGCCGAGGCCTGCATGCAGGTCATGCATGTGTGTGGCGTCACCACCTGGGGCATGACCGGCTACAAGGTGGTGGACTACATCGCCGGGCTGGAAAAGGCGCGCAAGGGCTGAACGCCCGCCTACTGCTGGTAATCCGGCTGCTCGCGCTCGAGCAGCCGCAGCATCGCAGGCCAAGTCTTTTGCGCGCCCTGGCGGGTAGGCGACTCGAACACCGCAGCCACCTGCTCAGCCACCTCGGGCGCAGGCTCGACCAGTTTGCGCCCGCTGGCCAGCAGTGACAGTTGCAGCTGACAGGCTCGCTCGAGGTAATACATGGTGTCGAAGGCATCGGAAATGCTGCGCCCGCACACCAAGGAGCCGTGGTTGCGCAGCAGCATCACCATGCGCTGGCCCAGATTGGCCTGCAGGCGCTGGCGCTCTTCGTCGGTAAAGTAAATGCCCTCATAGTCATGGTAAGCAATGCGACCGGTAAAGCGCATGGAATGCTGCGTCAAGGGCAAGAGACCGCACTCCATGGTGGCCACCGCCACGGTGGCCGCGGAGTGGGTGTGCATCACGCACAGCACATCCGGGCGGGCGCGGTGTACCGCGCTGTGGATGGTGAAGCCCCCGGGATTCACACCCAGGCCCAAAGGATCCTCAATCACCCGGCCGTTCACGTCCACCTTGACCAGGCTGCTGGCCGTCACCTCGTCGTACATCAGGCCGTAGGGGTTGATCAGAAAATGCTCATGCTCGCCACCCACCCGGGCCGAGATATGGTTGTAGATCAGATCGGTAAAGCGGAAGTGGTGAAACAGCCGATAGCATGCGGCCAAGTCCAGCCGCAGATGCCATTCATCGGGCGACATGCCGGCCGGCGCTGGTGACCTGGACGGCTGAGCGCTTAGATCGGTCATCATGGCTTGTCTCCTTGCAGTTCAGTTGCGGGCTGCTCGGTCGCCGAAGCGCGCGCCTCCCAGGTTTCGAAGTCGCGCATCACGGCGCGTGCCTTGTCGCGAAATACGCCCACGGTGCCAGCCCCCAGCGGCAGGTGCAGGGGGGACGTCGGGCAGATGACGGCCTCGTAGATCAGCCGCGCGCCCAATTGCGGATCGCCGGGCTGGCGCCCCATGTTGTGCAGCACCGACTGCAGCCGCGCGCCGGCGGTCGCTTCATAGTCCTGGACGCTGCCTTGCAGCAGGTCATGGGCAAAGCGGGTGCGAAAGGCCCCTGGCTCGACCACAGTCACACCGACACCGTGCGGCTCAAGCTCCTGGGCCAGGGCCTCGGAATAGCCCTCCATGGCAAACTTGGTGGCGGCGTAAAAGCCCGAGCCGGCCCGCCCCACCAGACCGCCGGTGGAGGAGATGTTCACGATGTGACCGTGCTTGGCTGCGCGAAGCCCGGGCACAGCGGCGCGGGTCAGCGCGTCCATGGCGAAGAAGTTGAGCTCAAAGATGCCGCGGATATCTTCGTCCCGGGCATGTTCGATGGCCGTCATGTAACCGCGCCCGGCGTTGTTGACCAGAACATCCAGCCGACCGAAGTGCGCCAGCGCCTGCTCAAGCGCTGGCTCGATCGCTGAGCGCTGCAGCAGATCCAGCGACAGCACCAAACAGCGCTGGGCATGCGCTTGCGCCAGCGGACCGAGCGCTCGCGCATCGCGCGCAGTGAGCACCGCGCGATGACCCTGCTTGAGGACCTGCTCAGCCAAGGCCGCGCCCAAGCCGGAGCTTGCACCGGTGATGAACCAGACGTCGTCGGCCTCGGGCCTCACGCCAGCTCCTGCAGCAGGCGCCGACAGGCATTCATATCGGCCTTGCCGCTGCCGAGCTTGGGCAGCTCGTCGGTAAAGGCAATGACACGCGGAATCTTGTAGCCGGCCAGCGCATGGCGGCAGGCCTGCTCGATGGCAGCCGGCGCAAGCGCCGGATCGGCCCGCACAATGAGCGCGCCCACACGCTGGCCCATGCGCTCATCGGGCACGCCCACCACCACTGCGTCGGCGACACCCGGCAGCTTGAGCAGCACGGCGCTCACCTCTTCGGGGAAAACGTTCTCGCCACCGGTCTTGATCATGTGATCGCCGCGGCCCAGAAAATGCAGGCGGCCCTGCTCGTCGATGAAGCCGTTGTCGCCGGTGGGCAGCCAGCCGCCTTCATACGGCGGCGTCACCCGCAGATAGGGACCGTCCCAGTAGCCCGGCGAGACCCCGTCGCCGCGAAAGCAGACCTCGCCAATGACACCCGGCGCGCAATGCTGCTGGGTTGCGGGGTCCAGGATGGCGATGTCCGAGCTGTTGCGGTTGGGCAGTCCGTTGTCGCTGAAATTGCGCGCCGCGCGGTCCAGCGGGTTGTAGGTCAGACCGCCTTCGGTGCGGCTGTAGCCCAGCAGGAAGACGCCGCCGATGCGCCGCTCGAAAATCTCGAATTTTTCGGCTGCAATCGCATGGCCTCCGCCCCAGGTAAAGCGCATGCGTGAGCGGCCCCGCAGAGGCTCGAAGACCGACTCGGGCGCGGCGGCGATGTCCACCAGCAGGGTGCCGATCAGGTGCATGAAGGTCACACCCTCCTCGTCCACCAATCGCACAAAATCTGCGAGGTCCCACTTCTCCTGCAGGATCAACGGGCAGCCGGCGAACAAGGCATTGGCGAAGACACTGGTGCCGCTGGTATGAAACAGCGGCGACAGGCACAGGGCCACATCACGGCTGGATAACGCAAAGCAATCGGCCATGGCACCGGCCACGGCCACCCGCATGCCATGGGTATGGATGGCGGCCTTGGGGCTGGAGGTCGTCCCCGAGGTGTAAAGCAAGCTGGCAATATCGCCCGCCTGGCAACCTAGCGTGGCATAGATGGCAGGACAGGCCGCCAGCTCTGCCCAAAAGCTGCCACTGCCGGCCTCCTCGCCGACGCTCAGCACCGCACCAGAGACAGCATCCTTGAAGAGATCGCTGCGCTCCTGCGTGGTCAGGATGCAGGCTGGCGCGCAATGGGACACCACTTTGTGCAGCTCCTGGCCGGACAGGCGCCAGTTCAGCGGCGCAGCAATCACGCCGCTCTTCATGCAGGCCAGCAGCGAAATGATCACTTCCACCCGATTGGGCAGATAGATGGCCATGCGATCACCACGGCGCAGGCCGCGCGCCTGCAGCAGGTTTGCCAGCTGCGAGGCACGGGCTTCGAGCTCGCTCCAGCTCAGCCGCAGGCGGTGGTCGGCCACGGCCAACCCTTGCGGGTCGCCCCTGGCTTTCATGTCCAAGAAAAGAGCGAAATTCATGAGCCTGTGCCAGCGGGTTCAGGCGGCGGGGCGCAGCGGCAACTCCACCGTTGCACTGCCACGCATGGTCACCTGCCCCAGCTGGTTCTCAGTCCACAACTCGAGCTGCACAATACCTCGCCCTTCCTCCATGCGCTTGTCGGTGACCCGACCCTTGCAGTAAGTGGTGTCGCCAAAGATCACCGGCAGCTTGATGCGCGTGCTGTAGGTGCGCAACCAGCCGTCGTCGCCCATCCAGTTGGTCACGCAAGTGGCCAGCATGCCGCAGCGCTGCGGCCCATTGTCATAAGGGCCGGGCATGCCCAGCTGCTTGACGGCCACCGCCTCGTCCTGATGGCCAATGCTGGGCAGCACCTTGGCGCCGTAGTAGCACTTGTCATAGTTGTTGGGCAGCTTCTCGGGCGATGTGCGGGCCCAGTGGGTGTACTTCCATTTGAGCTTGGTGGACTTGTAGCCCGAGGTACCGGGCGCACCGGCATAGTAGGTGGTCATATCCATCTGGTTGATGGGTCCACGCACCGTACCGGGCAGGCTCTCGCCCACCTGGACATCGCCCCAGTAAAGCGTATCAGCGCCGCGCACGAACTCATTGAGCTGGGCGTTCATGAGCTCGTCGAGCTGCAACTGCGTGTACTCCTGCTTGGGACGGGGCGCATAGTCCAGGCCGCCTTCAGCGCCCGATCTTGGCACCCGGTAGGTGTGCGACATGACCCGGGTGGCCAACTCACCCTTCTGGTTGGTGTAGCGGACCTCGCCGGTCTGCACCAGCATGTTCTTCACCCGCTTGCCTTGCAGCGGCTTGACGTCGACATACTCGGCGGTGGCAACGATTTCGTCATTGCGACGGATGGGCAGCAGAAACTCCGCATCAATGCCCGAGTAGTACCACTGGATGTCTTCCAAGCCGGGGGCGACGACCGCGTCGAAGACGCCAAAGAAATAGGTGGGCGGCGCGATGATGCCGCCAAAGCGCGTGCGCTTGGCATATTCGGGGTCGCTCCACAGCGGGTTGTCATCGCCAATGCCCCAAGCGTAATGCCGGATCACATCGCGCCCGGCCTCGTAGTTCCATTGCTCCACGCGGATCGGGGTGCCCAACAGGGAGCGGGCTTCGGCCATGGCCTCGTCACCCATGCTGCGGGCGACCAGCTTTTGCTCTTCATTCGGTAAAGTTTGCGACGTTTGCATGTGGATATTGCCTTTGTTTTTCAGGTTTTGCTTAGGAATCAAGTCGAGTGCCACAGGGCGTGCCGGTGACGGTGGTGCGGTACATCACCCGCGGCTGCAGATGGTCGTTGTCGGGCACGGCCATGTGCAGGGTACAGCGGTTGTCCCACAGCACGATGTCATGCGGCTTCCAGGTGTGGCGGTAGGTGAACTCGACCCGGGTCTGGTGCTCAAACAGGAACTCGAGCAAGGCGGTGCTTTCGGCCCGGCTCATGCCGACGACATCGCTGCACAGGGCCTCGGACACGTACAGCGCCTTGCGGCCCGTCTCCGGATGAGTGCGCACCACCGGCTGGGCGATGCGGGGATTGCCCTTTCTCATGTCTTTGATCTGACCCTGGTCCAGGTCTTTGAGATTGGGCGTCTTGGAAAACAGTTCATGCACCGCTTCGAGCGGATCGAGCAGAGCGCGAAAGACGGGCGACAGCCGCTCGTAGGCCATGTACTGGTTGGCAAAACAGGTGGTCCCCCCAAAGTCAGGAATCTGCTTGCAACGCAGCATCGAGCCCATGGCCGGCAAAGCCGTGAAGGACAGGTCTGAATGCCAGTGGCGGCCGAGATTGGCCATCTGGGCGCCACCGACTTGGCCGTCCTCGCCCACATTGGTCAGGTGAAAAATCTCCGGGTGACCCGGCAAGCGATAGTGCTGCAAGGGATATTCCTCGACCGGCCCAAGATAGCGGCTAAAACGGATCTGCTCGGCCGGCGAGATGTCTTGGCCCGGAAAAATCAGCACCAGATGCTCCAGCCAGGCCTGGCGGATGGCTGCCACCGTCGCCGCATCCAACTGCTTGGACAGATCGACATGGGTGACCGCTGCGCCCAGGGCATAGGACAGCTTGGTGACTTGGATACTCATCGCTTGGGGTCTCCTGCGTTCAGGGGTCTGCACCTGACGATCATGGCCATAGGTCTTCGAGAACGCCTAATTTTTAAGGACTGACACTGTCTAAAACTGCACTAGTGTTTCTTCTTAGGAAACTTTATTTCTTTCAGGGCAATATACTGTCTGATAGCCTCATGCCTGTCAAGCCAAGCGGCGACCCTGAGGCCTCAATGGCGATGTAAAAGCACGGCCTGCCTGCGACAAGCCCAGAGCGCAATCCCTCGGACACGCATGAATAAACCACTGCTGCTCAATCTGGTTCATGAATCACCGCTGGCCCTCGCCCCCAGCGCCAGCCTCTGCACCATCGTCCATGCGCATGAGCACGGTGGCCGTGAGGCGGCCATTGGCGAGTTTGGGCCGCGCATCGAGGCCGTGGTGACACATGGCGTACACGGCCTGAGCGCGGCCGAAATGGCTTTGATGCCGAAGCTGTCCATCGTCGCATGCATAGGCGCGGGCTTCGAAAATGTAGACCTCGCCGCTGCCCGGGCGCGCGGCATCGCACTGAGCTACGGTCCGCATACCAATGCATCGACCACCGCCGACCATGCCGTAGCGCTGCTGCTGGGCATCGTGCGCGACCTCGGCGCACTGGACCGGCGGCTGCGCACCGGGGGCTGGAAGCATCCAAGCGATGACCCACCGGCCTTGAGCGGCAAGCGCCTGGGCCTGGCAGGCGTGGGCCATATCGGCATGGGCATAGGACGGCGATGCGAAGCCGGCTTCGGCATGGAGGTGGCTTACTTTGCCCGCCGCTCGCGGCCAGAGCTGAGTTGGCAGTACATGGACTCGCTCCTGGATTTGGCCCGCTGGTGCGACTTCCTGGTACTGGCCCTGCCTGGCGATCCAACGGTCCACCATATTGCGAACGCCAGCGTCCTGCAGGCCCTGGGCCCTCAGGGCTTTCTGGTCAATATAGGCCGCGGCAATCTGGTCGACACCGCGGCTTTAACAACAGCCTTGAAAGAGCGCCGCATCGCCGGCGCCGCGCTCGATGTCTTCGAGGACGAACCACAGGTCCCGCCCGAGCTGCTGCTCCTGGACAAGGTGCTGCTCACGCCGCACCTGGGCGGGCGCTCGCCGCAAGCGCGGGAGGCCATGGCAACGCTGCTCGCGCAGAACCTGGAGGCACACTTCGCGGGCCGCCCCCTGCCCTCGCCTGTTCCGAACTGAAATGAGCCTCGATCACCCCAGGATTGAGCCGACCCCTTGAAATTCATTCGAGGTCTGCGGCTCACTTCAAACTCGGTGCGATCAACAGCATCAGGCCACCTGCCTTCGCTTGATCCTGTGGGTCAATTGATCCAATATCAGCTTGGCTGCTGCAAAGAACACCGCAAAAAACACGGTCGCGATCAGCAAAAGCATGATTTTTTGCGAGCGATCTGCAAGGCCATCCGAAAAAATCAATGTGTAGGTGACCGCCTCCTTCACGCCGATTGCCGCGCCTATGCTGGTTGACATGACCAGGATGACGAAGATGCGAAAAATATTGGGAACGACGAGCCACGCCCGATCGTGGTCACCTGAGCTGCGGAAGCTCAGAGCATCTGAAATAACATCAAACAGGGCCGACACCGAATAGGCGCTGAGTGCGAATATCAAGATCAGATTTGCATCGGAGAGGAAATCCGAAGCCGCAAGGCCTTGACTGCGGGGAATAAAGTTCCAGAGCACGAACATCAACACAAAGACGGGGAAGGCCCTGAGCAAAGAAATCACCGCCAGGCCTATCGCCCTGACGATGACGCCTCCTCTCGAAAGCAGATAACCCAAAATTGCGCCCAACAACAGGCCGACGCCCAAGGCGCAGACAGCAATGAAAAGGTTGGTCCTGAAGTAGACCAAAAAACCGAGGATGAAATCAGGGAGAAATTCAAGCATGTCGCCGCACCTCCTTCACAAAAATTCCGGTCACCACCACAAGCACTTGAACAAAAACAATATAGAAGATTGAAACAATAAGATAGGTCGTCACCCGTTCACCCGTGAAGGAGGTGATATCGGTCAATGAGGCGAGCATCTCAGGCGCACCGATAAAGGCTGCCACAGGGCTGGCTTTGGCCGCGTTGATCACCGCTGCTCGCAAGGCAACAGACGCAACGCCAAACAGCTCCCGCGGGGTAACGGCTGACTTGAAAGTCATGGCGGCATCCATCAGCGCATTGGCCCCGTTGGCGCCGTTGTTCAACCCGATCATGACCACCGCAATCAACACCGCCACCCAGGTCGAATAATCCAGCAAAGCCGTCACCAAGAGATAACCCAGCATCAGCAACAAGATGATGGGGCTGTTCTGAAAAAACAGTCTGAGCGCAGACCCCGCGATACGTATCGGTCTGATCCGAAAGCGACTCAAGGCGTAAAACCCATAGGCAAACAACAAGGTCGCCGATATCGAACTCAGCACAAGGGCCACGGAAATGACCATGCCATTGAGGAACATGTTCAGTCCATGACTTCCGCTGAGCATGGGAAAGCGCAGCTGAACATCGAACTCTCGAGCCAACCACCCCTCAAAGGACACCACCGCAGCTTCGATCGAGCTGGGCTGGTCCGCAAGATGAACCGGCGCAAGAAGGCAATCCGCGTCAGGTGATTCAAGCAGTGCGCCAAAGCAGTTGGAAGAGCTCCACAGAGCCTGCTGCTTTTCCAAAAATACCTTTTTGATGCCACTTTGGCCCGCCAAATCAAGCAAACGCCCCGATTGATGCATGTCGGCAATGGCCAGTCCAAGTGCATGACCCAGGCTGCTGGCTGCTGCTTTCCTGACGCCTATGCCCCAGGGTACATCGTTGAACGAGAATTTTTCTTCGAGGCCCTCGGGGCCTGATTTTTTGTTGCTGTCAGCAAGGACACTCCCAAACAGAAAGCTTTGGTCGTGTGCAATCAGGCTACAGGCGCCCATATTGAAGGCCTCAACCATCCGATCAGGCCGGTCGTAAATCATCATGCGCACCTGGTGCTCAGAGAACACCAGATTCGAAAAATTGCCAAGTGGCACGCACACACTGCGACCCGCCAAGTCACTCCATCCGTCCGCCTTGATCTTCTGCGGCCCCACAATGGACGTGGGCGAAGAATAATAGTGAGGGCGAACAAAGTGAATGGATTTTTCCCGTGTGGTGGTGTGCGCCATGGTGGCCAGCACCATGTCAATGTCGCCCTTGATCAGCTTTTCGATTCGGTTGGCGGCTGTCACCGGCACCAACTGAGCGACAAGCCCCAGTTTGCTGGCAATATCCATTGCCACCTTGATTTCAAATCCTTCGAGTTGCCCGGCCTTCAGCTGCCCGAAACTCGGATAATTATTTCGCACCCCAATGCGGATTTTTTGGGCACAAAGCACGGATGTCAGCTCACCTGCCGCATTTGAGCAATCGCTCGAACGAGCCTGCCCTAAAAAATTCTTGAGCTGCTGCTCATAGGGGGCATCTGACTTTGCATAGCTGCTGTGCCCCGTCAAAAACACGATGGCGTACAAGACCACCGTGCATAAAGTTCTGGCGCTAAGCATATGAATGTATTTACCGGGAAATTTTCAAAATACGTGAATTCATGAACACATAGCCTCCATAGCGCCTGATTAGCGCATGGGCAGACTCCAAAGTACTCTTGGCCACAGAGTGCATGCGCTCGGGCGGCTCGAATACCGACCACTGAAACACGGTTTCACACCGAAGACCGCATTGCTCGATCAGGTCACGGCTTGCTTCGAATCCAATCAAGTCGTGGTGGGTGATCAGCGCAAGCCCACCTTCCTCGAGTCGTCCATCAAGCCCAGTGATCAACTTATTGATGGTTTGCCGACCATCGCCCCCGTCCCAGCCAAGCGGGCGATTTTGGTCGTGGTAGACGCCCGGAAAATGCGGCAGGTTGGCCAAAACCAATGAAAAGCGCAGTCCGTCTGGCAACGGCGTCCACAGGTCACCGAGCAGCAGACGGGACTGCGCATCAGGCGCCGCGTGCTTCAACAGGGAGGCAGCCGCTTTGAGGGCATCCGGATTGACATCAATCCCCCAAAGATCGGCCACACCCTGTTGCGCCGCTGCAGCCAGCATGACGCCACTGCCAACACCCATGTCGAGGACGCGCTTGCAGCTCGGACTTGCGTAGTATTTGACCGCCTGATCCAAAAGCATGCAGGTGTATTGACTGGGTTTGAGAGAGCTCTCGTAGTCTGTTACTGCATCATCGGGCCCTTGGGGCAGAGGATATGAACTCATTATTTGCAAAGGTCAAGGGGCCGGGTTGATGTTGCGCGTAGCGCGCTCGCGTAAGTCCAGGGTGTCGCGCATCCTGCGACGCGGCGCCTCTACGCCGTAGACCCACAAGACAGGGACCCGCGCGGTCCCCGGCCAATCAGGGCCGGGAGCAGGTCTGGCTTTTCTCAGGGCGTTCACAGCGTCGACTTCATAAAAATGGCTGGAGTGTGTCAATACTTGAGCCAACCGTCAAATACCAAGTTGACAGATCAGGCAACGCGGCCGCGCTCGAGCGACGCCACCACCCCACGGCACATCGGGCAGATACTCTTGGCTCCAAAACTCACCCAAAAGATCGGGTAGCCCAGGACGCAAGCACAGGCGCTGCGCCAACACGATCAGCACCGAAAGCAGTGCCCCGCCAGAGCAGGCCGTGGTGGAAGATCCAGTTACCGGCCCGCTCGTAGTCGCACGCGTTATGCAGGTCCGTGAAGGTACGACCTGCGTCAAAGACAGGCCCCATATGCGCCTACAGCGGCGCAGTCCCGCCACTGACATGGCCCGGGTCAAGCGCAGCGCACCATGATGGATGGACATGCTTCCAAAGCCGTCCAGTCTATTCAATCAACACAGAGGGCAATTCCATGAACAAGGATCAAATCAAGGGTGAGATCAAAGAAGTCGCCGGTAAGGTGCAGCAAAAGGCCGGGCAGGTGATCGGGAGCACCGATCAGCAGCTCAAAGGACTCGCGAAACAGGATGAAGGCATGGCGCAAAAATCCGTCGGCGATGTGAAGGAAGTCATCAAGGAAACGGTGAAGGATGTGAAGAAGGACATCGCGTCCTAGTCACCGTCCCTTGGCACCGGAATCCGCGGACGTCGAGCGTCGTGGACGCCGGTGTTTTCTTTTATGGGTTCTCGTTGCAGCTCGGAAACCGAAACAGCGCATGGTCGATGAGACTTGGGTAAAGCAAGTCCATTCGTACTACAAAGCCAAGCCCAATTGGGACTGATCGGGTACCACGCCGCACTGGGCGCTCAGGCGCGCTTCGCTGTGGCAAGCGGGACTTGGTTTGGCCGCTACTTAAGAAATAAGGCGGTCAACTTCCTGATGTTGCGACCCGACCTCGGCCTGTACGAGCCGCAGCTCGGGAAATACAAAGTGCCGACACCGCGCAAGGTGCGCAACGCAAGGGGGCGCCGATCGGGGCGGAAATTTCGGCAATGTCAGCTAGCAACAACCCAACCCAGGAAGAGACATCATGAAAGGCTTTGTAAAAAACATCGAGAGCATCGCCGTCAAAAGTGAGGATTTCCGCCGCGTGCTCTACACGGCAAAAAACTGCCAGCTCGTTGTCATGTCCTTGAAACCCAAGGAGGAGATCGGGGCCGAAGTCCACAAGCTCGACCAGTTTTTTCGCGTCGAGGAAGGCACGGGCGAGGCAGTTCTCGACGGGGTTTCCACGGCGATCAGCGCTGGCTTCGCGGTGCTCGTTCCGGCCGGGACGAATCACAACATCGTCAACACAGGGGCAGTTCCGCTGAAGCTCTACACGCTCTATGCGCCGCCGAATCATAGAGACGGTGTGGTTCACCCTAGCCGCGCCGACGCGGAGGCCGACACCGAACACTTCGACGGAAAAACCACGGAATAGAGAATCGCCTAGTGAGAGCTTTGCCTTTAAAACCCCGCTGTCGGGCCTCAGCTGTCTCAAGACGACCCAGCGATGGAAGCAGCTGGGCTAGGTGGTCAAGCTCTGATTTGTTTCGCGGACATCTGCGGATGTGGCGGTAATCAGGTTGAGGTACACGTCTGGCAGCCCTTCCAACAAGGCCTCATCGCGTTTCTTGTGCGCAGCAGGCGGCTTGACCCCCGCCCCCTTCAGCATCGCCCATGCCAGACACAGGTTAGTCAACAGTACCGGGCGGCTCGTACGCTGGGCCGGCTGCGGCATCACGCGCGGGGTCGGCATGCCGGTGCCAGACAAAGGGATGGCATCTGCGGTCAGGGTGTGATCAATCTTGCGAAGCGCTTGGGGTGCGCGGCGCCAGATGGAAGCCCTCCTGTCCCGGCGTATCGGCCCAGGCCTGGAACGGCGCAGAGGGCTTGACCTTGCCGGAGCGCAGGACCTTCAGCCAAGCGCCGCTGGCTTCTAGGAAACGATTCACGCCGCACGGCCACAGCACCAGGCTCAGCGCTTCGGCGATCTTGTATTCGGACACACCGTTGGCATAACAGTCCTCCAGCTCCACCTCCAGCGCCCAGTGCTGGTCGCGCGAGGCGTAGGCCGCCAGCAGGGCCAGGTGCGCCAGTTCGCGCGGCAGTTCGGGGAACTGCGCCAGCAGCGCATTCTTGCCGGCGATGTAGGCCGGCCGCGGCCCAGGCACCGGGAAGTAAGGTTGCCAATGTTTCTCCAGGAACTGGTAGGTCTCCACGCCGCGCGACCACGCCACCAGCCGGAACGCAGCTTCGGCCAGGCGGTCGGTGCCGCCGGTCTGGAAAAACAGGTGGATGTGGTGCGTGCCTATGGCCTCGTCGGCGGCGGTCAATAAGGCGAGCCAGACGAACTCTCGTTCAAACTCACTGAGGTGGTGCAGGTCGAGCGTGAGGATCTTATAGACCAGGGGATAGACGTCCTGCAGCGCTGGCAGGGCCGCGGCCATGGCGCCCTGGTGCGGCAGCACATAGCCGCGCCGCGCGCGGAACGCCTCCAGGCGCTCCCGCACCTCGGCGGCCGACGGTGCGTTGGGCGGCGTCTGGCTCACTCGACCTTGATGTTGGCAGTCCGGATCACATCGCCCCAGCGCTTGCGTTCCGACTCGATCAGGCGGACAAACTGCGGCTGCGTATTCGGCAGCGGCTCGGCACCCAGGTCCGCCAGCCGTTGCATGACGGCGGGATCGGCCAGCGCCACCTGCATCGCGCGTGAAATGGAACCGGTGACGCTCTCCGGCAGGCCCACCGGGCCGACCAGCGCGAACCAGTTGTTCATGCTGAATTCGGGCAGCGTGCGGCTGATCAGCGGCAGCCCCGGCAGCTGCGGCGACCCACGCTCTCCGCCAAACGCGATGCCGCGCAGGGAGCCGGCCTTGACCTGCTGCAGGTAGTCGGACATGTTGCCCAGCAGGAGGTGTACGCGGCCGGCCTGCAGGTCGATCATGGCTTGCGAGCCGCCCTTGTACGGCACATGGACCATGTCGACGCCGGCCTGGCGCCGGAACAACTCGCCGGCCAGGTGGCCGATGGATCCGGTGCCGGCGGAGGCGTAGGTCACCTTGCCCGGGTTGGCCTTGGCATAGGCCACCAGCTCCGGCACGGTCTTGAAGGGTGCGTCTGGCGCCGACACCATCAGCGAAAAGATGTTGGCGATGGTCCCGATGGGCGTCAGCTCCTTTTGAACATCGATCGAGATCTTCATGCCGGGCATCTGCGGCGCCACCGCAAACATGCTCATGGTGGCGAAGCCGATGGTGTAGCCATCGGGCGCCGAGCGCGCCACCGCCTCGGCGGCGATGAACCCGCTGGCGCCGGCGCGGGTGTCTACCACCACGGGCTGGCCCAGAATGTTCTTCAGACCGTCCGCGATGATGCGCGAGACCAGGTCGCCCGAGCCGCCGGCGGCAAAGCCGTTGAGCAGCCGAATCGGCCGATTGGGCCGCCATTCAGCCTGTGCGTGCAGGGGCAGTGTGGTGGAGGCCGCACCGGCGGCCAGCGCGCTCAGCACGGTGCGGCGGCGCAGTTCAATTGGGTTCACAAGGTTCATTGGCAGGGCTTTTGGATCAATCGGCCTGGGCATTGGAAGGCTTCACCACCTTGCCCCAGCGGACGGTTTCTTCGTCCAAGAAGGCGTTGGTCTGCGCGCTGGCGGTGCTACTCAATCTCGCAAATATAGCTCACGAATCGACCGACCCCACACCAACGATTGCAGTCAAGGAGACCCCGGCGGGATGTCGAGCGATTGCGGACGGCGCAGAAAGAGATGCACCCTCTCGCCGGCGGTAAACCGCTTGGGGATGGCGCGTCTGGACGGGGCTGGATGAGCAAAGCTGGTATGAATCCTGCATTTACACTTGCCCAGGCAGCCCACAGAACCACCATGCAATTCCCACGCGCCAGCGGTGTACTGCTGCACCTCACTGCCTTACCCGGCCCGCATGGCAGCGGCGATCTCGGGCCCTCGGCCTACCATTTTGTCGACTGGCTGGTGGCTGGCGGGCAGAGCCTGTGGCAAATGCTGCCGCTGGGCGGCATCGGCATGGGCAATTCGCCCTACATGAGCAGTTCCGCCTTTGCCGGCAACCCGCTGTTGATCGACCTGGCCGATCTGCAGCGGCAGGGCTGGTTGGATGGCGACGACTTGCCACCCGACGCAGGGCTGAACGATCAGGCGATTGACTTCGACGCTGTGATTGCTTTTCGCATGCGCGCTCTGGGCCGGGCGGCGTCTGGCTTCGAGGCTCGCGCCAGCGCGGCCGATCGCCTGGAGTTTTCGGCCTTTTGCCAGCAGCAGTGCACTTGGCTGGACGACTACGCGCTGTTCATGGCCCTGCAGGCGCAGCACCCCGACCTGTCCTGGAACCAGTGGCCCCAGCCCTTGGCGCAGCGCGAGCCGTCGGCCCTGGCGCAAGCCAGTGCAGCGCTGGCGGGCGACTGCCTGTTCTGGCGCTTTTGCCAGTGGGTGTTTTTTCGCCAGTGGCGGGCGTTCAAGGCCTATGCCAACGGACGTGGCGTGCGCATCATTGGCGACATCCCGATTTTCATCGCCCATCAGAGTGCTGAAGTGTGGGCCCGCCCGGACCTGTTTGAGCTGGACGCTGCCGGTCATCCCACCGTCGTCGCCGGCGTGCCGCCCGACGGTTTCAGCGCCACCGGCCAGCGCTGGGGCAACCCGCTGTACCGCTGGTCGGCCCACGGCGCCGAAAATTACCGCTGGTGGATGGCCCGCATCGCTGGCACCTGCGCCCTGGTGGACCTGGTGCGGCTGGACCACTTTCGCGGCTTTGAGAGTTATTGGGAGATCCCGGCCAGCGCCCCCACGGCCATGCAGGGGCGCTGGGTGCCCGCCCCCGGCGATGCGTTGCTGCGGGCGGTGGCCCAGGCGCTGGGCACCCTGCCCATCATTGCCGAAGACCTGGGCGTGATCACGCCCGAGGTGGATGCACTGCGCCAGCGCCATGGGCTGCCCGGCATGCGGGTGCTGCAGTTTGCCTTCGGCGACGACCAGGACGCCAGCTCGCGCTACCTGCCGCACCATCACACCGCAGACAGCGTGGTCTACACCGGCACGCATGACAACGACACCACCGAGGGCTGGTGGCACACCCTGTCGGATGCGACGCGTCAGCATGTGCGCGACTACCTGGGCTGCGACGGGCAGGGCATGGCCTGGGCGCTGATCCGCGCCGCCTGTGCCAGCGTGGCTGACATGGCCATCTACCCGATGCAAGATGTGCTGGGCTTGAGCGGCGCCCACCGCATGAACCGGCCCGGCGTGGGCGAAGGCAATTGGGTCTGGCGCTTTACCTGGGCCCAGGTCGGCCCCGAGCCGGCGCAGCGGCTGCGCCACTTGGCGCAGCTGTACGACCGGCTGCCCCAGCCGCCTGGGGAGGCTCATGCTGCAGCCCGATGACATTGACGCGCTGATGGGCGCCAGGCATCCCGACCCCTTTGCCGTGCTCGGCATGCAGCAACGCGAAGGCGCCCTGTGGGTGCATGCCTTGCTGCCCGGTGCTGTGCGCGTGGATGTGCTTGACCGTGCCAGTGGGCGCTGTGTGGCGGGCCTGCAGCGCCTGGCGGGCAGCGAGGTGTTTGGCGCCCGCCTGGCCCGGCGGCGCCAGCCCTTTGACCACCAGTTGCGCGTGCAGTGGCCGGCGGCGCCCGGACAGTTGCTGCCGCCGCCGCAACTGGTGGACGACCCTTACCGCTTTGGTTTGGTGCTGGGCGAGCTCGATGCCTGGTTGCTGGCCGAGGGCACACACCGCCGCCCGCACCAGTGCCTGGGTGCCCACCCGCGTGAACTGCAGGGCGTGGCGGGCGTCAGCTTCGCTGTCTGGGCCCCGAATGCGCAGCGCGTGTCGGTGGTGGGGCCGTTCAACGGCTGGGACGGTCGCCGCCACCCCATGCGCCTGCGTCGCGAGTGCGGCGTCTGGGAGCTGTTTGTGCCCGGCCTGGGCGTGGGCGAATGCTACAAGTTTGAAATCCGCACGGTGCAGGGCGAGCTGCTGCTCAAGGCCGACCCCTTCGCCTTTCGCGGCGAACTGCGGCCCGGCACCGCCAGCATCGTGCAGGGCCTGCCGCCTGTGCGCCCCATGCGGCCGGAGCGGGCACAAGCGAATGGCTTTGACCAGCCGATCAGCATTTACGAGGTGCACCTGGGGTCCTGGCGCAAGGCCGAGGGCTGGCGCTGGCTCAGTTACCGGGAGCTGGCCGACAGCTTGGTGCCCTATGCGCGCGAGATGGGATTCACCCACCTGGAGCTGATGCCGGTGAGCGAGCACCCGTTTGACGGCTCCTGGGGTTACCAGCCGGTGGGCCTGTATGCCCCCACCGCGCGCTTTGGCACGCCAGAGGACTTCCGGCACTTTGTCGATGCCGCCCATGACGCCGGCCTGGGCGTCATCCTGGACTGGGTGCCAGCACATTTCCCGTCCGATGCCCATGGCCTGGCCCGTTTTGACGGCACCGCCCTGTACGAGTACGCCGACCCGCGCGAGGGTTTCCATCAGGACTGGAACACGCTGATCTACAACTTTGGCCGCGTCGAGGTGCGCAATTTTCTGGTGGGCAATGCGCTGTACTGGCTGGAGCACTTCGGCATCGACGGGCTGCGCGTGGACGCGGTGGCCTCCATGCTTTACCGCGACTACAGCCGTGCCGAGGGCCAATGGCTGCCCAACCGGCACGGCGGCCGCGAGAACCTGGAGGCGATCGCCTTTTTAAGGCGCATGAACCACACCATCGGGGTGGAGCGGCCCGGCGCCATCACCCTGGCCGAAGAGTCCACCGCCTTCCCGGGCGTCAGCCGCCCGCCCAGTGCCGACCTGCAGGGCGGCGGGCTGGGCTTTCATTACAAGTGGAACATGGGCTGGATGCACGACACCTTGGCCTACATGGCCTTGGACCCGGTGCACCGCCAGCACCACCACGGCGAGATCACCTTCAGCCTGGTTTACGCCTTTGACGAAAACTTCGTCTTGCCGCTCTCGCACGACGAGGTAGTGCACGGCAAGGGCGCCATGTTGGCCAAGATGCCGGGCGACCGCTGGCAGCAGTTGGCCAACCTGCGGGCCTGCTATGGGCTCATGTTCACCCACCCCGGTAAAAAGCTGCTGTTCATGGGCTGCGAGTTCGCGCAGTCCACCGAGTGGAACCATGACCTGAGCCTGGACTGGGGCCTGCTGGAGCAGCCCAGCCACCAAGGCGTGCAGCGCTTGGTGCGCGACCTGAACCGGGTGTACCGCGCGCATCCCGCGCTGCACCAGCTCGACACCGAGGCCGCCGGTTTCGCCTGGCTCAGTCACGACGACGCGGCGCAGTCGGTGCTGGCCTTCGAGCGGCGCGCGCGCGATGGCAGCGCGCTGGTGGTGCTGTGCAACCTGACGCCGGTGCCGCGCCTGCGCCACCGGGTGGGGGTGCCGCAGGCCGGGCCGTGGCGTGAACTGCTCAACACGGACCAGGCCGTCTATGGCGGCAGCGGCCTGCCCAGCGCGCCCGGTGCCACAGAGGCGCTGGCGTGGCAGCAGCGGCCGCATTCGCTGTGCCTGGACCTGCCGCCGCTGGCATGCATCGTGCTCCAGCCGGTGGCATGACTGCCACCGTGAACCAGTCTGGTGCACCGGCCCTGCTGCCGGGCCTGGCCGCCACCTTGGGCGCCGAACTCGGGCGCGACCGCATCGAGTTTGCTTTGGCAGCACCCCATGCCCAAGCGGTGGAGCTCTGTTTGTTTGATGCGGCCGGCGAGCGCGAGACCTCGCGCCTGCGCCTGCCCGAGCCGCAAGGCGGTGTCTGGCGTGGCGCGCTGCCACTGGGGCCGGGCACGGGAGCTGGCCTGGTGTACGGCTGGCGTGTGCACGGCCCCTGGGCACCGCAGGAGGGCCACCGTTTCAATCCGGCCAAGCTGCTGCTGGACCCGGCGGCGCGCGCCGTGCTGGGCCGCTACACCGGCTGCGACCTGCACCTGGGCCATGACCCCAAGAGTCCGGCGGGGGATCTGCCCGACCCGCGTGACAACGCGGCCACCGCGCTCAAGGCCCGGGTCGTGGCCGATCTGCCCAGGCCCAGTGCGGCCCGACCTCAGCCCGACCCGGCCCGGCGCGTGATCTACGAGCTGCACCTCAAGGGCTTGACCGCGCTGCACCCGGCTGTACCGGCCAGCCAGCGCGGCCGCTATGCCGGTCTGGCGCACCCGGCGGTGCTGGCCCACCTGCAAGGCCTGGGCGTGACCACCGTCTGCCTGATGCCGGTGGCGCACCGCGCCGACGAGGCCAGGCTGCAGGCGCAGGGCCTGAGCAATTACTGGGGCTACAGCCCCGTGGCCTGGAGTGCGCCCGAGGCGCGCTACGCCAGTGAGGGCCCGGCCAGTGACCCGCGCGCCGAGTTTCGTGCCATGGTCGACACACTGCACCGCGCCGGGCTGGAGGTGGTGCTCGACGTGGTCTACAACCACACCGCCGAGCTCGATGAGTGGGGCCCGACCCTGTCGCTGCGCGGTATCGATAACGCGCTGTACTACCACCTGCTGCCCGGGCAGCAGCACCGCTACGCCAACTGGACCGGATGCGGCAACTGTGTCAACTTTGACCAGCCGCTGGTGCGGCGCCTGGTGCTGGAGAGCCTGCGCCGCTGGGTGCTCGAATTTGGCGTGGATGGTTTTCGCTTTGACCTGGCCCCGGTTCTGGCGCGCGGCAGCGACGCGGTGCAAGGCGCTTTTGCCGCCGACGCGCCGCTCTTGCAGGCCATCGCCGCTGACCCGGTGCTCAGCGCCTGCCTGATGATTGCCGAGCCCTGGGACATGGGCCCGGGCGGCTACCAGCTCGGTGGCTTTCCGCCCGGCTGGCTGGAGTGGAACGACCGCTACCGCGACACCCAGCGCAGTGTCTGGCTGCATGGCCAAGGCAGCCGGGGCGAGATGGCCCGCCGGCTGGCCGGCTCCAGCGACGTGTTTGTACCGGGCCGGCGTGCGGCCCACAGCAGCGTCAATTTCATCACCGCGCATGACGGCTTCACGCTGCGCGACCTGGTCAGCTACGCCCAGCGCCACAACGAGGCCAACGGCGAGGACAACCGCGACGGCCACGCCCACAACCTCAGCACCAACAACGGCATCGAGGGCGACACCCACGAGCCAGGCGTGCTGGCGCTGCGCGCGCGCCAGCAGCGCGTGTTGCTGGCCACGCTGCTGCTGTCGCTGGGCACGCCCATGCTGCTGGCCGGCGACGAGATCGGACACAGCCAAGGCGGCAACAACAACGCCTACTGCCAAGACAACACCACCACCTGGCTCAACTGGGCGCAGGCCGACCAGGCGCTGTACACCTTTGTCCGGAACGTGCTGGCATTGCGCCAGCGCCTGGTGCTGCTGCAGGCCGGCCAGTGGTGGCAGGCCGTGGCCTCGGCGCAGGGCCCATCCGCTTTTTGGTGCGACGCGGCCGGCCAGCCCTTGGGCGCTGCCGCCTGGGACGACCCTCGCAGCCAGGCGCTGGCGCTGCAGCTGCAAGGGGCCGGGCAGAGCGTGCTGCTGCTGCTCAATCCGCAGTCTGAGCCAGTGAGCTTTACCCTGCCGCCCGGCGGCTGGCAGCTGCAACTCAATACCAGCGGCACGCTTGACGAGCGCCGGCTCGGCGCCAAAGAATGCGTGCCGGCTGGAGCTCTGTGGGTGGCTGTGGCAGAGTCGGCTCTGGCCTGACATCACCTAACCACTCACCGACCGCAACCCGCACGCCCACCATGAGCCTGATCAGCCTGCCCACCCAAGCCTATGCCGGCCAGCGCCCCGGCACCTCTGGCCTGCGCAAAAAAGTGACGGTGTTCCAGCAGCCGCTCTACCTGGACAATTTTGTGCAGGCCCTGTTTGACGTGCTGCCCGACGCCACCGGCCAGACCCTGGTGCTCGGGGGCGATGGCCGCTACCACAACCGGGTGGCTATCCAGCGCATCTTGCGACTGGCGGCGGCCAAGGGCTACGCCCGGGTGCTGGTGGGGCAGCGCGGCATCTTGTCGACCCCGGCGGTCAGCGCCGTGATCCGGCGCCATGGCGCCAGTGGCGGCATTGTGCTGTCGGCCAGCCACAACCCCGGCGGGCCGGACGGCGACTTCGGCATCAAGTACAACGTGGCCAATGGGGGTCCGGCGCCCGAGGCGCTGACCGAGGCCATCTACCAGCGCAGCTTGCAGCTGCAGGTGGTCCACAGCAGCGACAGCCCCGACCTGCCGCTGGATGCGCTGGCGACCCTGGCGCTGGAGGGCATGGCCGTGGAGGTGATTGACCCGGTGGCCGACTACGCCGACCTGATGCGCAGCGTGTTTGATTTCGACGCCATCCGGCGCCTGCTGGCTTCGGGCTTTCGCTTGCGCCTGGACGCCATGTGGGCAGTGGGCGGGCCCTACGCCCGCGCCCTGCTGGAGGGCGAGCTGGGCGCGCCACCGGGCACCGTGGTCAACGCCGAGCCGCGCGAAGACTTCGGTGGCTTGCACCCGGATCCGAACCCGGTCAATGCCGCTGATCTGATCACCCACCTGCATGCTGCCGATGCGCCCGACATGGGGGCCGCCACCGATGGCGACGCCGACCGCAACATGATCGTCGGCCGGCACTTCGTGGTCTCACCCTCTGACAGCCTGGCCGTGCTGGCCGCCCACGCGCGGCTGGTGCCGGCCTACCAGGCCGGCCTGTGCGGCGTGGCGCGCTCCATGCCCAGCTCCACCGCGGTCGACCGGGTGGCGCAGGACCTGGGCATCGCCTGCTTTGAGACGCCCACCGGCTGGAAGTTTTTTGGCAACCTGCTCGACGCCGGTCTGGTGACCCTGTGCGGCGAAGAAAGCTACGGCACCGGCTCCGACCATGTGCGTGAGAAAGACGGTCTGTGGGCCGTGCTGTTCTGGCTGAACCTGGTGGCGGTGACCGGCAAGTCCGTCGAGATGCTGGTGCGTGAGCTCTGGCTGCGGCACGGCCGCTGCGTCTATTCGCGCCACGACTACGAGGGCATCTCCGCGGAGCGGGCGCAAGCCCTGATGCGTGAGCTGCGCGCCGCCCTGCCCCAGCTGGCGGGCCAAACGCTGGCCGGGCAAGCCGTGGCGCTGGCCGACGACTTTGCCTACACCGACCCGGTGGACGGCAGCGAGAGCCTGCAGCAGGGCGTGCGCGTGATCCTGCAAGACGGCTCGCGCCTGGTCTTTCGCCTCTCAGGCACAGGCACCGAGGGCGCCACCCTGCGCCTTTACCTGGAGCGCCATGAGCCCGACCCCACCCGCCATGACCTGCCGGCGCAGCAGGCCCTGGCGCCGCTGGTGATGCTGGCCGAGCAGCTGGCACGCATTCGCCACTGGACCGGTATGGACCAGCCCAGCGTCACGACTTGATTCCCGATCCCAAAACAAGAAGCCCCACCACACCGTCAGCCCGGAGACAAACATGCAAGACACCACATCCGCCCCAGCCCCTTTTGACCGACAGACGCAGCCCCACATGCTGGTGCGGCGCACCATTGCGCTGGTGCTCGCCGGCGGGCGCGGCTCGCGCCTGAAGCAGCTCACCGACCGGCGCGCCAAGCCGGCGG
>JBAXEN010000014.1:0-24266 GCA_037140415.1 Betaproteobacteria bacterium | reverse complement strand
ACTGGCTCAGGTAGACGATCAGCGTGGCCACCGGAAACAGCATGTCGGTACTCGCCGACTGCATGAGTTGGCCGTTGACCCGGGTGCTCAATTGCAGCGCCTGGGGATTGGCAATCTCATCCGAGGTCACCAGGCCGGGGCCCAGCGGGCAAAAACCATCCATGCTTTTGGCAAAGGTGGTTTGAGGCGGCGTGATGTCAAACTGGAATTCGCGGGCGCTCAGGTCGTTGAGCAAGGTGTAGCCGGCCACATGCGACAAGGCCTGCTCGGCGCTCACCTGGTGAGCAAAGCTGCCCATGACCACCGCCAGCTCGCCTTCAAAGTCAAACTTATGCACCAGCGCCGGCTTGGCCACCGCAGCCCCCGGCGCCGCCACCGAGGAGGGCATCTTGAAGATGATGCGGGGCTTTTCAAACGGGGCCACGCCGGTTTCTTTGGCATGGTCGGCGTAGTTGCGCCCCACGCCCACAATTTTTCCCGGGCGCGCAATGGGCGCGAGCAGCTGGAGACCCGCCTGCGGCAGACGCTCGGTCTGCGGCGCGGCCAGCCGCTCGCGCACCTGCGCCGCCATCTCATGGCGCGCGGCGGGACCCGCCTGCGCCCAGCGCATCAGACCCGCGGTGGCGGGCTCTATGCCGCGCGCGTGCAAAGCGGCGGAGTCCACCTGCAACTGCTGGACCAGGTCGGTGACATCCACCACCGAATCCCCATCCGCGACACCGGTATGGCGGCGGCCCGCCAGATCAAAAGCCAGAAGTTTCATACCGTCCTCACGCTGCCAGCGCCGCGCTGCAGGGCTGGCCCGCGCGGTCAAAAAATCGGCTTGCCGCGACCTGGCAGCGCCGAATGTAACGGTGCTCGGTGGGCAGGTAGTCGGCCACGGCATTGTGGATGGTGCCCATGTTGTCCCACATCAGCACATCGCGCTCTTCCCATTGGTTGGCAAAGCGAAACTCGGGGCGCAGCTGGTGTTCAAACAAAAAGGCCAGCACCTCGTCGCTGTCTTTCTCGGCCAGCTGATCAATGCGTATCGCGTAGCCAGGGTTGGCGTAGAGCACCTTTTTGCCGGTGATGGGGTGGGTCAGGAACAGCGGGTGCGAGACGGGCGGCTTGGCCAGGCGCTGCGCCTCGGTCAGCGGTGGGCGCTGGCTGCCGCGCTCGCGGCGCATCTTTTCCCAGAACTTGTTGAAGTCATGGGTCGCGGTCATGCCCTGCAGCCTGACTTTGAGGTCCTCGGGCAAAGCCTCGTAGGCCGCATGCATGTTGGAAAACTCGGTGTTGCCCAAGGACTGTCCATGGCGCCTGGGAATGATGGTGCCGTAGAGCACATTGGTGAAGGCGATTTGGCGGCTGTAGGACATGTCGGTGTGCCAGTCCTGGCCAGCGTCGGCCAGGCCCAGCGCCTTGCCGCCTTCGACCATGTTCGACAGGATCATCACCTCCGGCAGGCCGGGCGCCTGGAAGGCATTGGCCACGTTGACCTCCAGCTCGCCGAAGCGCGCCGAAAAGTCACGCAGTTGCTGGGCTGTCAGCTCTTGCTTCGGGTACTTCAGCACCCCATGGCGGCCCAGGGCTTGCAGCAAAGTGTGCAGGGTCGGCTCGTCCAGCGGCTGGGCCAGGTCCAGGCCTTCCACCCGGGCGCCCAGTGTGGCGCCTGTGGGGATGATGCGCAAGGTCATGGTGGGGTCTCCGTGAAAAACCAATTCAGTAGGCCTGCTGCAGCAGCGCCAGGATCTCGCTGGCATCCGAGACAGGCCGTGGGTTGAAGTACAGGCCGCGCTCGCCCATGGTTTTTTGGGCGATCACGGCCAATGCGTCCTGCGCCACGCCCATATCACGCAAGCGGGTGGGCACGCCCAGGGCCGCGCTGGTGTGCGCCACCCAGGCAATGACGTCTTGCCCACCGGGCAGCACGGCCGAGGCACGCTGCAGCGCTTGGGCCACATGGGAGCGGTTAAAGACCAGGGCGTGGGGCAGCAGCACGGCATTGGCCTGGCCGTGTGGCGCGCCGGTGACCGAGCCTATGGCGTGGCACACCGCGTGATGCAGCGCGGTGCGAGCATTGACCAACACCAGCCCTGACAGGTGGGCCGCATACAGTAGCTGCGCGCGGGCGTCGACGTCGAGCGGGTTGGCATGCACCGCAGGCAGGGCCTGCGCAAAGCGTTGCAGCGCGTCCAGGGCCACCAGCTCCGCCAGTGGCGAGCGCCCTAGGGAGTACAGCCCTTCTATGCAATGCGCGACCCCGTTCATGCCGGTCGACAGCATCAAGCTGGCCGGCACCTCCAAATTGGCCTGTGGGTCGAGCAGCACCACCCGGCTGGCCAACTGTGGGTCGGTGAACAAAAGTTTGGCACCGTTGGCATCGCGCACGCCCAGGCCGGGTGTGACTTCGGCGCCCGAGGCGGTGCAGGGCACCGACACAATCGGCAGCTTGGGCCGCAGCAGTGTGGGCACATGCAGCTGGCGCGGCGGCGTGAAGCGGCTGGCATGGTCGGCCAGGCCGCCGCCTTCGGCCATCAGCAGGGCCACCGCCTTGGCCGTGTCGGAGCAACTGCCGCCGCCCACCGACACAAGGCACTGCACGCCAAACTCGGTGCTGCGCTGGGCCAGCGCTTGGACCAGCGGCACCGAGGAGTGCGCCGGAATGTCGGGCGCCTGCAGCACCTGCAAACCATCGAGCTGCTGCATCACCTGCGCATGCAAAGCGCTGGCGCGCACGCTGGCGCTGCACACCAGCAGCACGCGCTGGGCGCCGAGCAGCGCCAATTCGGCGCGCAGCTCATCGACCGCGCCCGCGCGAAGAATCGTCTTCATCGCGGGCGTGCGCTGCACAAAGGAGGGCCACGGGCTCATGGGGCCCCAAACTCCATTTGGCGCACCATCTGCTGCTCGGCGATCAGCCAGAGCGTGGACTCGCGCTCAAAGGTCGTGCTCACGGTGTTCAGGCTGAACAGCTCGGGGCGCTGGCCCTCGAGCTGGCGGTAGGCCGTCATATAGGCCTCGACCTTGGCTTGTTCTGGGCCGCACTCAAGCACCAAGATGTTGCTCAGCGTATGGAACACCCGCATGCCCTGGGGCCGCGCCTGCAGCGCCTGGACGATGGCCTCGCGCCCTTGCAGCCACTGGCCTTGGCGCAGCCAGCGCCCTTGGGGCGTGAACAGCTGGGCCAGGGCCTCGTAGCGACGTGCATCGAGGTGGCTGATCAGGGCATACAGGCATTGGCTCCAATGCCCCAGGTCCTGCGGGGAGGCGGCGACATGACTCATGGACCCAAGTGTAGGAACCGCCGCTGCCCCCTGAGGCCGAGGTTTGATAATCCAAGGTTTCGCAGCAAGAAACAAAGGAGAGCCCATGGACAGACTGCGCTGCCTGCAGGTGTTTGCCGAAGTGGCGCGCTCGCAAAGCTTTGTGCGCGCCGCCTGGAAGCTGTCCGTCTCCAAGGCGACGGTCACCAAGAACGTGGCTTGGCTGGAAAACAGCATGGGCTCGCAGCTGCTCAACCGCAGCAGCAAACAGGTCACACTGACCGACGCCGGCCTGCGGGTGCTGGAGAGCGCGCAGGAGCTGCTCGATCGCTACGAGCGCCTGGAGGCCGATGTGCGCGACTCGGTGCACCTGCCGCGCGGCAGCATTCGGGTGGGCACGCCCCCAGCCTTTGGCATCCATCACCTGATGCCGGTGGTCTCTGGCTTTGGCGAGCGCTACCCGGACATCGAAACCACCGTGGTGCTCGACGACGGCCGCATGGACTTGCTGGCTGAAGGGCTGGATTTGTCCATCCGGATCGCGCCGCAGCTCCAAGATGCCGCCTACATTGCCATTCCGCTGATGAAGGCCCCGCAAGTGCTGGTGGCCTCACCGGCCTACCTGGCGCGGGCCGGCCTGCCCAAGGACATCCAGGACCTCAAACGCCACAACTGCCTGGTGCACACACTCAAGTCCTCGGCGGGCTATTGGCGCTTTGAAGGCTCGCCCCGACAGGAGGTGCGGGTGCGCGGCACGGTACGCTCGAACATCGGTGAGGCGCTCAAGATGTCCGCACTGTGGGGGGCCGGTATTGCGCTGCACCCCTACTACATGGTGTCCAACGAACTGAGCAGCGGCGCCCTGCAAGTGGTCTTGCCCGAGTTCATTCCGGAGGAGTTGGACATTTACGTGGTGTTTTCAACCCGCCGCAACATGCCAGTGCGGGTGCGGGCCTTGCTGGAATTCCTCAAAGCCTGGGCCGCCAAGCCCCCGCCCTGGGCGCTGGCGCAGGCAGCGCTTGCCCCAGCGGCGGCGCGCCCGGCCAGTGCCCGGCGCAAGGCGCCTGTCAAGCGCGCTTCATCACTTTGAGCCGCGCTCAGCCTAAATCCGGCAGTTGGGCGGGGCCGAGGGGCTGACGAAGCAGGTCACTGGCTAGGCGCGAGTGCCCCCCGGACTGCCTGTCCGGGGGGTGCGAGCAACAACGCCAGAGGCCTGAAGCGGCAGACCTGCGGCCGTGCAGCGCTTTCACCCATGAGGTGAAGATCGTCGTGGGCGCAAGTGTTTGATTCATAAAGTGTTTGAAGCGGAAGCAAGCGGCCAACTGCCGGGTTTAGGCTCAGTCCCCCTTGATCTGAGCCGCCGCGATCAGTTGGCTCCAGCGCTGGGCATCGCCCTTGAGCCATTCGCGGTACTCCTCGGGCGATGACCCCACCACCACCGCCCCCAAGCCGCGCAGCCGATCGCGCACTTCCGGCTTGGTCAGCGCGGCGCGGATGGCCGTGCTCAACTTTTGCAGGGTGGGCGCGGGCGTGCCTGCAGGGGCCATGAAGCCCACCGGGCCGACGTAGGACTCAAAGCCGGGGAAGCCGGCTTCTGCCATGGTGGGTGCGCCAGGGAAGTCGGGGTGGCGCTTTTCGGTGGTCACGCCCAAAATGCGCAGCCTTTTTTCAGCCACATGGCTGGCCACGCCAATCATGGGATAGAACATATAGCTCACCCGCCCGGCCATGACCTCCGTGAGAGCGGGTCCATTGCCCTTGAAGGGAATGTGCGTCATCTTGGCGCCGGCGCGCTGGGCCAGCAACTCGGCCGACAGGTGCGCGGAGCCGCCATTGCCGGCCGAGCCATAGCTCACCTTGCCCGCGTCGGCCTTGGCCGCTTTGAGCAGGTCAGCCAGTGTTTGGTAGGGTGAGTCGTGGCTGACCACCAGCAGTTGCGGCAGCACCACCGCCAGGCTGACTGGCGCAAAGTCTTTGGCCGGGTCGTACTTGGCCACCCCGGGGTTGAGCAGGGGGTTGACGTTGTGCGAGAGCGTGTTGACGATCAGGGTGTAGCCGTCGGGGGCAGAGCGCGCCACCGCCTCGGTGCCAATGTTGCCGTTGGCACCGGCGCGGTTTTCCACCACCACCGCCTGGCCCAGCGTGGCCGACACCTCTTGCCCCACGATGCGCGCGATCACGTCGGTCGGCCCGCCTGCGGCGTATCCCACCATGAACTTGATGGGCTTGCTCGGGAAGTCCTGGGCCGTGGCGGCCCAGGGCAGCAGGGCCAGCAGGGCGGCCATCAAGCGGGTGCGCAGCGTCAAAGTCATGCTGGAGTCTCCTAGTTGTGTTTTTCAGGGGGTGCGAATGAGGTCGGCGTTCAGCGCGCCAGGATGGGGGGCGCCACACAGTTGCTGGGTGCGCAAGAATTCATCTTTCAAAATGTCCAGGGCCCGCAGCGCCCCCGCCGCGCCGCCGGCGGCCACACCGAAGAGCGTCGCGCGGCCCAGCAGCACGGCGCTGGCGCCCAAGGCCAAGGCCTTGGCCACGTCCACCCCGCGGCGAATGCCCCCATCGAGCAGCACCGGGATGCGGCCTGCCACCGCCGCCACCACCTCGGGCAGGGCGTCGAGCGTGGCTTGGGCACCATCGAGTTGGCGCCCGCCGTGGTTGGAGACAACGATGGCATCGCAGCCCAGGGCGACGGCCCGCTGCGCGTCCTCGGCCCGGCATATGCCTTTGACGATGAGCTTGCGCGGCCAGCGCTCGCGCACCTGGGCCAGGCGATCCCAGTCAAAGCTCGGGTCGTAACTGCGGCCCACCGAGGAGGCGATCTCGGTCGAGCTCTTGGCCGCCAGTTCCATCCCGCGCAGGTTTTCAAAAGCCGGGATGCCGCGTCGCAGCAAGTCCAGCGTCCAGCGCGGGTGCAGCGCAAAGTCGAGCGCGTTGCGGCGCGTGAAGCGAAACGGCACTGAAAAATCATTGCGAAAATCGCGTTCGCGCTTGCCGCCCACGGGCAGGTCCACGGTGATCATCAGGGCCTCAAAGCCGGCGTGCTCGGCGCGCTCGATCATGCGCCAAAAAAAAGCCTGGTTGCGCAGCACATAGGCCTGGAACCAGAGGCGCCCCGAGGAGGCCTTGGCCACCGCCTCCATGGAGGCCGTACCGCTGCTCGACAGGGTGAACGCAATGCCGTGCTGCTGCGCGGCGCGCGCCAGATGCAAGTCGGCGTCGCGCCAGCCAAAGCCCAGCGCACCGGTGGGCCCAATCGACATGGGCATGCCCAGGGGCTGCCCCCACAGCGCGGTGGCGGTGCTCGCTTGCGCCACATTGACCAGCGCGCGCGGGGCCAGGCGGTGGCGCGCAAAGGCGCTGCGGTTGTGGGCCAAGGTGGACTCGTCTTCGGCGCCGCCATCATAAAAATCAAAAATGCTGCGCGGCAGCCGGCGCTGGGCCATGCTGCGCAGGTCGTTGATGCTGTGGCACGAGCTCAGCTCGCGGGGCGTCCAGGCGCTGGAAAACATGGACCCATTATGGAAACGCGGCTGCGGCTGCAGTTCAGGCTGCGGGAAATAGAGCGTTTCCCAATCGCAAACGCTGAAGGCCAGGGACGGGTGCCTGCGAGCCGCTGGGGCGCAGCGCCTGGCGGCCGCTCAGGTTCAGGCCGGGTCGGCGGGTTTGCGCAGCATCAGGGCCGAGCGCTTACAGCTGGCCACCAGCTCCTGGCGCTGGTTGTAGCCACGATGCTCAAAAATCACGATGCCGTTGTCGGGGCGGGACTTGCTCGGGCGGATGTCCACCACCTGCGACTCGACGCGCAGGGTGTCGCCATGGAACACCGGCTTGGGAAAGCGCACCTCGTCCCAGCCCAGGTTGCCGACGGTGGTGCCCAAGGTGGTGTCGCCCACCGAAAGCCCCACCAGCAGGCCCAGTGTGAAGGCGCTGTTGACAACGCGCTGGCCAAACTCGGTGTGCTCCCGGCAATACTCCTCGTCGAGGTGCAGAGCTGCGGGGTTGTGCGTCATGGCCGAAAAAAGCACGTTGTCCATTTCCGTGACCGTGCGGCGCACCGGGTGCTTGAACACTTGGCCAACCGAGAATTCTTCAAAGTACAAACCGGCCATCTCCGCTTCCTCTTTTTGTAGGCTCACTGCGCCGCGCGCACCGGGCGAGGCGTCGAGCTTGTGTTTTTATACGTATGCATACTATACGCTAATTTACAGTATCTGGCGCTAGAATGTCTCCTGTGTACACAGCAGTCCTTGCCCTTTGTAGCCATTTAGCCCGCTCGCTTCGCATATGACAGCCACCGCCGCCAGCAAGTCCACCCGATCGGCCAAGGGGCCTGTCGCCCAGGAGGAAAACTGGGACGCGCGCTTGGGGTTTTTGATGCACGATGTCTCGCGCCTGCGGCGCAGCGTGTTTGACGAATTCATGAAGCCGCTGGGCGTGACGCGTTCGCAGTGGTGGGTTCTGGCCTACCTCTCGCGGCATGACGGGATGATCCAGAGCGACCTGGCTGGCATGCTGGAGCTGGGTAAAGCCGCTCTGGGCGGGCTGATCGACAGGCTCGAAGCCAGTGGCTTCATCATGCGCAGGCCCGACGAAGCAGACCGCCGGGTCAAGCGTATTTTCTTGTCGGCCAGGGGATCGCAGTTGATCAAGGAAATGGTCAAGCGCAATCACGATATGAGCGAGCGCATGTTCAAGGACTTGTCCACCGAAGACAGGTACCGGCTCGCAGACATGCTGATGCACGTCAAGCGCAATCTGGTGAGCATTCGCGGCCAGTCGGGCACCGCCGCATTGGCGGGCGAAGAAGACTAGCCCTGTCGTGCGCTGTGCCATCGCCGCGCGCCGTTTACTCGGCTTGTATGCCCGCTTCCTGCACCTTGCGGCCCCACACGCTGAGCTGCGCCGACATGTAGGCACCCAATTCGGCCGCGCCTGCGGGGGCGACGTCGGCCCCCATGGCGGTGAGCTTGTCCACCACATCCTTGCGTGCCAGCATCTGGTTGATACGGGCACTGACCTGGGCCACGATGGCCGGCGCCACGCCCGCTGGCCCCACCACACCGACCCAAGCGGCCAGGTCAAACCCGGGCAGTTGAGCGGCTGCGCCCACTGAGGGCAGGTCCTGCGTCAGCGGCCCTTTTTGCTCGACCGTCACACCCAGGGCCCGAATGCGGCCTGACTGCAAATGCGGACGGCTCGACGCCAGGTCGACAAAAAGAAAGCTGACCTGACCGCCTATGAGGTCGGTCAGGGCCTGTGGCGTGCTTTTGTAGGGCACAGCCACCGCGCCCAGCTTGGTCAGGTTGCTGAAGGCTGCCCCTGCAATCTGGCCTGTGCTGTTGCCATAGGCGTAGCTGGTTTTGTGGGCGGGATTTTTACCGTAGGCGATCAACTCCGGGATGGTTTTGACAGGCAGCTGCGCATTGACCGCCAGGATGAACGGGAAGTAGCAGACCCGGGCGATGGGCGTGAAATCCTTGATCGGGTCGTAGGGCAGAGACTTGAACAAAAACGGATTGACCGAGTGCGCCGTGTTGGTGGTCAAAAACAGGGTGTAGCCGTCAGGGGCCGACTTGGCCACCATGTCGGCGGCCAAAATGCCCGAGGCGCCCGGTTTGTTGTCCACCACAAAGGGCTGTTTGAAGGCGCTTTGCAGGTCTTCGGCAATCATGCGGGCGACGATGTCACTGGCACTGCCGGCGCCAAAGGCGGTAACGATGCGCACCGGTTTGGTGGGCCAGGCCGGCGCTTGAGCCAGGCTGGCACCAGCGGCCAGCGTCAAGGCCAGGGCCGTGGTGAGAGTTTTGAAGTTCATGCAGTGTCTCCTCAGACCAAGTGATCCTAAGCAAGGTTTGTGACCCATGCTGACCCGCTCGGCGGCGTCAGGATTGAAGGCCCAAAGCCGGGCTTTGTGGCGCCTTGAACAAGCGGATCAATCGCTTGCCGGTGTTGCTGCCGGCATAGAGGTCGGCAATCGAGCCGGGCGCTCGTGCTATGCCATCCACAACGTCTTCACGGTAGTGGAGTCGGCCTTGACGCACCCATGCGGCCAGGCGGGTCACGGCTTCTTCGTAGCGGTGTTCATAGTCCCAGATCAAAAAGCCATGCATGGAGGCTGACTTATTGAGCAAATGGCGCTCGACCCGGGGGCCTTGGGGCCAATCGTCCCAATTGGCCACCGAGGCGGTGCCGCAAACAATCACGCGGGCGTTTTTGTTGAGCAAGCGCATCACCGCGTCACTGATTGGCCCGCTGGTGTTGTCGTGGTAGACGTCCACCCCCGCCGGGCAGGCCTGGGCCAAGCGCTGCTCAAAGTCGGGCGCTTTATAGTCCAGCGCCGCGTCGTAGCCAAACTCGCTGAGGCACTGTGCGCACTTGTCAGGCCCACCGGCAATGCCCACGGTGCGACAGCCCGCCAGCTTGGCAATTTGGCCCACCGCCGATCCCACGCCACCGGCGGCGGTGGAGACGACCACCGTGTCGCCCGGCATGGCGTGGGCCAACTCCTTGAAAGAAAACCAGGCCGTCACACCGTTGATGCCCAACACCCCCAATGAGAGCGACAGCGGCAGATCGTGCTCGCGGATCTTTCGGCGTATGCCTTGTCCGTCCGACAGCGCGTACTCCTGCCAGCCCAGCATGCCCATGACTGCGTCACCTTCTTGGTACAAAGGATGGCGCGAGGCGACCACCCGCCCGGCGGCAAAGCTGCGCATCACCTCGCCCAGGCCGACAGCGGCGGCATAGTTGGCCGTGGCATTGACCCAGCCGCGCATGGCCGGCTCGACCGACAAAAACTCATTGCGCACCAAAAATTGACCGGGCGCGGGCGCAACCACCGGCACCTCTTCGACGCGGAAGTGCTCGGCTTGCGGAATGCCCGAGGGGCGCTCGGCAAGGACTACGCGTTGCGCACTGGACGGTAGAGACATAGCGGACTCCCGATAGCGAGGCAGGCGGCCGGCCTGTCCCTTGGTTGTGTGCTTCCTTCCGATAGGCAATCGGCTCGAGTCATGCCGACCACCCAGCTGACCGCTCTACCGCGGACCTTACTTCACCTGTGCAGGCTGCACCTTGAACACGCGGGCCATGAACTCACCCACCACGCCCTTGGGCAGCAGCATCACCATGACCACAAAGACCAGGCCCTGGATCACCGGCACCCACTGCGCATAGCCTTGCAGATAGCTTTGCATGGTCAAAATGAAGCCCGATCCCACCAGCGGGCCAAACACCGTGCCGATGCCGCCCACCAGCGTCATCAAAATAACTTCGCCCGAGGTGCTCCAGCCCACGTCCACCAAGGAGGCCAAGCGAAATACCAGCACCTTGAGCGAGCCGGCCAGCCCCGCCAGCGCGGCCGAAATGACAAAGGCGATCAGCTTGTAACGGTCCACCGCATAACCGAGCGAGACCGCGCGCGCCTCGTTGTCCCGGATGGCCCGCAGCACCTGGCCGTTGGGCGAGTAAATGATCCGGTAGATCAGGGCAAAAGCCAAAAAAAAGGTCGCCGCCACCACGTAATACAGCGTGCGGTCGTCGGTGATGTCGATCACACCAAACACCGGCCGACGGGGTATGGCCGAGATGCCATCGTCACCGCCGGTGAAGGGCGCGCCGACGCAGAAGAAGTAAAACATCTGCGCCAGTGCCAAGGTGATCATGGCAAAGTAAATGCCTTGGCGCCGGATCGACAGCAGCCCCACCACCACGCCCGCCAAGGTGGCAAACACCACCCCCAGCAGCACCGCCCATTCGGTGTTCCAGCCCCAGGTTTTGAGCGCATAGCCGGTGCAGTAGGCCGCGCCGCCAAAAAACAGGGCATGCCCAAAGGACAGCAGTCCGGCCTGGCCGAACAGCAGGTTGAAGGCCGCCGCGAACAAGGCAAAGCACAGCAGCTTGGTGGCAAAAATCGGATACACCAGCAGCGGCGCCACCAGCAGCACCAAGGCCAGGGCTACAAAGATCAATTTGGAATATTGGCGCATGTCTGCCTCGAAGTAAAACGCTCAGGGCTGGCGGCCAAACAGTCCGGCAGGCTTGGCCAAAATAACGCCAGCCATCACCAGGAAAATCACCACACTGGAAGCGGGCGGGTAGTAGACCTTCGTCAGCGCTTCCAGCAGGCCCAGGGTAAAGCCAGTGACGATGGAGCCCATGATGGAGCCCATGCCGCCGATCACCACCACGGCAAACACCGTGATGATCAGCCCCGAGCCCATAGACGGTTTGACCTGGTCGATCGGCCCGGCCAGCACGCCCGCCAACGCCGCCAGCCCCACGCCAAAGGCGTAGGTCAGCGTCATCAGGCGCGGCACGGGAATGCCAAAGGTGCGCACCAGATCCGGGTTGTCGGTCGATGCCCGCAGGTAGGCGCCCAAGCGGGTGCGCTCAATGGCCCACCAGGTCGCCAGGCACACCACCAGCGAGGCCACCACCACCCAAGCGCGGTAGTAGGGCATGAACATGAAGCCCAGGTCCATGCCACCAGGCATGGGGTTGTCAAAGGGCTTGCCCGAAGAGCCATACAAGACCGCCAGCGTGCCCTCGATCATCTGCGCCAGCCCAAAGGTCAGCAAGAGCTGGAACAGGTGGTTCATCTCATACAAGCGCTTGAGCAGCAGGCGCTCGACCAACCCACCGAGCAGCGCCATGAGCAGCGGCACCAGCACCAAGCTGGCCCAGTAGGGCACCTTCAGGTAGTTGAGCAGCATCCAGGCGCCAAAAGCGCCCAGGGTGAATTGCGCGCCGTGCGTGAAGTTGATCACCCGCAGCATGCCAAAAATCACCGTCAGCCCCAGGCTCAAGACAGCGTAGAACGCGCCATTGATCAGGCCCAGGGTGAGCTGGCCCATGAGGGCGGGCAGGGGAATTCCGAAAATGTCAGTCATGTGAACGCGCCCTACACCCCAAGGTATTTCTGCAGCCGATCCGGCTGTGCGCGCAGATCGTCGTTGGAGAGTTGGTCGACCACCCGGCCGTGTTCGACCACACAGTGCAGGTCGGCCACTGACATGGCGAAGTCCAGGCTCTGCTCGACCAGCAGCACGGTGTAGCCACGCCGCTTGAGTTCCTGCAGCACCTGGCCAATGTGCTGCACGATCACCGGCGCCAGACCCTCGGTGGGCTCGTCGAGCAACAAAATTCGGCAGCCGGTGCGCAAGATGCGGGCAATGGCCAGCATTTGCTGCTCGCCTCCGGAAAGTTTGGTGCCAGGGCTGTTGTAGCGCTCGGCCAGGCGTGGAAACAGCGCCACCACCTCCTCGGTGCTAAAGCCGCCAGGCATCAGCACCGGCGGCAGCAGCAGGTTCTCACGCACATTGAGCGAGGGAAAGATGCCCCGCTCTTCCGGGCAATAGGCAATGCCCAAGGGGGCAATGCGCTCGGGCGGCTGTCCCACCGTTTGCGTGCCGTTGACCACAATGGAGCCGGTGCGCTGGCGCAGCAGCCCCATGATGGCGCGCAGCGTGGTGGTTTTGCCGGCCCCATTGCGCCCCAGCAAGGTGACCACCTGACCCGCGGGCACATTGAAGTCCATGCCATGCAGCACATGCGAGGGGCCATAGTGGCCCTGCAGGTCCCGCACCTCGATGGCGTTGGCCTGTCCGCTCATGCGGCCACCTTTCGTCCAATGTAGGCGGCCATCACGCGCTCATCGCGCGAGACCTCCTGATAGCTTCCTTCGGTCAGCACCTCACCGGCGGCCAGCACCGTGATGCGGTCGGCCAGGTCGGCCACCACGCCCAGGTTGTGCTCGACCATCAAAATGGTGCGTGTCAGCGAGACGCGGCGAATCAGCGCCGACGTGGCTTTGACATCCTCCAGCCCCATGCCGGAGGTGGGCTCGTCGAGCAGCAGCATTTCAGGGTCCAAGGCCAGCGTGGTGGCAATTTCCAGCGCCCGCTTGCGCCCGTAAGACAGATCACCGGCCACAGAAGAAGCCGCATCTTGCAGGCCCACATCCGCCAGCAGCGCCATGGCCGCCTCGTCGAGTTCGGCCAGCGCCCGGTCAGAGCGCCAAAAATGCAGTGAGCTGCCCTGCTTGCGCTGCAGGGCCACGCGCACGTTGTCCAGCACGCTGAGCGTCGGAAAGATGGCCGAGATCTGGAAGCTGCGCACCATGCCCAACTGCGCCACCTTGGCCGCCGACAGGCGCGTGATATCCCGGCCCTTGAACAAGATGCGGCCCGAGGTGGGTTCGAGCATCTTGGTGAGCAGGTTAAAACACGTCGTCTTGCCGGCCCCGTTGGGGCCGATGAGTGCGTGAATATGCCCCCGACGCACGCTCAAGTCGACGTCGTTGACAGCGGTAAAGCCCGCGAACTGCTTGCGCAGTCCACGCACTTGCACCAGCACTTCCGGGGTGTCGGCCATCTGCGTCACACCGGCCTTACTTGATCAGTGGGCAAGCTTTGTCAGCGGGTCCAAAAGCCACGTTGGCCGGGATGGTGGCAAACGGGGCGTACAGGTCCCACTCGCCCTTGGATTCCGAAGGCTTTTTCACCCGGAAAACATAGCCTTCGCGGATCACTCGGCCGTCTTCGCGGATGGTGCCGTTTTTGGTCATTACGTCGTTGATGGGGGTGGACTTCATTTTGGCCAGCACAGCGGCCGTGTCATCGGTGCCGGCTGCGGCCACCGCTTTGAGGTAGTGCTGTATCGAGCCATAGACCGAGGCCTGCACGAAGTTGGGCATCTTGCCAAAGCGCGCCCTGAAGCGGTTGGCAAAAGCGCGGGTCTGCTCGTTTTGGTCCCAGTAGTAGGGCTCGGTCACAAACAGGTCTTGCGCGTTATTCAGGCCCAGGGCCTTGACGTCATGCAGGGTCAAAGCCAGGGCAGCCAGGCGCTGGCCACGCTTGCGCAGGCCAAACTCCTCGGCCTGTTTGATCATGGCGGCAGCATGCGAGGTGGTGGTGGCCATGGCGATCACGTCGGCCTTGGAGGCCTGCGCCTGCAGCAGCTGCGAGGAAAATTCAAACGAGCTCAGCGCATGGGTGGTCGAGCCCACCACCTTGCCACCGCCGGCCTCGATCATGCCGGTGGTGTCACGCTGCACGTTCTTGCCGTAGGTGTAGTCGATGGTCACAAAGTACCAGGTCTTGCCGCCGGTCTCCAAATTGGCCTTGACCGCGCCCAAGCTCTGGGAATAAGAGTTGTAGGTCCAATGGATGCCGTTGGGCGAGCAGTTCTTGCCCGTCAGGTCCGAGCTGGCCGAGCTGTTGAAGATGGCGATGCGGTTTTTTTCCTTGGCCAGGTCTTGCACGCCCAGCGCCACGGTGGTAATGCCGATGTCGAAAATGGTGCGCACACCGGAGTCGTACCACTGGCGGGCAATGGTCAGTCCGGTGTCGGGCTTGTTCAGGTGGTCACCCTCGAGCAATTCGATCGGACGGTTGAGCACCTTGCCGCCGAAATCTTCGATCGCCATCTTGGCCGCCACCACCGAGCCCGGCCCGGAGAGATCGGCCACAAAGCCGGACATGTCGCTGAGCAGGCCGATTTTCAAAGGATTGGCCGCTTGCGCCCAAGCGCCTGGCGCGGTCAGCGCCAAGCTGGCCGCCGCACAGGCCGCCAAGGTAAAACGCCGCGTCGCGCGGCCGAGGGCAAAGCAGGGGGCTTTTTTCATGGACATGTCTCCGTGGTGGGGTTGAGAAAGGAAAGCAAAAAATTCAGGCGTGGTGCACATATTTCATGTGCAAGTAGCTGTGCAGGCCCTCAGGGCCGCCTTCTTGTCCGTAGCCGCTGTCTTTGAGGCCGCCAAAGGGCGCCTCAATGGCAGAGACGGCAAAGGTATTGATGCCTATGCCGCCGGCCTGCAGCTCGTCGCTGACCGTCACGGCGGTGGCGGCAGACTGCGTGAAGGCGTAAGCGGCCAGGCCATAGGGCGTGTCGTTGGCCAGGGCCAGGCCTTCGTCCAGGCTGGAGAAGCGCCGCACCAGGGCCAAGGGGCCAAAGGGCTCGATCTTCAGGGCTTGTGCGGTGCTGGGCGTGTCGACCACCAGCGTGGGGCGGAAAAAATAGCCCTGCTCGCCCATGCGCTGCCCGCCAGCGACCACCCGACCACCACCGGCCACGGCGTCGGCCACCAAGGCCTCGATGGCATCGACGCGGCGAACATTGGCCAGCGCGCCCATTTGATGCGCTGTATCGAGACCGGGGCCGACTTTGAGCGCGTCCAGCGCCTGGCCGTAGCGCGTGACAAAGGCGTCGTGTATGCCCTCTTGCACCATAAAGCGCGTGGGCGAGGTGCACACCTGGCCCGCATTGCGGCTCTTGCCCTGCACGCAGGTGGCCACCGTGCGTTCCAGGTCGGCGTCATTAAAAATCAGCACCGGGGCGTGGCCGCCCAACTCCAGCGTGCATGGCTTGGGGCCTATGCTGGCCAGGCGGGCCAGCTCGCGGCCCACGCCGGTCGAGCCGGTGAAGGTCACCTTGCGAATCAGGGGCGAGCTGATCAAGTGGGTGGACACCTCCGAGGGCACGCCGAACACCACATTGAGCACGCCTGCGGGCAGGCCCGCATCGGCCAGCGCCTGCGCCAGCACCAGGGAGGACATGGGCGTTTCCTCGGAGGGCTTGAGCACCATGGTGCAGCCCGCAGCCAAGGCCGGGGCGATCTTGCGCGCGGGCAAGATGGCGGGAAAGTTCCAGGGCGTGAAGGCCGCCACCGGGCCCAGCGGCTGGGGCACCACCAACTGGCGGGTGCCGCGCACCCGCGGTGGAATCACCCGGCCATACGAGCGCAGCGCCTCCTGGGCATACCACTCAAAGGTTTCGGCGCTGAGCATGAACTCCATGCGCGATTCCGCCAAGGTTTTACCCTGTTCGAGGGTCATCAGCCGGGCCATGTCCTCGACCCGCTCGCGCACCAGCGCGGCGGTGCGCATGAGCACGGCAGCACGCTCTTGCGGCGACTTCAGTCGCCACGGATCAAAGGCTGCGGCTGCGGCCGCCAGCGCGTCATCCAGGTCCTGCGGGCTGGCGCGTGGCACCTCGGCCAGCACCTGGCCGGTGGCCGGGTTGCGCACCTGGGCGGACACGCCCTGGCCACCAGCGCGCCACTGCCCGGCAATATGCTGCCTGACGGTGGGATAAGCACTGGCGTCTGTCGCGTTCATGAAAAGCTCCTGAAATTTGGTTTGAGGAGCATATCGTACGCATCAGTACGGCTTATAGGGTGTTTCCCTTGACTTGACCCCTTGCATATCGTTGACAAGCATACGATTAATTCGGTAGGATCACCGTCGAATATGCGGGTGACTCACCCCGCGTTTGCCTTCCACAGGAGAGACTGCTTTGACGACACCCCAGAGCGAACACTTTGATGCCGTGGTCGTGGGCGCTGGTTTTGCCGGCATGTACATGTTGCACCGCCTGCGTCAGCAAGGCCTGAAGGTGGTGGTCCTGGAAGCCGGCGACGATGTGGGCGGCACCTGGTACTGGAACCGCTACCCCGGCGCGCGCTGCGACGTCGAAAGCATGGAGTATTCCTTCTCCTTCGATGAGGCTTTGCAACAGGAGTGGCGCTGGAGTGAGCGCTACGCCGGTCAGCCCGAGATCTTGCGCTACATGAACCATGTGGCCGACCGGCTGGACCTGCGCCGTGACATCCGCATGAACACCCGCGCCACCGACGCCGAGTTTGACCCCCAGACCAACCGCTGGACGGTGCTCACTCAGGACGGCCAAAGCCTGCAAGCGCGCTTTTGCATCATGGCCACCGGCTGCCTGTCCAACGCACAGGTGCCCAATATCCCGGGGCTGGCCGACTTCAAGGGCCGCTGGTTTCACACCGGTTTTTGGCCCCAAGAAGGGGTGGACTTTGCGGGCAAACGGGTGGGCATCATCGGCACCGGCTCCACCGGCATCCAGGCCATACCCATCGTGGCCAAACAGGCAGCGCATCTGACGGTGTTTCAGCGCACTGCCAACTACAGCATTCCGCTGCGCAACGGCCCGCTGACGGCCGAGGCCGAGCAAGCGGTCAAGCAGCGCTACCCCGCCTTGCGTGAGCAGGCCCGGCACAGCCCCTCGGGCGTGGCCGGCTTTAACGTACCCACCCGCGGCGTGCTTCAGACCGACCCGCAGGAAGTGGAACAAGTTTTTCAAGCCCGCTGGGACTTCGGCGGCATCGGCTTTACCCGCTCCTTCAACGATGTGCTGCTCAAAACCGAGGCCAACACCGTCGCGCGCGAGTTTGTGGTCAAACGCATGCTCGCGCCCGTCAAAGACCCCGCGCTGCGGGCCAAGCTCACCCCCACCTACCCCATCGGCACCAAGCGCTTATGCGGAGATACCGGCTACTTTGAGACCTACAACCGGGACAATGTGTCTCTGGTGGATATCAAGGCCGACCCGATCGAATCCATCACCGCCACTGGCCTGCGCACCCAACAGGCGCATCACGATCTCGACATCCTTATTTTTGCCACCGGCTTTGACGCCATCACCGGCGCGCTGCTGTCGGTGAACATGCGCGTCAAGGGCGGCAGCGACCTCAAAACCGCCTGGGCCGACGGTCCGCGCGCTTACCTGGGGCTGATGACCGCCGGCATTGCCAACTTGTTCATGATCACCGGCCCGGGCAGTCCCTCGGTGCTGAGCAACGTGGTGGTGTCGATTGAACAGCACGTTGAATGGATCGCCGATTGCATGGCCCACATGCGGGCCCAAGGCATCAACCGCATTGAAGCCAGCGTCCACGCCCAACAGGACTGGGGCCACCAGGTCGATGCCTTGGCCAACGCATCCTTGCTGCCGCACACGGCTTCTTGGTATGTGGGCGCCAATATCCCTGGTAAACCCCGCGTGTTCATGCCCTATATGGGGGGTGTGGGGGTGTTTCGCCGCACCTGCGCCGAGATTGCGCGCAATGGCTATACCGGCTTTGAGTTAAGCACGGTGCCCGAGGCAGCGTGACGTTTGTTTTCCTCCTGGACCCCCACTCATGAATTTTGCTGAGACCGACGACCAAACCGCTATCCGCACGGCGGTCAGTGATGTATGCAAGGCCTTTCCCGACGACTACTGGCTTGAAAAAGACCGCCATGGCGGCTTCCCCATGGACTTTTACCGCGCCATGGCCAGCGCAGGCTGGTTGGGGATCGCCATGCCACAAGCCTACGGCGGCGCGGGCCTGGGGATTTTGGAGGCCTGCATCATGATGGAGGCGGTCTCGGCATCGGGCGCAGGCATGTCTGGTGCCTCAGCCATCCACATGAATGTGTTCGGCCTGCACCCGGTGGTGGTGTATGGCTCGGAGGCGCAAAAGCAGCGCTGGTTGCCCCCCATCATCCGCGGCGAGGTGCAGGCCTGCTTTGGGGTGACCGAGCCCAACACCGGCCTGAACACCCTCAAGCTCAAGACTTTTGCTGAGCGCCGGGGCGATCACTATGTGGTCAAGGGCCAAAAAATCTGGATCTCCACGGCCCAAGTGGCGCACAAAATCTTGCTGCTGGCCCGCACCACCCGCCTGGAAGACGTGAAGAACCCCAAGCACGGCCTGAGCCTGTTCTACACCGATTTGGACCGCAGCAAGGTGCAGGTGCGCGAGATCGAAAAGATGGGCCGCAAGGCGGTGGATTCCAATGAACTGTTCATCGACGGCCTGGAGATCCCGGTGGAAGACCGCATCGGCGATGAAGGCCGAGGCTTCGAGTACATCTTGCATGGTCTCAACCCCGAGCGTGTGCTGCTGGCTGCCGAAGCCGTGGGCCTGGGCGAGGCCGCTCTGCGGCGTGCGACCCGCTACGCCGGCGAGCGCGTGGTATTCGACCGGCCCATCGGCATGAACCAGGGCGTGCAGCATCCGCTGGCGCAGCGCTGGGTGGAGTTGCAGGCCGCGCGCCTGATGTACCAGCGCGCTGCCTGGCTGTATGACCAGGGCCAGCCTTGCGGCCCCGAGTCCAATGCGGCCAAGTACTTTGCCGCCGAGGCTGGCTTTAGCGCCTGCGAAACAGCGGTCCTGACCCATGGCGGCTTTGGCTACGCCAAGGAATACCATGTCGAGCGTTACCTGCGCGAGGCCATGCTCCCCCGCATTGCGCCGATCTCGCCGCAGCTCATTTTGTGCAACATCGCTGAAAAGGCGCTGGGCCTGCCCAAGTCCTACTGAGCGCTTGCAGGGGCCCCTGCCCGGCCCCCCTCGACCCTCAACCCAACTTGACGGCCCCGGCCTGGGCCATGGCCTCGATCTGCGCTGCCGCAAAGCCGAGTTGGCTCAGTACCTCGGCGGTGTGCTGGCCCAGCATGGGCGGCGGCTGACGCAAGGACGTGCGCTCGCCATTGAAGCGCACCGGCTGCGCCACCGATCGAAACGCGCCCAGCTGGGGATGCTCGTATTCATAGATCATGCCGCTGGCCTGGGTGTGCGGGTGCGCCGACAACTCGCCCAAGGTGTGCAGCGGTGAGCACGGAATGCCACGCTCGGCAAGCAGCGCTATCCACTCGTCGCGGGGCCGGGTGAGCATGACCGCCCTGACCCGGGCCACCGTCTCGTCCCGGTGCGCCACCCGGTCGGGGTTGGTGCGAAAGCGCGGGTCATCGACCATGTCTTGCAGACCTGCCACCTCGCAAAACGCCAGCCACAGGGCTTCGTTGGCGACGCCCAGGATCAGCGGCGCATCCTGGGTTTGAAAAGCCTCGTAAGGACACAGCGACTCATGGCCAGAGCCCGGGCGCTCGGGCTCGGTGCCGCGCTCCCAGAAGTTCTGCAAAAAGTAGCCCAAAAAACCAGTGGCCGTGTCAAACAGCGACACCTCCACCCGGCCACCCACGCCGGTGCGTTCGCGCTCCAAGAGCGCGGCCTGAATGCCGATGAGCGCGTGCAAACCCGTGGCCTGGTCCACCGGTGAAAACGGACTGCGCACGGCCGGGCCGCCCCGCTCCCCGGTGATCGACAGCATGCCGCAAAAGGCCTGCAAGATCACGTCGTAGCCTTTGCCCTCTTTCATGGGACCCACGGTGCCAAAGCCGCTGATGCTGCAGCACACCGCGCGCGGGTTCAATTGAGCCAGGCGCTGCGGCCCAACGCCCAGCCGATCGGCCACGCCAGGGCCGTAGCTTTCAATCACCACGTCGACCTCGCGCACCAGGCGCTCGATCACCTCCAGCCCCTCAGGGCTGCGCAGGTCCACTGCAATGCTGCGCTTGTTGCGGTTGGCGCTCAGGAAAATCGCCCCGGTGGGCGCGGCCTCCTCATGCTTGCGCAGCGGCGGCCATTGGCGGGTGTCATCGCCCCCCTTCAAGGGCTCGAGCTTGATCACATCGGCGCCCATATCACCCAGGTACTGGGCGCACAAAGGGCCGGCCAGCACCTTGGACATGTCCAGCACTTTCAGCCCTGCCAAAGGGGTGGCGTTCATCGCAGCTCCGGGGATTGTTTTATTTGTTCGCTAGCATATCATATGGACTATTTCACACGCAGGGCCGCGCGGCCCTGCTGACCACCAAGGAGACCGAGTATGAGTGCCTGGGCCATCGTCGCCAATAACGAACCCCTGCAAGCCATTGAGCAAGCGCCCCTGCATCCCCAAGGCACCGAGGTGGTGCTGCAGGTCACGCACGCGGGCGTGTGCCACTCCGACCTGCACCTCTGGCACGGCTACTACAACATGGGCAGCGGCAAAAAGATGATGCTGGCCGACCGTGGCGTGACCCTGCCCCGGGCGCCGGGCCATGAAATTGTCGGCCGAGTCGTTCGTGTCGGCCCCGACGCCCAGGGCGTGAAGGTGGGCGACGAGCGCATCGTCTTTCCATGGCTGGGCTGCGGCCATTGCGAGGTGTGCTTGGCCGGCCAAGACAATCTGTGCAATTCGCCCTGCGCCTTGGGCGTGCGCCAAGACGGCGGTTATGGCAACGAGGTCAAGGTGCCGCACCCCCGTTTTTTGGTCGACCACGGCGATGTGGATCCGGCCTTTGCCGCCACCCTGGCCTGCTCGGGCATCACCGTGTACTCGGCCATCCGCAAGCTCCTGCCCCTGGCACCCGACACGCCGGTGGTCTTGATCGGCGCAGGCGGGCTGGGGCTGGCTGCCATAGGCATGCTGCTGGCCCTGGGCCACAAGCGCATTGTCTCGGTCGACATCAGCGCCGATAAACGCCAGGCGGCCCTGGACATGGGCGCCACCGAGGTGGTCGATGGCAACGCCCCTGAACTGGTGCAAGCCATACACGCCGCGACGGGCGGTCCGGTCAAAGCCGCGATGGACTTTGTCAACATCTCCTCCACCTCGGCCACCGGGCTGGAAATCCTGGCCAAAGACGGCCGGCTGGTGCTGGTGGGCGTGGGCGGCGGCGAGTTGGTGCTGTCGCTGGCCGGCATGATCTTTCGGCCCCGCTCGGTGATCGGCAGCATGACGGGCAACCCGCAAGACCTGCGCGATGTCGCCGCCCTGGCCAAGGCTGGCAAGCTCAAATCCCTGCCCATCACGCGCATGCCCAAAGACCAAGCCAATGCGGCAGTGATGGCCCTGAGCGAAGGCCGCGCCGTGGGCCGCATTGTGTTGGTCTGACAGCCATGCAACGCTTTGCTGGCAAAACCGTCTTGATCACCGGATCGACGGGCGGCATAGGCCTGGAAACCGCCCGCCGCTTCCACGCTGAAGGCGCCCAGCTGGTGCTGGTCGATCTGGACGCTGCACTGCTGCAGGCCCAGGCCCAAGCGCTGGGCTCAGGCGTCAGCGTCTATGCGGCCGACGTGGCCGATGAAGGCGCCGCCGCCGGCGTCTTTGACGAGCTGGCCCGGCGCTACACCCGCATCGACGTGGGCGTGCTCAACGCCGGCACCGAAGGCAAGATTGCCCTCCTTGAAGAGCAGACGCTGGCCGCCTTTGACCGCGTCATGGCCGTCAATGTGCGCGGTGTGTTCATCTGGATGGCTGGCCTGATGCGCCTCATGCGCGCGCAAGGCAGCGGCGCCATCACGGTCACCTCCTCGACCGCGGGCCTGCAAGGCGCACGCCTGCTGGCTCCCTACTCGGCCAGCAAACACGCCGTCCTGGGCCTGGTGAAATCGGCGGCCATCGAAGGCGCCCCTGCCGGCATTCGGGTCAACGCCGTCAACCCCGGGCCGGTGGCCACCCGCATGATGAATGCCATCGATTCAGGCCGAGGCGAGCTCAGCGAGGTGCAGGCCCGCAGCGCCCAAGCCGTGCCCATGCGCCGCTACGGCACAGCCGCCGAGGTGGCCGCCATGATCACCTTCATCAGCAGCGACGATGCCAGCTTCACCACCGGCAGCACGCTTTGCCTGGACGGGGGGCTGGTGGCGGGTCGAGGCTGAGGGGCCAGGCGCTCAACGCTGCCCGCAGTGCCGCAGCAGCCCCTCTACCCCATCTTCCACCAGGTCCAGCACCCGCTCAAACCCGTCCGGCCCGCCGTAATACGGGTCAGGCACCACGGTGTCTGAGTGGCGCTGAAAGAACTCGGCCAGGCGCCGCACCTTCTTGAGGTGAGCAGGCGGGCACAGGGATTCGGTCAGGGCCTGGTTGTCCCAGTCCATGGTCAGGATCAAGTCAAAGCGCGCAAAGTCGGCCTCTAGGATCTGCCGCGCGCGCAGCGCAGACAGGTCATAGCCGCGCAAGGCCGCGTGCTTTTGGGTGCGCAGATCGGGCGGCTTGCCGGGGTGGTAGTTGTGCGTGCCGGCCGAATCTACGGTGATGCGATCGGCCAGGCCCTGCTGCTGCAGGCGGTAGCGCATCACGCCCTCGGCGGTGGGGCTGCGGCAGATATTGCCCATGCAGACGAAGAGAAGGTTCATGGCGGGTAGGTGGCTTGAGCCATCAGAAATTGGCGACAGGACCGGTGGCTAGGGCACGGACTTCATTGGCGCAGCGTCGACCGAACGAAGCGTCACCGTTGCAATGGCGCAGACCACCGAGCTTGCTTCGCGCTCGGTGGTGACTTCGACTGAAACCACACTCAGCGTTGAGCCTACCGATATGGCCCTGGCCGTAGCGGTGATGGAACTGCCATCGGCGGGTTTGAGAAAGTTGACCTGAAGATTGGCGGTCACTGCAATTCGCCCTGGAGGCAGCGCCGTCGTTGCCGCGGCGCCAGCCGCATGATCGGCCAGGCCAGTGACTGCTCCGCCATGGAAGAAGCCATTGAACTGAAGCAGATCGGGCTTGCGAGGCATGCGCAAGGCAACGAGACCAGGCTCAACCGACAGGACCTCCACCGAGGCCGCTTGGGTGAAACCAGATGCAGCGGTGACCGACTTGACCAAATCTGTGAGATTCATCAGCGAGGAGCACTAGGCGCTTGTGAGCCCACGACCATGGTCAGCAGGCTCGGTGGATAGAGCTAACTTGGCAGCGTCGGCATTTTGTGCGCGTTGCCGCCCGTAGTTTGCCTCAGCTTCAGCCTGCTGGGTATCCCTGATGGGTTCGAGCCATAGAAGGGTTGAACGAGTGCACCCTTTGCCGAGTGGCCATCGATGAGCCTTGCTGCTGCAAGCGGCGCCGCATCACACCCCCCAGCGGTGGGCTGGGGCAGATATGGCCCTTGCAGACGAAAAGAAGCTGCATGATGGAATAAGAGTGGAGCTGGCCTCGGCGGTGACTCGGGCATGGCCATGCGAGCTCATCATTGTCGATCGCTTCACTGGAGTGAGGTGCTTGTGACAACAGCCACGGCAAGATCATTGAGCCCCCACTTACTTTTTCTTCGCTAGCGCTGAGCCTGAGCGCCCATGCGACATGTGATTTGGACTAAGCTGACCATCCGACCTCTGATTCCAGCCAATGCAGACCATGGGGCTCGGCGCAAGCCGAGCTTGACCTCAATGTCATGCCTTGGCCTACAGATGATGAGACTGACCCTCTAAGGACCGGCCATCAAAGTCCGCCTCGATCAATGAGTCCATGGTGATGCCGCAGAAGGACAAAGTCGAGCCTGCCACTGCGCCAGCGCATGGCATCGCAGCGCCTCGCGCACCGGGGCCAGAAGCCGGCGCCCTTGCACCGCTCAACAATACAAGCAAGCTTTTCGCCACCATCGACGAAGAGCTCGAAATGTTGC
>JBAXEN010000013.1:0-24389 GCA_037140415.1 Betaproteobacteria bacterium | reverse complement strand
CCTGTGTAGGGGAGTAGCCAAGTTGGTCAAGGCACCGGATTTTGATTCCGGCATGCGAGGGTTCGAGTCCTTCCTCCCCTGCCAAATGTTCGTGGGTGCGAGCCGCGAGCGCTGATGCGTCAGCTCTCGGGTCCTGTGTCCGAGCCAGTTCGAGTCAGTTGCGGGCTTACGCCGACCCAGATCAGCCACTCTTCGAATTCAGCGCCAACCCCTCCACCTCTGTGCGGCCTGACATGCAAGCGCTCCCCTCCGATTTCGTCGTCTTCACTGGCAATGCCAACCCGGTCATGGCGCAAGACATTGCCACCGACCTGGGTACCACCTTGGGTGCAGCCCATGTCGGGCGCTTCTCCGACGGTGAGGTGACGGTTGAGATCCAGCAAAACGTTCGGGCCCGTGATGTGTTCGTGGTGCAGTCGACCTGCGCGCCGACCAACGACAACCTGATGGAACTGCTGATCATTGTCGATGCGCTCAAGCGCGCCTCGGCCGAGCGCATCAGCGCGGTCATCCCCTACTTTGGCTACGCCCGCCAGGACAGGCGCCCCCGCTCGGCACGGGTGCCGATCACCGCCAAAGTGGTGGCCAATATGCTGCAGGCCGTTGGCGTGTCGCGGGTGCTGACCATGGACCTGCATGCTGACCAGATTCAGGGCTTTTTCGACATTCCGGTCGACAACATCTATGCCTCGCCGGTTTTGCTCGGCGATTTGCGGCAAAAGAATTACAACGATCTGATGGTCGTCTCGCCCGACGTGGGCGGCGTGGTGCGCGCCCGTGCGCTGGCCAAGCAGCTCGGCTGCGATATGGCCATCATCGACAAGCGCAGGCCCAAGGCCAATGTGTCGGAGGTCATGCACGTGATCGGCGACATCGAAGGTCGCAATTGCGTGATCATGGACGACATGATCGATACCGCAGGCACCTTGGTCAAAGCGGCCGAGGTGCTCAAGGAGCGCGGCGCACGCAAGGTCTACGCTTATTGCACCCACCCGGTCTTTTCCGGACCGGCCATTGAGCGCCTGTCCAAGGGTGATGCGCTCGACGAGATCGTCATCACCAACACCATACCGCTCAACGCTGCCGCCAAAGCATGCAGCAAGATCCGCCAACTCTCGGTGGCGCCGCTGTTTGCCGAAACCATACAGCGCATCGCCCGTGGCGAGTCGGTCATGAGTCTGTTCTCGGAGCAAGACAACCTGTTTTGAGCCGGGGACGATAAGCCGGCAGCGCAAGCTGCCATTTTTGAAGCGAGGCGAGACTGGTCGCGGTCCGCCTCTTTAGGAGAAAACCATGAAATTTGTCGCTTTCGAGCGCAAGCTGCAGGGTACGGGTGCGAGCCGCCGTCTGCGCATTTCGGGCCGCACGCCCGGTATCGTTTACGGTGGCACCGGCGAGCCCCTGCTGGTCGAACTCGATCACAACGCCCTGTTCCACGCCATCAAGAAAGAAGCCTTCCACTCGTCCATCCTCGAGATGGAACTGGCCGGCGCGGTCCACAAGGTGCTGCTGCGTGATCTGCAGATGCATCCGTACAAACCTCAGGTGCAGCACATCGACTTCCAGCGTGTGGAAGCGACGACCCGCATGACGGTGAAGGTTCCGCTGCACTTCAGCGGCGAGGAAAATTCGCCTGCGGTCAAGGCTGAGAAATGCCTGGTCAACCATGTGATGACCGAGTTGACCATCGTCTGCCTGCCTGCCGATATTCCTGAATTCATCGCCGTCGACCTCAGCGGCATGAAAAAAGGCCATTCGCTGCACGTCAACGACCTCTCACTGCCCAAGGGCGTGAAGGTGGTGACCAAGGGCCGTGTCAACCCGGTGCTCGCTTCGGTCACCGCCATCGCAGAAGAGGCAGAAGCCGCTCCTGCCGCTGCGGCCGCCGGCGATGCCAAGGCAGCCAAGGGCAAAGGCAAGAAGTAATTTCGCCAGCGACCTCGCTTCCTGGGCCCGTGCACTCGCAAGAGGCACGGGCCTTTTTTAACTTTGCATCACTGACGATCCGCGCATGATCAAACTCCTGGTGGGCCTGGGCAACCCGGGCAAGGAATATGAGGCCACCCGCCATAACGCGGGCTTTTGGTGGCTCCAAGACGTGGCCCGCGAGCTCAAGGTCACCTTAACTGCCGAGCGCGCCTATCACGGCCTGGTGGGCCGCACGCAGGTGCAGGGCCAGAGCCTGTGGCTGCTGCAGCCACAGACCTTCATGAACCTCTCCGGCAAATCGGTAGCGGCACTGGCGCGCTTCTTCAAGATCGCTCCTGAAGAAATCCTGGTGGCCCACGACGAGCTGGACCTGCCTGCCGGTCAGGCCAAGCTCAAATTCGGTGGCGGCCATGCCGGCCAAAACGGCTTGCGCGACATCCACGCCCAACTGGGTACCGGCGACTACTGGCGCCTTCGCATAGGCATAGGCCATCCGGGCGTCAAGTCAGAGGTGTCAAACTGGGTTCTGGGCAAACCCATGGTCGAGCAGCGCGCAGCCATGCAAGAGGCGATCGAGCGCAGCGTCAAGGCCAGCGCACTGATCGTGCGCGGCGAGATGGAAAAGGCGATGCAGCAGATCCACACCGAAGCACCGCCACGCCCCAAGCCACCGCGCAAGGATGCGCCGCCACCACCGGCGGTTTGAAAGAGCGGCCAGGCTTCAGGCGCCGGCCGGCTTGGCCACAGCAGCAGCCAGACTCTGCAAGCGCTCGTATTTGAGCAGCAGCTGATCGCGTCCTTCTACATGCTCGGGATGCACCGGGATGCACGAGACCGGGCAGACCTGCACGCACTGGGGCTCGTCGAAATGGCCGACGCATTCGGTGCACTTGGCAGGGTCAATCTGGTAGATCTCGGGGCCGAGAAAAATCGCCTGGTTAGGGCATTCGGGCTCGCAGACATCACAGTTGATGCACTCGTCGGTGATCATCAAGGCCATTTCGAGCTCCCCGCCGGCACAGCCAGTATCTTCGCACCAAGATTCAAAGCAGGCGCCAAGGGACTCATGCCAACGAAGCATGCGCCGCGCGCAGGTCCTGGGCGATGCCGGCGCTGACCATCTGGCTGACGTCACCGCCGAGCTTGCTGATCTCGCGCACCAAGGTGCTGCTGATGCACTGCAGGTTGGCGTCGGGCAGCAGGAAGACCGTCTCGACCTGCGGGCGCAGCTTGCGGTTCATCGCCGCCATCTGCGCCTCGTAGTCAAAGTCGGTCATGTTGCGCACGCCGCGTACCACCGCACAGGCCCGATGGGCAGCGCAAAAGTCCATGATCAAGCCCTCGAAGGGCAAGGCCTGCACATCGCCCAAGCCCTGGCAGGCTTGCGTCACCTGGCCCACCCGTTGTTCTAGGCTGAACAGGGTCTTTTTGTGATGCGCGACTGCGACAGCAATGATGAGCCGGTCAAACAGCGCTATGGAGCGCCGCACCACATCGGCATGGCCGAGCGTAAAGGGGTCAAACGTGCCCGAATAGACGGCAATGCGAGGCGCTGAGGAGGTCATGGAACAATTATGCCCCTGGGCTTGCCTGGGCCTGCAGACGTCCCAGAAGGTGAAAGTGGACGGCGCCGGCCCGGCCGTGGCGCAGCAGTTGCAGCCCGCGCTCGGCCAGAGTCTCGGCTGTCCAGGGCGCAGGCGATTCCAGATAAATCAGGCCTGCATCAGCCACCGCGGCACAGGCGGCAGTCAAAGCCGGCCCGGCCAGGTCGGAATCAAAGGGCGGGTCGAGCAGCACCAGATGCTGGCTGCCCGGCGGCAGGCCGCGCAGCAGCCGCAGGCCATCGCCACGCACCACGCTCAGGACCGAGGCCTGCAGCTTGTCCTTGAGGGCCTGGATCTGCCGCGCCAGTTGGGCATCCTGCTCGAAAGCCTGCACCCGGGCGGCGCCGCGCGAGGCCGCTTCGAGGGCCAATGCGCCGGTGCCGGCGAAAACATCGACCACCTGCCAGCCACGAAGGTCCTGCCCCAGCCAATTGAACAGGGTCTCACGCACCCGGTCGGGCGTGGGCCGCAGACCCGGCAACGCCGCTACCGGAATGCGGGTGCGCTTGTAGATACCACCGATGATGCGCACCTCGCCCGGCGGCCGGCGTGCAGCAGCAGGCCCGCGTGCGGGAGCAGCAGCAGGCCGCCCTGCGGGAGTCGCCCCAAGCCGCCGTGCCGTCATGGGCCAGCGCCCAGTACCAGGGTGACCATGCGCTCGGGCTGCAGCTTACGGGCAAAGGCGGCCCGGATGTCGGCGGTACTGAGCTTGTCGACCTGCGCGGTCCAAGTGTTCAGATAGTCCAGCGGCAGATCATGCCAGGCGATGTTGGCCACGTTCTCGAGCAGCCGGGCGTTGCTGTCCAGGCGCAGCACAAAGCCGCCGATCAGACTTTGCTTGGCCTGAACGAGCTCGTCCTCGGTCGGTCCCTGGGCCAGGAATTCGCGCAGCACATCGCGCACCACCGTCACCGCCTGGACGGCCTGGTCGGGCCGGGTGCGCAAGCCGATGGTGAAGGAGCCGGCATGCAGGCCCGGCGAGAAATTGCTGTAGACGCTGTAGCTCAGGCCGCGCAACTCGCGCACCTGGCGCGTCAGGCGCGAGACGAAGCCGCCACCGCCCAGGATGTAGTTGCCGACGGTCATCGCAAAGAAGTCCGGGTCAGAGCGCTTGAAACCGGGCTGGCCGATCAGAATCTGGGCCTGCGCAGCCTGAAAAGGGATGCGCAGCTCGCTGGCCTGCTCCAGGGGTTTGACCTCGGGCACCGGCTGCAGGGCCTGCGCCGCACTGCAGGCCTGCTCTGGCAGGCGCGCAAGCAGCTGGCGCACCAGCGCATCGGCCTGCTCGCGCTCGATCGCCCCGACCAGGCTGACGCGCGCGCGGCATGCGCCTACATGGCTCTGGTAGAAACGGCGCATGTCCTCGGTGCTGATCTGCTGCAAGGTCGCTTCGGTCATCTCGTGACCGTAGGGGTGGTCGCCATAGACGGCCTTGACGAACTGGCGCCCGGCCACGCTGGCCGGCCGGGTGTAGGACTCCTTCAAATCGGCGATATAGCGCTGCCGCACCCGCTGCCAGACCGGCTCCGGAAAGACCGGATCGGCGAGCTGGCGGGCCGCCAGCGCGACTGCCTTGCCCAGCAGTTCGGGCTCGGTCAGGCTGCGCAGCGAAAAACTCAGGCGGTCGGCGCCGGCGCTGGCGCCAAAGCTCGCACCCAGGTCCACCCAGGCCTCGCTGATCTGATTCTCATCCAGGGCCATCTCGCTGCCGCGCGCCTGTACCCCCTTGCCCAGGAGTTCAGCCATGGCGCTGGCCAAGCCCACTTTCTGCGCGGGCTCGCGCCGCAGCCCGGCGTCAAAGTCGATTTGCACATCGAGCATGGGTATGGAGGGGCTGCGCACCAGATAGACCCGGGCGCCGCTGGGCTGCTGCCAGTGTTCGATGGGCGCAGCGGCCCGTGCCGGCAGCAGGTGCAAGGCCAAACCCAGGGCCAGGCCGAGCCTCAACAGCGCCGGTCGGCAGCGCAAGAAGGGGTGAAAAATCGTGCGCATCAATGCTCCCTCACCGGTGTGTCGCCCCTATCGGGTCGGCCTCGCCGCGGCGGCGCTGCGCCATCGCCGGCTTGCGGCACCAAAATCGCCTCGGTCATCTGCTCGTCACCGAAATACTTTCTGGCCACCGCCTGCACCTCGGCTGCGGTGATGCTGCGCAAATGGCGCACCAGTCGGCTGCCGGTATCGAGCGGCAAGCCCAGCAGCCAATACCTGCCCAGCTCATTGGCCTGGCTGAACAGGGCATCTCGCTTGTAAGTTTCACCGGCCACCCATTGCGTGGTGACCCGGTTGAGCTCGGCCGGGCTGACGCCGTCGCGGACCACCCGTGACACCTGCTCAAGCAAGGCCTCTTTGAGGGTTTGCGTCGAGGTGCCTTCGGCGGGCACGCCATCGAGCACAAAGGCCTGAGGGCCTCGGCCAAACAGGCTGTTGTAGGCGCCTGCACGCAGAGCCAAACGCTTGTCACCCTGGGTTAGGGCTCGATCCAGGCGGGCGGCGGAATGACCGTCGAGCACCGTAGCGAGCACCGTCAGAGCCAGGGCCTCGCGGCTGGGCCCGGGCGGCAGACTGTCCTGGACCAAGGCCTGGGCGTCGACTTGGGGCACCTTGAACATCAGGCTCAGATAAGGCTGTGAGCTGCGGGCACGGTGTTCGATGCGCCGCGGCCCGGTCTGCGGCGGCTCCAGCCTGGGCTTGCGCTCGGGCACAGCGCGCGGCGCAATAGCGCCGTAGTACTGCTCGGCCCACTGCCGCACCTGCTGCACATCCACATCGCCTGCGACCACCACAGCAGCATTGGCCGGCACATACCAGCGCCGGTAGAAATCGCGCACATCCTGCGCCGTCATGGCGTCGAGGTCGTTCATCCAACCGATGATGGGCCGCCGGTAGGGCGAGGCGGTGTACATCACCGCCGACGCCATCTCATAAAGCTGGCTGCGCGGTGATTCATCAACCCGCTGGCGGCGCTCTTCCTTGATCACCTCGATCTCACGGCGAAACTCATCGTCGGCCCAGGTGTTGCGCTCAAAGCGATCAGCCTCCAGCGCCATCACCTCGCGCAGGCGCGAGGCCGGAATCTGCTGGTGATAGGCGGTGGCGTCGCGGCTGGTAAAGGCATTGTCTCGCCCCCCCAGCGCTGCGATGCGCTTGGAGTATTCGCCCGGGCCTATGCCTGGCGTGCCTTTGAACATCATGTGCTCGACCACATGAGCCACGCCCGAGGTGCCGTCGACCTCGTCGATGGCACCCACCCGCAGCCACAGCATGTGCACCGCCGTCGGCGCCCGGCGATCGACCTTGACCAGCAAGGTCATGCCATTGGCCAGGGTAAAGCGCTCGACACCCAGAGGCACTGCCGGCTCGGCATGGGCCCCGGGCGGTGCAGAAGGCGACGCTGGCGCAGATGGCACAGGCGTCTGCGCCAGCGCGGCCGCGGCCAGCACCGTCAGTGCAGCGCCGCGCCAGCCAGTCTTAAATATTGCGTGCATGAAATCACCTTTCACAGCGGTGCTCGCCGATGGCCCAAACCGTGGTCCATAGAATAGGGCCAGTGCAATAGACCTGCTCCATGTTTAGTTTCTTCAAGAAGTTCATCTCACCGGCTGCAGCGCCGCCGCCGCCACCAGCACCGCAGCAGCCTGCAAGGCAGGAGGGGCCGCAAGCGCCGAGCGCCAGTGCTCGCATTGATCAGCCCGTCAGCGCAGCACCTGCGGCACCGATAGCACCAGCAGCTCCTGCTCAGCGCCAAGGCTGGCTCGACCGCCTGCGCGCCGGCTTGCGCAAAACTGGCAACAACATTGCCAGTGTATTTGCTGGCAAGCGCATCGATGACGAACTTTACGAAGAGCTCGAAGCCGCCTTGCTGATGGCCGATGCCGGGGTCGCGGCCACCGAGCACCTGCTCGGCGACCTCAAGCGCCGGGTGCGCGAGCAGGCCGTGAGCGATCCAGCGGCGATGAAGGCCTTGCTGGTCGACGCCCTGACACAACTGCTCGAGCCGCTCGAGCGCGGCCTGCTCATCGGCCAGGCGCAGCCCACGGTGATCATGGTGGCCGGCGTCAACGGTGCGGGCAAGACCACCTCCATCGGCAAACTCACCCATCACCTGGCTGACGAGGGTGCCTCGGTGCTGCTGGCGGCGGCAGACACCTTTCGCGCGGCAGCGCGCGAACAGCTGATGGTCTGGGCCGAGCGCAGCGCGGTCGATATCGTCAGCCAGGAGGGGGGCGATCCGGCTGCGGTCAGCTTTGACGCAGTCAGCGCCGGCAAGGCGCGCGGCAAGGATGTGGTGCTGGTCGATACCGCCGGGCGACTGCCCACCCAACTGCACCTGATGGAAGAGCTCAAGAAGATCAAACGGGTGATTGCCAAGGCCGATGCGCAGGCGCCGCACGAGGTGCTGCTGGTCATTGACGGAAACACCGGCCAAAACGCGCTCGCCCAGGTCAAGGCCTTTGACGAGGCGCTGGATCTGACCGGCCTGATCGTCACCAAGCTCGACGGCACCGCCAAGGGCGGGGTGCTGGCAGCCATCGCCCTGTGGGCCCGCGAGCGCAGTCGGCTTGCGCCGCAAAAGCGGCCGCTGTCGGTGTACTTTGTAGGCGTAGGCGAAAAACTCGAGGACCTCGAGACCTTCAAGGCCCGCGAGTTCGCCCAGGCCTTGCTGGGCTGAGGCGGCTCAGGCCTCAGGCGGCTCCATGGCCTGCCAGCGCAGCCAGTCGGCTGGCCTGTCGATATCCCACAGCATGGGCATCTCGCTGTAGCGCAGACCCAGGCGCTGCAGCCGCTCTCGGGTCTGCGCCATCACCTTGGGCGTGCTCCAAGCGATGTTCTCGAACAGCTCGGGCACCGGGCTGCGCAGCCCGACCAGCACATAGCCGCCGTCTTCAGCCGGTATGAACACCGCCTCATCGCCGGCCAGCAGGCGCCGGGCCACCTCCCGCAGATGCGCGGGCTCCAGCACAGGGCAGTCGCTGCCGATCAAGATCAGAGGCGCTGTGCTTGTTTGGGCATGGGCGGCGAAGGCCGCATGCATGCGAGCGCCGATGTCGCCCTCGGGCTGAGACAGGCCCTGGCAGCCGTGCACCCGCGCCAGCGCTCTGAAAAACCGGTGCTCGAGCGGATCGCACCACAGCGCCAGGGGTAAGCCGGCCTGCTGCACCGTCTGCAAGGTGCGCAGCACCAGTTGGCGATGCAAGCGCGCGGCCCCGGCCGCACCCAGGGCGCTGGCCAGACGGGTCTTGGCGCGGCCGGCCACCGGGGCCTTGGCCAGCACCGCCACGCTCGCTGCTTCAGCGCGATCGGGGGCGGTAGCCATAGCGGACAGCCAGTGCATCAGGATCGGCGCCGAAGAAGTAGGCCGCCCGCAAACGCCACATCAGCCAGATGGTGCGCCAGATGCCATGGCGCAACCAGCGCCGCGCCGAGGTACTCACCGGCGGGCGCAGACACAGGGGCCGTGCCAAGGCCTTGAGCTTGCGCGACAGCGCGATATCCTCCATCAGCGCGATATCCGCAAACCCACCGATCTGCTCGAACACCGCACGGCGAACAAACATCGCCTGGTCACCGGTGGCCACGCCGCTCAGGCGCGATCGCCAGTTCATCATGAAGCCGACCACGGCAAGCATCCAGTGCGGTCCATCGATGCGCACATCAAACCGGCCCCATACAGCCGACGATGGCAGGCTGGCTTGCAAGCGTTCCAGCGCCTGCGGCGACAGGCGGGTGTCGGCATGCACAAAGCACAGCCACTGGCCCCGCGCCACAGCTGCGCCCGCATTCATTTGAGCCGCCCGGCCCCGCGGGGCTTGCAGTGCAATGTCGGCCCACCGCCGCGCCAGCTCCAAGCTGGCGTCACCGCTGCCGCCATCGACCACGATCAGTTCGACGCCGCAGTCACGCCAATCGGCCAGCGCATGCAAGGCCTGGTCCAGCGACGGGCCCTCATCGAGCACCGGCACAATCAGGCTCAGCCAGGGCGAATCCGCATTCATCGCCACATTGTCTGCGCCTTGGTGCCGGGCAGCCATTTCCCCTCGGGCTCGCCACCTGCGCCCACCCTCCCTATACTGGCTTGGCAATCACACCTGACCCACCTATGAGCCATCACCTGTCCGAGCCCACGCCGGTACGTCGTGTCGACCAGCTGCTGGCCCATTACGCGCTCAGCCACCAGCACCCCAGCAATGAGGCCATCCATCTGCTGGCCATTCCAGTGATCATGCTCAGCCTCATCGGCCTGCTCTACGAAGCCCAGCCCTGGCTCGCCCTGGGCTTCGTCGGCGCCAGCATGGTCTATTACATGCGCCTGTCGCTGGGCTATCTTTTCATCATGGCCCTGGTGTCGGGATTGATGCTGTTTGCAGTCCATGCCATGGGCGAGCAGCGCCTGACCCTGTGCACCGCGCTCTTTGCCGGCGGCTGGCTGGCCCAATTCATCGGTCACAACATTGAGGGGCGCAAGCCTTCTTTTTTTGAAGACATTCAGTATCTTTGGGTCGGGCCGCTGTTCGTGCTGAGCCGGCTGACGGCCCGTGGGGCGCGCACCGAGTAGAGCGTTCACCCTTCACCATGCAAGTCATCCACCTCCTTCTCCGAGCGGTTCTGGGCCTCCTGCGCTTTTTCTTGCGACTGCTGGGCTTTGCGCTGGCCTTGGCCATGGTGCTGGTCATCCTGGCTTTCATCTTGCTCTTTGGCCTGCTGAGTCTGCTCATGGGCCGCAGACCGACTTTAAATGTTAGTGCACACTTCTCCAAGGTTCGCTCGGTCAGCGATTTCGGCCAAACGATGATGCAAGGCAAGCGCTGGTCAGCCAGTAGCGACCAAGCGGCCGGCGCTCCCCCTCTGCTCAGGCGCCAGGCAGGCGAGGTGCAGGACGTACAGGCCCGAGATCTGCCCCCCGAACGCGGGCAAGACGGCCGCTAAAGCCGATTGCGCCTTGCGGAGCTGGGGTTGTTAGCACTCGAGCTTGTAGAGTGCTAAAATCACTCCATCGCAAGAAAGGAGCCTCTCATGACAAGTCTGTCTGTGAACCCCGGCGCCCTGGCGGTCTCCAAGCCCTGGGCCAGCGCCAGTCTGCTGCCGCCGCTCGGCAACCTGGACGCCTATATTGGCGCGGTGGGTCGTCTGCCCATGCTCACTCTGGAAGAAGAGCAAGACTGCGCCCGGCGGCTGCGCGACCAAAACGATCTGGAAGCAGCCAGCCGACTGGTGCTGTCTCACCTGCGCCTGGTGGTGTCCGTCTCCCGCAAATACTTGGGCTATGGCCTGCCGCACGGCGACCTGATTCAGGAAGGCAATATTGGCCTGATGAAGGCGGTCAAGCGCTTTGACCCGGATCAGGGTGTTCGCCTGGTCAGTTACGCGCTGCACTGGATCAAAGCGGAGATCCACGAATACATCCTGCGCAACTGGCGCATGGTCAAAATGGCCACCACGAAAGCACAGCGCAAGCTGTTCTTCAACCTTCGCTCCATGAAGCAAGGCTTCAAGGACGACGCCGACGCTGCCACGCACCGCGACACGCTCAGCGAGGAGCAGATCGACTCGATGGCGCGCACCCTGCACGTCAAGCGCGAGGAAGTGATCGAGATGGAGCAGCGCATGGCCGGCGGTGATGTGCTGCTCGACCCCAGCCCGAGTGAAGACGGCGAGGAGGCTTTCGGGCCGATCGCCTACCTGGCCGACGCCAGCCATGAGCCGACCGCGCTGATCGAATCGCACCAGCGTGATCGCCTGGCCAGCGACGGCATCGCCGCGGCGCTGGAGGAGCTCGATCCACGCTCGCGCCGCATCGTGCAGGAGCGCTGGCTCAAGGTCAACGACGACGGCTCTGGAGGCATGACGCTGCATGAATTGGCTGCCGAATACCAGATCAGCGCCGAGCGCATCCGCCAGATCGAAGTGGCGGCCATGAAAAAAATGCGCAAGGCGCTGGCAGCCTACGCCTGAAGGCCGAACTTGACCGACTCGGCAACCCGGCTGCGGCCGGGTTTTTCATGACCAGGCCCCCAGCGCGAGCGTCTTACACTGGGTTGCACCGGCTCCCAAAGCCCTCTTGCCTGAGGAGCCCCTACCGCCATGATCACCTCCATGACCGTCCGTCGCCGGCACTTGTGGGCCCTGTGGGGCGTAACGGCGCTGTGCGCCCTGACTGCCGGCGCTGTGAGCGCCCAGGCCTGGCCCAACAAGCCCATACGGCTGGTGGTGGGTTTTCCGGCCGGCTCCAGCCCCGACCTGAGCGCACGCCTGCTGGCCGAGCCGCTGTCCAAGGCACTGGGCCAGCCGGTGATCGTGGACAACAAGGTCGGCGCCGGCGGCAATATCGCTGCCGATGCGGTGGCCAAGGCCAGCGACGGCCACACCCTGGGTCTGATGATCAACGGCAATATGACCATTGCCGGCCTGCTCAATCCCAAGCTCAGCTATGACCCGCTCAAGGACCTGGCACCAGTCAGCCTGATCGGCACCGCGCCGCTGGTGCTGACGGTGCCGGCCGACGCGCCTGGCGCCGACGCAGCCCAGTGGCTGGCGCAGATGCGCAGCAGCGGCACGCAGATCAACTATGGCTCGCCAGGCATAGGCACCGTGGGGCACCTGGGGATGGAGCTGCTCAAGGCGCGCACCGGCATCGCCCCTGTGCATGTGCCCTATCCGGGCAACCCGCAGGTGATCACCGCCTTGCTCGGTGGGCAGATACAGGCGGCATTGCTGCCGCCGGCCCTGGCTGCGGCGCAGGCGCGCAATGGCAAGCTGCGCATCTTGGGCAGCACCAGCAGTGGCCGCAGCATCCTCACCCCCGATGTGCCCAGCCTGAGCGAGGCGGGCGTCAAAGACTTTCAGCTCGAAATCTGGAATGCGGTGTGCGCTCCGGCATCCATGCCGGCAGCTCAGGTCAGCAAGATCAGCGCGCTGCTCAGCGAGATCGTTCGTTCGAGCGAGATGCGCACCAAGATCTTTCAACAAGGCTGGCAAGCGGTGGGATCGGCGCCTGAGGGCCTGAAAAACCGCATCGCAGCAGACACCCAGGCCCTGGGCAAGATCATCAGGGATCAGAAAATTCAACCCTAGCGAGGCTGCGGCGCCGGGCCGCAGCTGCCCTCAGCGCAGCAGGATTTTCAGGTCTTCAGCGATCGCCGCCGCGCTCATGTTCTGGCGGGCATACAGCCGTACCCGGCCCTGGGTGTCGAACACATAGCTGCCCGCAGAATGGTCCAGCGTATAGCTGGTGGGGGTCTTGCCCTCGTTCTTCTTGTAGAAGATCTTGAAATGGCGGGTCAACTCGGGCAGTTGCTCGAGGCTGGGTCGCAGCCCCAAGAAGCCAGCATCAAAATTGGCGGTGTAGGCCTTGAGAATTTCAGCACTGTCGCGCTCCGGGTCGAGCGTGATGAACAGCGCCTGCAGTTTGTCGCCGTCCCTGCCCAGCAGTTGCTTGACCTGTACCAACTGCGCCATCGCGGTCGGGCAGACATCGGGGCACTGGGTAAAACCGAAAAACACCACCACCACCTTGCCCCGAAAGTCGGCCAAGCTGCGCTCCTGGCCGTTGTGGTCGACGAGCTTGAAATCACGCGCATAGTCGGCGCCGGTGATATCAATGCTGCGAAAGTCGGGCTTGTCCGGCGAGCAAGCGGCCAAGGCGGCGCAAGCCAGCAAGGCCGTACGGCGGGAGATCAGCACGCTCATGGGATGTAGTGATCGATGAGGAAGGCCGCGAACAGCAGCGACAGGTGAATCAGCGAAAAGCGAAAGGTGCGCCGAGCCAGCCCATCGGAATACTGCCGCCACAGCGCCCAGCCGTAAGCGCAGAACATCAGGCTGAGCACCGTGGCTGAGAACAAATAGAACCAGCCGCTCATGCGAAATACGAAAGGCAGCAGGCAGGCGGCAAACAGCACCACCGTGTAGAGCAGGATCTGCAGGCGGGTGAACTCATTGCCGTGTGTCACTGGCAGCATGGGCAGGCCAGACTTGCGGTAATCCTCCACCCGGTAAAGAGCCAGCGCCCAAAAATGCGGCGGCGTCCACAGGAAGATGATCAAAAACAGGATCAAGGCTTCAGGGCCGACCTCGCCGGTCATCGCCGCCCAACCGAGCAAGGGGGGCATCGCACCGGAGGCGCCGCCGATGACGATGTTCTGCGGCGTCAGGGGCTTGAGGATGACGGTGTAGATGACCGCATAGCCCACGAAGGTGGCAAAAGTCAGCCACATGGTCAGCGGGTTGACCCAGACATACAGGACCACCGAGCCCAGCGCACACAGCACCGCCGAAAACACCAGGGTCTCGGTGTTGCTCAGCTCGCCCTTGGCCGTGGGTCGCCAGGCGGTGCGCCTCATGCGGGCGTCGATATGCTGCTCAACGATGCAGTTGAAGGCGGCGGCCGCGCCCGCCACCAGCCAGATGCCGGCGCACGCGATCAGAGCCAGCTTCACATCGGCCCAGCCAGGCGCGCCCGGGACGGCCAGCACCATGCCGATGAGGGCGCAAAACACAATGAGTTGAACCACCCGCGGCTTGGTCAGCGCGTAGAACTGGGCCCAACGCGAGGCTGCCGGACGGGCTGCGGAAGATGAAGCGTCGGAAGAACTCATGCGGACGGAGCAGGGGTAAGGAAAGATATGCGAGAGCTCGGGGCACCGCGCGATTGGCAAATGGTAGCGCTCAGGGCAATGACCAGCGCCGCAGCGCCGCCGGTGTGCGCCAGCGCGGCCACCAAGGGCCAGCCCAGCACCACATTGCTCAAACCACTGAGAAACTGCCAGCCCACCAAGGCCAGCAGCACATGGCCCGCGCGCCGGCTCGCCCGATCGCGCGCCAGCAGGCCCGCGAGGATCAGCAAGACCACCATCACCGCATAGGCGGCCAGCCTGTGGGCATAGTGAATGGCGGTCAGGGCAGCAAAGCTGATATGACCGCCGTCACCGGCGGCTCCGAGCTCGCGCCACAGCGTAAAGCCCTGCTGGAAATCCATGGGCGGCCACATCGAGCCCTGACAGGACGGAAAGTCGCTGCAGGCCAGCACTGCGTAATTGGTGCTGACCCAGCCACCGAGTGCAATCTGTAGCCACAGCATGAAAAAAGCCAGCAGCAAGAGCTTGCGCACAGGCGCAGGCAGCGACACCCGTTGGGCCTGCCCGCCAGCCAAGGCATAGCGGCTGGCCTGCACCTGCAGCAAAGCCAGCAGCCCCATACCGCCGAGCAGGTGCAAGGTGACGATGGCAGGAAACAGCTTCATGGTCACCGTCCATGCGCCAAAAGCGCCCTGCAGGCAGACCCACACCAAGGTCAGCGCAGGCCACAGCGGCGACAGGGCTGGCGCAGCAGCGGCGCCGCTGCGCTTGCGCGCAGCCCAGGCGGTGGCTACAGCCAGGGTCAGGATCAACACCCCGACGCCGGTGGCCAGGTAGCGGTGCACCATCTCAATCCAGGCCTTGCCATGGGTGACCGGACCGGTGGGCATGGCCGCCTGCGCCTGCGCAATCTCGGCGCGCGCGCCCAGTGGGCTGGCGCTGCCGTAGCAGCCCGGCCAATCCGGGCAGCCCAGGCCCGAGTCGCTCAGGCGGGTGAAGGCGCCGAACAGTACCAGATCAAAAGTCAAAAACAAAGTCAGCAAGGTCAGCGCTCGCAAGCGCTGCGCGGGTGCGTTGGTGCGGCCCCGCAGCCAGACCCAGGCCAGCGGACCCAGGGCCAGGCACAGGCCGGCCAGCAAGAGGCGCAGCGTTGGTCCGAAGTCGTAAAGGGCGGTTTCAGGCATGGCAGGGCTCTAGCGTCCGGGCTGGTCCCAACTGGCCGAGGCGCGCAGCAGGCGTTCAAGGTCGCGCTTGGCCTTGCCGGCGGACTCGATCGACAGTGCGGACGGGAAACGCATCATCCAGTGGCCCATGGGGTCGACCAAATACAGGTGGTCCGTCAGTTGCTGGCCGGCCGCTGGAGCCAGCCAGGCCGCCAGGGCCTGGGACGGCACACGCAGCACCGTGCCTCCTTGCATTGCCGCCTGCAACGCCGGCTCCACCGGCGCGTCGTCGCTGATCAGCCAGACACGGTCAAGCCTGTCCTTTTCGCGGCCGAGCGACTCACGCAACTGCCGCTGCAGATACAGCAGGTTTTGGCAGCTCGCATCGCAGGCCCCGCCGCCGACGGCCAGCAGCAACCATTGACCCTTAAGCCCAGTCAAGGGCTGGGCCTGACCCTGCAGGCTCAGGCCATCGATGGCCGGCAGTGGACGCTGCGGATCAATCAGTTCACCAAAACTGCGCCGCCCCTCGGGCCGGATCACATAGTAGGTGAGGTAAGACGCAATCACCGGCGCAGCGCAGACCAGCAAGATGAGCAGCATGCGCCAGCGCCCCGCGGCCGCTACTGCGCCGCTGGCCCGCTCGGGCGTGGGCAGATCGTGCACCGTCAGGCCCAGCGGTCGATCCTGCGCGGAATTGGGGGGCAAAGGGGACGGGGCGGACATGATCAAAGCCTATTGTTGCGACGGCGCGGTGCGATCCACTGAAACCAGATGTACAGGACCACCAACAGGCCCGACAGGCCAAACCACTGGAAGGCATAGCCATGGTGCTTGTCCACCCCCAACTGGGGCGGGTCCCAGGAGCGCTGCAGGCCATCGCTGGGCGCTCCGGTCTGAATCACCAATGCATTGAGCAAAGGCAGGCCGGTTTCGGAACGGAACTGAGCAAGGTCTAGATTTTGCCGTATCAGCCCCGCTGCGTCGGGCCCGAGCTGGTAAAGCTTGCCTGGCGCCAGGGCCAAACGACCGCTGACCTGAACCGAGCCCGCGGGTGTCTGCACCGGCGCCAGGCGCTGACGGTCGATGAAATCGCGCGCTATCCAGCCGCGCTGCACCAGCACCGCCTGCGAACTGCCCTCCAGTTGCAAAGGCGTGAGCACCCAAAAGCCGGCACGTGCTCCCATGGGCCGGTTGTCCAGGTAAACCGTACGATCGGCCAACCAGCGCCCTTGCAACTGCACCGAGCGGTGCAACTGCGAGGCCAGGTCCGGTTGCGCCAACAAGCTCGCCGGATCGAGTGCCGGCTCGCGCATGCGCGCCTGCATGGCCGCAGCCAGAGCGAGCTTGTAGTCGGCTCGACTCATCTGCCAACGGCCGAGCGAAAAGGTCAGGGCAATCATGGCCCAGGTGGCCAGCGTGAGCAGCCACCAGCGACCGCTGCGCGGCAGCGAAGGGCCTGGGTGATCGACGGGCTTCATCAGCGGATAATTGTCCTCATGTCGTACCTGATCGGTCTGGCCTTTGTGGCCATCCTTGGCGCCTTGGCCAGTGCCCTTTATTTCATGCTCAAGGGCGGCCACAGTGGCGCCAAAACCAATCACATGGCCCGGGCGCTGGCATTTCGGGTGGGATTTTCCATCCTGCTCTTCCTGTGCGTGCTGCTGGCCTGGAAGCTGGGCTATATCCGGCCGACCGGTCTGCCGGTTGGCCCCTAGCGCGCCCTCACGCAATAAAAAAGCCGCTGAACGAACAGCGGCTCAGTGTCAGATTGGCTCTCGACCTGCAAGGCGGGCGCAAGGCCCGACCGCAGGGCAAGGTCACAGCCAGTAGACCAGGATGTACAGGCCCAGCCAGACCACGTCCACAAAGTGCCAGTACCAGGCCGCGCCCTCGAAGCCGAAGTGGCGCTCGGGCGTGAAGTGGCCTTTTTGCAGACGCAGCGTGATGAACAAAAGCATCAGCATGCCAACAAACACATGGAAGCCGTGAAAGCCGGTCAGCATGTAGAAGGTCGAGCCGTAGACGCCCGAGGTCAGCTTGAGGTTGAGGTCGCTGTAGAGGTGGGCATATTCGTAGCCTTGCACCCCCAAGAAAATCAGGCCCAACAGGACCGTGATCCACATGAAGCTGATGGTCTTGGCGCGGTGACCCTCACGCAGCGCGTGGTGGGCAATGGTCAGAGTGACGCCCGAGGTCAAAAGCAGCGCGGTGTTGATGGTGGGCAACCAGAACGGACCCACCGTTGAGAAGGGCTCGACGATGCCCGCCGGCGAGGCGGTAGCGCCAACTTGCATCGAGGGCCACACTGCACGGAAATCTGGCCACAGCAAAGAGTTTTCAAGACTGCCCAGCATCGGCACAGAGTGGGCGCGGGCCCACCACAGCGCCGAGAAGAAGGCCCCGAAGAACATCACCTCGGAGAAGATAAACCAGCTCATGCTCCAGCGAAAAGAGGCGTCGATGCGGTCACTGTAGAGGCCACCTTCGCTCTCGGCCACCGCATCGCGGAACCACTGGTACAGCACGCTCAGCCACCAGAGCAGACCGAACAGCAGGGAGTAAGCACCCCAGCCGGCGCCATTGACCCACTGGCCGGCGCCAAGGATCACGAAAAACAGGCCGATGGCGGCCATCACTGGATGGCGCGACGGCGCAGGCACGTAGTAGTAAGGCGTGGTGCCGTGTGTGACTGAAGACATGCTCTTTCCTCTTGGACTCAAAAAACGCTGCAAAAAATCTTAGGCCTTGCGGTTCATCCGGCAAGGCTCTAACCTGGCACGATCCAACGAACCAGGGCGACCAGTACGCCCACAAATACAAAAACACCGATCAAACCCGCCGCCAGCACATGCAAGGGCTTGAGCTGCTGCACATCGTGCTCCAGGCCTTGCCGGCCGCGCAGTCCTAAAAAGGACCAAGCCACCGCCTTGACCGTGCCCAGCAAACGACCCGACACCGCGCTCATACCCCAGCGGGCCGCGCGAGCGCGACCGAGGCCGATGTGTCCAGACCCCCTTGCGGCGCCGCTGGCGTCTTGCCGCCGACTTCGAAGAAGGTGTAGGACAGCGTGATGGTGGTCACATCCTTGGGCAGCTTGGGGTCGATCACAAAGGCCACCGGCCACTGCTTTTTCTCGCCCGCCGCCAGGGTGTACTGGTTGAAGCAAAAACACTCGAGTTTGTTGAAATGCGGCGAAGCCTGACGCGGCGCATAGCTCGGAATGGCCTGCGCGGCCATGGTCCGGTTTTGGATGTTCTGAAACTCGTACATCACCGTGGTGAGCTCACCGGGACGCACCTGCAGGGAACGCACCGCCGGCTTGAAGTCCCAAGGACCGCGCGCATTGGCATCAAACTCCACGGTGATGGTGCGTGAGGTATCGATCTGGGTGTTGGCGGCCTGCGAGGAGGTGACGCCAGGAATGAGCTTGTCACCCAGAGCCAGCACATTGATGCCGGTCATCTCGCAAATCGCAATGTACAGCGGCACCAGGGCGTAGCCAAAGCCAAACATGCCCAGAGCGATCACGCTCAGCTTGCCGAGCATACGCAGGTTAGCGCGCCGAGCTGTCATCTGGGCCGTCTTTCCGCTGGGGCTCACCGGCCCAGCAAGACCATGCGCACCATGAAGCCGAGGAAGAATACGAGCGCTACCGTCGCCAGGATCAAGCCCAGGCGGCGGTTGCTCTTGTCTTGCTGCGGCGTCATGACGGGGTTCAGCCGATCACACGGGTGGCGGTGGCGTCGAGCTTGGGAGGGGTTTCAAAGGTATGGAAGGGCGCCGGCGAGGGCACTTCCCACTCCAGGCCTTCAGCGGCTTCCCACGGCTTGGCCGGGGCCTTCTCGCCCTTGCCCAGCATGGTCGGCAAGACCACGAACAGGAAGAAGTAGACCTGGGCCAAACCGAAGGCAAAAGCGCCCACCGAAGCCCACATATTGAAGTCAGCAAACTGCATCGGGTAGTCGGCATAGCGACGCGGCATGCCGGCCAGTCCCAGGAAGTGCATCGGGAAGAAGGTGACATTGAAAGAGATCAGCGACCACCAGAAGTGGATCTTGCCGCGCGTCTCGTTGTACATCACACCGGTCCACTTGGGCACCCAGTAGTAGAAACCGGCAAACATGGCATAGAGCGAGCCGGCCACCAGCACATAGTGGAAGTGGGCAACCACGTAGTAGCCGTCCTGCAGCTGGGTATCGACCGGCGCGATCGACAAGATCAGACCGGTAAAGCCGCCCATGGTGAACACAAAGAGGAAGCCAACGGCAAACAGCATCGGCGTCTCGAAGGTCATCGAGCCCTTCCACATGGTGGCGATCCAGTTGAACACCTTCACCCCGGTGGGGACGGCGATCAGCATGGTCGCGTACATGAAGAACAACTGCCCGGTCACCGGCATGCCGGTGGTGAACATGTGGTGAGCCCAGACGATGAAGCTCAAGATGGCGATCGAGCCGGTCGCGTACACCATGGAGGCATAACCAAACAGGCGCTTGCGGGCAAAGGCCGGAATGATGTGGCTGACGATGCCGAAGGCCGGCAAGATCATGATGTAGACCTCGGGGTGACCGAAGAACCAGAAAATATGCTGGTACATCACTGGATCACCGCCGCCGGCGGGGTTAAAGAAGCTGGTGCCGAAGTGGCGGTCAGTCAGCGTCATGGTGATGGCGCCGGCCAACACAGGCATCACCGCGATCAGCAGATAGGCGGTGATCAGCCAGGTCCAGACGAACATCGGCATCTTCATCAAGGTCATGCCGGGAGCGCGCATGTTCAAGATGGTGACGATGATGTTGATCGAGCCCATGATGGACGAGGCACCCAAGATGTGCAGCGCAAAAATGCCGGCGTCCATGGACGGACCCATCTGCAGGGTCAGCGGCGCGTACAGCGTCCAGCCGGCTGCAGGTGCCCCACCGGGCATGAAGAAGGAGCCCGCCAACATCAGCGCCGCTGGAATCATCAGCCAAAAGCTGAAGTTGTTCATGCGGGCAAAGGCCATGTCAGCCGCGCCGATCTGCAGCGGAATCATCCAGTTCGCAAAGCCCACGAAGGCCGGCATGATCGCGCCAAACACCATGATCAGGCCGTGCATGGTGGTGAGCTGGTTGAACAACTCAGGATTGACCAACTGAAGGCCCGGCTGGAACAGCTCAGCGCGAATGATCAGCGCCAAAATGCCGCCAATCATCAGCATGGTGAAGGCAAACAGCAGATACAGCGTGCCAATGTCCTTGTGGTTGGTGGCGAACACCCAACGGCGCCATCCCGTCGGGGCGTGGTGATCGTGGTCGTGATCGTGTGCGTGGTGATCGAGAACTGCGCTCATGGCTCTACCCTTTTGACTTGACTCGTTCTACTTTGACTATCACTTGCGCGCGGCCAACACCTGCGCTGGCTGCACCGTCTGGCCGGTCTTGTTGGACCAATTGTTTTTGGTGTAGGTGATGACAGCCGCAATTTCAGTGTCGCTCAACTGCTTCCAGGAAGGCATGGCACCCCCGGCCGCACCGTTGAGCAAAATGCCCACCTGTTTAAGATGGTCGGCGTCCTGCACGATGGCCGAGCCGTCGAGCGGCTTGATCGGGCCAGCGCCTTTGCCGTTGGCCTGGTGGCAGGCGGCGCAGTTGGCGGCATAGACCTTCTCACCGCGAGCGATCAGGTCAGCCTGCTGCCAGACCTTGCTCGGATCGTCAGCCTTGGCAGCAGCTTCCTTCAAGCGCTCCTTGGTCCAGGCCGAATACTGCTCGGCCGTCACGACCTTGACGTGAATCGGCATGTAAGCATGCTCTTTGCCACACAGTTCCTGACACTGGCCGTAGAAATCGCCAACTTTTTCGGCGCGGAACCAGGTGTCACGCACAAAACCAGGGATGGCGTCTTGCTTGATGCCGAACTGCGGCACCGCGAAGGCGTGAATCACGTCGTTGGCGGTGGTGATGATGCGGATCTTTTGGTTGACCGGAACCACCAGTGGCTTGTCGACCTTGAGCAGGTAATCGTTGACGATCTCGCCGTTTTTGGGGCCGCCGGCATTGGACATGGCCCGATGGCTGGCATCGAGCGTGGAGACGAAGGCAATGCCCTCGCCCTCGCCCTTGATGTACTCATAGCCCCACTTCCATTGGATGCCTGTCGCCTTGATGGTCAAGTCGGCGTTGGAGGTGTCTTTCTGGGCCACCAGCAACTTGGTGGCCATCAGGGCCATGCCGATGACGATCAGGAAAGGCACCACGGTCCAAGCAATTTCCACAGCGGTCGACTCATGGAAATTGGCCGGCTTGTGACCGAGCGACTTGCGATGCTTCCAGATCGAATAGAACATCACGCCGAAAACGGCGAGAAAGATCACCAGGCAGATGATCATCATGGCCCAGTGCAGCCAGTTCTGCTCGGCCGCAAGGCGGGTCGCCGGCTCAGGCAAATTGAGCTGGAAGGGCTGGGGGCCGCCTGGGAGGTTGTAGCTTGCTGCCGATGCGGCGGTGGCCAGACCTGCGCCGGCCAATGCGATCCAGGTCGAAGCCTTGGACATCAGATTCAGCGCGGCCTTTGGCGCTGAGAGGGTAGGCGCCTTCGCGCTTTGCATGCCGGGGCCCTGGGTAAAGTTCATCGTCATTGCTTTTAGAGAAAGATCAAGCACCAAAAAAACCTTTGGATTATAGGCAGGGCCCGAGGCCACACCGAGCGAGCGCTGCAAGTTTGGTGTCAGATGTCACCGATCAGGCACCACGCAGCGCCAAGCGCATCTCACGGGCCAGGACGGGACGCAGTTGGGGCTGCAGATGTCGCCCCACCACCACGCGGCGGCCCTGCCCCGAAACCTCAATCAAAGAGCCGTCACCGCTGCGCGGCTCGACCTTGACCCATTCACGGGCAAATTCAGTGCGCTCAGTGTGTCCGCCATGCTCACATTCGACCACCAGCCAGCGGCCTTGCAGGGTGATTCTTTCGCCGTCGCGCGCATGGCGCGCGTAGACCAACAGCGCAGCGCCAAGCACCAGCACTTCCAACCAGGCAAAGGGCATGACCAGCTGCGCACCCATGAACCAAAACAGGGTGGCTATCCCCAGGGAGACCGCGCAAATGCCGGCATAAAACCGCAGCAGCTGCGCCGGCGAGAGCGCGCAATTGCGCTGCAAGGACCACTGCAACGCGGGCTCATGACCCGGGTCGGCGGGGCGCTGGGAGGCAAGTCTGAAAGTGGCAAGGGCCAAGGCAAGCACCTCAAGATGCGCTCAGGACGGCCAGGCCATCCGGGTCGGCCGGACCATACCGACTTCGACAGGCGCAAAGTTTACTGCGCTGCACAATGTCACGTCGTCAGCGGGGCCGATCGCGCTGCAGCATCTCGCGCATGTCATCGACCGAGACGGTACTCAGCGGCGCAAGCTTGGGCCCAGCGGCACTTTTGAGCGCGTGGCCGTAGACCAGCTCCACCGTCAGGCGCAGACGGCCATCGGCTTGGCGCGGCCAGCGCTGCTCTATCGCGGCGATCAACTGCGCGCGCCAGCGGCGAGCACGCAGGGCGGCAAAGCGCCCCGGGTGCACATTGCGCCCCCACTGCCTGAGCTCGGCAAGCAAGGCCTCGGCCGTCTCAAACGTCAGGGTCAGCCTCTCCATGTCCATCACCGGCTCCGCAAAGCCGCTTGCCACCAGCATGTCACCCCAATCATGCATGTCGGTGAACTCAGCGCCTGCGGGCGGCCAACCCAGCTCCTGGTACAGCTGCCGCAGCTCCAGCCCGGTGTCGGGCCCGAGACAGGAAAACATCACATAGCCATTGGCCCGGAGCAACCTGTGCCACTGCGCCAGCAGCGCTTGTGGCCCGATTTGGGTGTGAAGCACCATATTGGCCCAGATCAGGTCCTGCGACTGCGGCGCCGGCTGCTGCCAAGTCAGGGCCGGCCGGCGCCAGCGCAACCACCAAGGGGGCGCAAAAAACCGCCGAGCCAGGGCCAGGCGCTGCGGGTCGGTCTCGACCATGTTGGCCGGCGCGGCGCACCACAGGCCGAGCTGACGGTGAGCCGCAAGCCCGCTCAGCAGGGGGCTCCAGTGGGTCCAAGCCTGGGGCTTGTGGCGTATCCACTCCAAGCGCTCAAACATCCGCCGGGCCACCTCCTCGTGCAACCAAGGCGTGACCTGCGGCGCCACCCGGGACCAGCGCAACACCGCTGGCGGGTCATAAGTGGGGGGGGTCAGGGACTGGTTCACGTTGGCAGGACGATTGAGCACTCGACAGCGGACTCAAAGGCGGCCAGTATAGAAGTCCGATGCTGTCCCAACTGAGCGCCCTGCTGCCCAGCCAATGCGCGATTTGCCGCAGCTGGCCAGGCCCACTGCTGTGCCAGCCCTGCCGGCAACGGTTCGCCACGGCCCGGGCGCGCTGCCCGCACTGCGCCCTGGCGTGGTCGGCCACCGCCGACATGCCCACCTGCCCGCAATGCCAGGGACAGGCCTTGCCGCTGCAAGCCTGTTTTGCGGCGGTCGATTACGGCTACCCCTGGGCCGAGCTTTTGGGCGACTACAAATTCAGGCGCCGCACCGGCTTGAGCAGCTTGTTCGCTCAATTGCTCCTGCAAACGCCCGGCGTGCGCGAATGCCTGACCGGTTTGGGGCCGCAAGACCTCGTGCTGCCGCTGCCACTGTCCACGCAGCGCCTGGCTGAACGCGGCTTCAACCAAGCCTGGGAGTTGGCGCAGGCCCTGCACAAGCGCAGCCTCTGCCCTGCCCGACTGAGCGCGCGGGTGCTGCTGCGCCTGCGCCACACCCAGGCGCAAAGTGAACTGCCCCGCAGCCAAAGGCTGTCCAATGTGCGCGGCGCCTTCTGGATCGAGCCTGAGCATGGCCATTTTGTGCGCGGGCGGCAGGTGGTGCTGATCGATGACGTGATGACCAGCGGCGCCTCGCTGAGCGCCGCCGCACTGACCCTGCTCGAAGCCGGCGCGCTGGGGATACAAGCCATGGTGGTGGCGCGCACGCCGCCTTGAGCTGGCGATCACCGCTGCGGGCCTGTGCCGATAATCGGCAGCATGTTCAACATCGTCCTCGTCCACCCGGAGATTCCGCCCAATACAGGCAATGTGATCCGGCTGGCGGCCAACACCGGCTGCCGCCTG
>JBAXEN010000012.1:0-24789 GCA_037140415.1 Betaproteobacteria bacterium | reverse complement strand
GCCTTGTCGATGCCGCGCTTGAGGTCCATCGGGTTCATGCCGGCGGCCACATACTTCATGCCTTCGCGCACGATGGCTTGGGCCAGCACGGTGGCAGTCGTCGTGCCGTCACCGGCGTTGTCCGAGGTCTTGGAAGCGACTTCCTTGACCATCTGCGCGCCCATGTTTTGCAGCTTGTCCTTGAGTTCGATTTCCTTGGCCACGGACACGCCGTCCTTGGTCACGGTGGGGGCGCCGAAGGAGCGCTCGAGCACCACATTGCGGCCCTTCGGGCCCAGGGTCACTTTCACTGCGTTGGCCAGGATGTTCACACCCTCGACCATACGGGCGCGGGCGTCACCGCCAAAAACCACGTCTTTTGCTGCCATTTGATATCTCCAGATTCAGTTCAATAGTTGGGTGAAAAAGCCGTGGCGATTACTTCTCGATCACAGCGAACAGGTCTTCTTCCTTCATCACCAGAAGTTCGTCGCCATCGACCTTGACGGTCTGGCCGCTGTACTTGCCGAACAAGACGCGGTCACCGACCTTGACGCCCAGGGCCTTGACCTCGCCCTTGTCATTGGCCTTGCCCGGGCCAACGGCCAGGATCTCGCCCTGGTCGGGCTTTTCGGCGGCGCTGTCAGGAATGACGATGCCGGAGGCGGTCTTGGTTTCGTTCTCGATGCGCTTGACGATCACGCGATCGTGCAGGGGGCGAAGTTTCATTGGATCTCCGAACAGAGGTTGTTGTTGAACATCAATGGCCGCAATAGTTTGCGACCGCTAACATTGGTCGGGCATGCCCGCGGCGGCTTGGCTTGTTAGCACTCATTGCCGTCGAGTGCTAATCATAAGGGGGCTTGGCCGTTTTTTCAAGAGGCCCTGTGGTCCGAATTGGCCGATGAAGGACATTTCACCCCCTCGACCCCAGTCGGCAATGCAGGTGCAGCGGATGTGTTTGACTCGATTAATTTACCAAAATTAGCTAATTAGCCGACCTCTACCTATCGACTGCATACGTATTAAAGCTAAAAATCCTACTGCCGTGCCTGACGGCGAAGAGCCTCCAACCGAGCCTCTCTGCGCGCCCGGTCGGCATCCTCCTGATGGATGCCGGCGTCAGGTGTGCGTCTTCAGCCCGCCTTGATGCGGGCTGTTTTTTGGGTGCGGCACCGCGGTGATCCCTGGGGCCCCGATCGATTTTTTGTAGGCAAGGTGGCTGCTGTCCGTCCCCACCCAACAGGCGTTGTAATTTATGACTTGCTCTTGCTGGGCGTTCACCGTGGGCCGTCGTCCTGTCGAGGGCGAGGTGAGTTCGGGCCTGCTCCTGCTGTGTGCATTCCTGCTCGATCGCTTTAACAGGTCATGACGCAAGACATTTCAGGCGAACAGCTCAGAGCGCTGCGGCTGGCTGCAGGCATGGACGTGGCGGTGCTTGCGCGCAGAGTCAGCTTATCGACCGCGCAACTGCTGCAGCTCGAAAATGACCAACACAGCCTGTTTTACACCCCTGCCATACGTCGTCATGCGGCGCGCAAAGTGTTGGCTCACTTGGGCAGCAGCGCCAGGGAGCTTGGGCAGCAGCCGACCGCAGCGACCGAGCTGCATGAAAAGCCTGAGCCTGTTGCGACAGGCTCGGCCCTTGAAACCAAGCTTGACTTTGCGCATGAACCGGCGCCCAACGCAAAGCCTCAAGGCAAGCCAGTGATCACCGCCGTGCCGCTGAAGGCGCCCGATCTGCCCGAGCAAGCAGCCCGGGCGCCTGAGACCGTCCACGCCCCGGCCGGTGCGGGCTCCCAATTGCACCGGGCGTCGACATCGAGGCGTCGCAGCCGGTCGGTGGCCAGTGCCGCTTGGACGGGGGGCTTGGTTCTGGCGGCCTTGCTGTCGGTCTGGGTCCTGACCAAGCGGGCTCCCTCAACCCCGTCAACCCCCTCCGCGCCCTCGCCTGATGAGCGACTGGCCAGTCACGACGCGCTCGGCCCTGAACCTCCAGCGGTTTCGCCGCCGGAACCAAGCTCTCGCTTGGCTGTGAGCGGCGCTATGGCGCCAGGCGTCGCTGTCAAAGCGCAGCAGGAGCGAGACCTGGTGGCTCTGGCACCAGCTTCGAGTTTGACGGTGCCCATGGCGCCGTCTCTGACACCCTCGCCTGCGCGTCCCGAGGACGCGCCGCCCTGCCCGGACATGAGTGCCGCAGCACCGGCCTTTGCCTTACCCCCGGCAGTGGCGCAGGGACGGGTGATACATCTGACCAGCAGCGTTGGCCAGGTGGTGTGCGTTCTCGACGGCGCCGGCAAGCTCAAGCCCCATCGCCTGGAGCCAGATCAGGCCAAGAGCATCGCGGGCCCGCCGCCCTGGACGGTACAGGCCCCCTCGCTGTCGCAGTTGCAGGTTTACTTCCAGGGCGTGCGGCTGGCCATTCCGGCCAATGCCCAGGACCAGGTTCGGCTATTTGAGTCCCCCTGAATCGCCTCGGGCGGCCGCTGGCCGTCCGGCCCGATCACAGCCCTGCCGCCGCGCGCAGCGCAGCGGCCCTGTCGGTCTTTTGGCTTCGGCCGGGCCTGGCGGCCCTTCACATTGGCGGTGCCAATGTGAGCCTGCGCCGAAAGACCGCCCAGCTCGCTGGCGCTCGAGGGCTTACAACCCTGCCGCGGCGCGCAGCGCAGCGGCCTTGTCGGTCTTTTGGCTTCGGCCGGGCCTGGCGGCCCTTCACATTGGCGGTGCCAATGTGAGCCTGCGCCGAAAGACCGCCAAGCTCGCTGGCGCTCGAGGGCTTACAACCCTGCCGCCGCGCGCAGCGCAGCGGCCTTGTCGGTCTTTTCCCAGCTGAACTCGGGCTCGTCGCGGCCGAAGTGGCCGTAGGCGGCGGTTTTTTCATAAACCGGGCGCAGCAGGTCCAGCATCTGGATGATGCCCTTGGGGCGCAGGTCAAACTGAGTCTGTACCAACTGTGCGATCTTGTCGTCAGAGATCACGCCGGTGCCGTGGGTGTTGACGGTGATGTTCATCGGCCGGGCGACGCCAATCGCATAGGCCACCTGAATCTGACATTTGCTGGCCAGACCCGCAGCGACGATGTTCTTGGCCACATAGCGCGCAGCGTAGGCGGCCGAGCGGTCCACCTTCGTCGGGTCTTTGCCAGAAAAAGCGCCGCCGCCGTGCGGGCAGGCGCCGCCGTAGGTGTCGACGATGATCTTGCGGCCTGTCAGGCCGCAGTCGCCTTGCGGGCCACCGATGACAAAGCGCCCGGTGGGATTGACCAGGTATTGGGTGTTGTGGAGCCATTCGGCCGGCAGCACCGGCTTGATGATCTCCTCGATGACGGCCTCAACAAAGGCGGGCTTCATCTTGGTGCCGTCGCTCATCTCGGGGCTGTGCTGGCTCGACAGCACCACCGTGTCGATGCTGTGCGGCTTGCCGTCGACGTAACGCATGGTCACCTGGCTTTTGGCATCGGGCCGCAGGAAGGGCAAGCGCCCATCGCGGCGCAGCTGGGCCTGGCGCTCGACCAGGCGGTGCGCATAGTGGATGGGCGCGGGCATGAGTTCGGGCGTCTCATTGCAGGCGTAGCCGAACATCAGGCCTTGGTCGCCAGCGCCAGTGTTGAGGTGATCGTCGCTGGCATGGTCTACGCCCTGGGCGATGTCATTGGACTGCTTGTCGTAGCAAACCATGACCGCGCAGCCTTTGTAGTCGATGCCGTATTCGGTGTTGTCGTAACCGATGCGTTTGATGGTGTCGCGCGCCACCTGGATGTAGTCCACATGGGCGTTGGTGGTGATCTCGCCGGCCAGCACCACCAGGCCGGTGTTGCACAGCGTCTCGGCTGCCACCCGCGAACGCGGATCCTGTTTGAAGATCGCGTCCAAGATGGCATCCGAGATCTGGTCGGCCACCTTGTCCGGATGGCCTTCAGAAACGGATTCTGAGGTAAAGAGGTAATCGTTCGCCATGAAAAACTCCACAAAGTTGATTGCTCGGCGCGTTGCCGTCTGGGGAGTCGCGGCGAACGCTTTAGCAGTTGGGTTTAAAGTCGCCCTGCAAGTTGTTCAGTAACTCGGCGACTGCTGAGATTATAGGACGCCCGAGTCTGCTCGGAGACATTTGGGCTGGGCGTGCCACCTGCTTGCCAGCTTCAGTCGGCCTTGGCCGCAGCCTGCTTGGCGGGCCTTCTACACTTGCCGCACTGGATTGCGCGCCCGCCAGTTCCTCTTATGGTCTTGTTGTTTCGATTTTTCTCCCGTTGGCCTTTACCGGTTTTGCACGCCCTCGGGGGGGTGCTCGGTTGGCTGGTATGGTGCTGCTCGCCGTCCTATCGCAGGAATTTTCGCTTGCAGATGTCGCAAGCAGGGCTGGCGTTTTCTCAGGTGCGGCCGGCCATCGCCGAGGCGGGGCGCATGGCTTGTGAGTTGCCCCGTTTGTGGATGCGCCCGCACCATGAAAGCTGCCTGTCTCAGGTCCAAGTGCAAGGCCGCGAGGCAGTCGATGCGCTGCGGGCTCAAGGCCGCGGGCTGATTTTTTTCTCGGTGCACGGAGGCAGTTTCGAGCTGGCGCCGCAGGCGCTGGCCGAACTCTACGGTCCGGTGACCGCCCTGTACCGACCGTCGCGCCAGAGCTGGCTGGCGCGTCTGATGAAAGACAGCAGGCACAGGCCCGGGCTGGCCATGGCGCCGGCATCCATGGCCGGCATCCGGCAGATGCTCAAGGCCTTGCGCGGTGGCGGCAGCGTGGCCATGTTGACCGATCAGGTGCCCCCGGAGGGGCTGGGGCTGTGGGCGCCTTTCTTTGGCCGTCCGGCTTACACCATGACCCTGGCGGCCAGGCTGGCCTTGCAAAGCCGCGCCGCCTTGGTGCCTTATCTGGCCGAGCGGCTCGGCGGCGGGCGGGGGTATCGGCTGCATCTTCTACCGCCACTGGCTGAATTCGATGCCCAGCCGCTGCCCGATCTGCAGCAGTCGGTCCAGTTGATCAACCAGGCCAATGAGGCTCTTATTCTGAGTCTGCCTGGGCAGTACCTTTGGGCCTATGCCCGCTACAAGCAACCCCGGCGAGAAGCTGGTTTGTCGGGCCAGGCCTCATGAGCTTGCTGGGCAAGGTGCTGACATCGCTGGGCCTGGGCGTCATGCGCCTGATGGCGGTGTTGCCGCTGCCCTGGGTCCGGGCCATGGGTGCCCTGCTCGGACTGCTGCTGTATGCGCTGGTGCGCGCGAGGCGCAAGGTGGCGCTGACCAACCTGGCCTTGTGTTTTCCACAATGGTCCGATGCCCAGCGCCGCCAGACGGCTCGCCGCAGTTTTATCTACCTGGCCCAGGCCTGGTTGGATCGCGGCTGGCTTTGGCATGGGTCTGAGGCAGTGTTGCGGCGCCGCCTGCGGCTCGTTGGCGCCTTGCATGAATTTGACGGACTGGCGCCGACGGTGGTGTTCAGTCCGCATTTTTATGGGCTTGACGCTGGCGCTACCGCCATCAACATGAACATCGGCCGTGAATTCACATCGATCTATACCCCGCAGGCCAATGCGCGGGTGGATGAATGGATCAAGGCCGGTCGCCTGCGCTGGGGGCGGGTTCGCTTGTTTCAACGAACCGATGGGGTCAAGGCCAATGTGGCGGGCCTGCGCAGTGGTCAGGTGCTTTATCTGTTGCCCGACATGGACTTCGGCGCCGAGGGCTCGGTTTTCGTGCCGTTTTTCGGGGTACAGGCAGCCACCGTGCCCTCGATCGCTCGATTTGCCCGCCTGGGCAGAGCCAAGGTGATCTCGGTGGTGCCGCGCATGACTGAAGCGGGTTATGAGGTACAGATTTTGCCGGCCTGGACAAATTTCCCGACCGGTGATCTGCTGGCCGATACGGCGCGGGGCAATGCCCTGCTGGAGTCCTTGGTATTGAGCATGCCGGCCCAGTATTACTGGGTGCACAGACGCTTCAAGTCCCGTCCGCCGGGTCAGCCTTCCGTCTACTGAACCGTGCATGTGCGCCCATGCGTTCTCAGCGCAACTTAACGCTGGGCACCGCAATGAATGCGCTTCAAAAACGAGGCGATCAGCCCTGTCACACGCTCGGGCTGTTCATGAACGATCCAGTGGGTGGCGTCTTCGATGCGGTGCAGCTCGAGCGTCGGAACCCAGCATTGCAGACCGTCGAGCAGGCCGGGCAGCAAGGCCGTGTCGCGCATGCCCCAGATGAGCAGTGTGGGTAGCCCCACTCGGCCGAGCTGCGCTGCGCGGCGCGGCGTCTGGTGCGCCGCTGTACCGGCTGCGGGCTTAAGCGCGGTCGCGGCGTAGTAGGCGCAGGGTCCGTGCAGGCCGGCCCGCCAGGCTCGGCGGTATTGTTCGCGCCTTGGCTCATCGAGCCAGGCTCTCTGGCCCTGGCTGGCCCCCATGCCTTCAAACAAGGCCCACAGGCGCCGGAAGTCGTCTTCCGCCAGCCGCTGGGCAGCGTCTGGTCGAGCCAGAAAATTCATGTAGGCGCTGGCTGCCTGCTGCTCGGGCGAATCCGCCAGCTCGCGGGCGAAGGTGGCCGGGTGAGGCGCGTTGAGGATGACCAGCCGCTGCAGCAATTGCGGCTCCTGGGCTGCCAGATTCCAGGCCAGGGCCCCGCCCCAGTCATGGGCCACCAGGGCGGCCAGAGGTTCTTGGCTCAGCGTGCGTGCCAGGGCGCTGATGTCTTGCACCAGTTGACGCGGATGGTAGGCGCTGAGCTCCAGTGGCGCGCTCGATCCTTCGTAGCCGCGCAGATTGGGTGCAACACAGAAATAGCCGCCATGGTCAGGCTGGCTGAAGTGGAGCAGCAACTTGTCCCAGACAAAAGCCGCCTCAGGAAAGCCGTGCAGGAAGACCATGACCGGCCGTCCGCGCTGGCCCGCTGATCGGCAGGCCAGCTCGATGCCGTTCGGCAGGCTCAGGCGCCAGGTCTCGATGGCGGGCATGGGCCTTCGCTCAAGATGGCGCTGCGCTTGCCGGCGCTGCGTTGGAGTCGACCGGCCCGCGTTGTTCATGGGCCCAATCCCACAGCGTGCAGGCGGCCTCTTCAATGCCCTGGCGCTTGAGCGCTGAAAACAGCTGGACCTGGCCGCCACCGGTTTGCAGGCGGGCAATGGACAGCGCGTGCGCCGCCTCGCTTCGGTTGAGCTTGTCGGCCTTGGTCAGCAGCACCAAAAAGCGCAGGCCTTGCTCGACGCGTGGTCGGATGACGTCGAGCAAGATGTCGTCGAGCTCGGTCAGCCCGTGCCTGGGGTCGCACAGCAGCACCACAGCTCGCAAATTGGCGCGGGTCACCAGGTAGTTGGCCATGACGCGCTGCCAGCGCAGCTTGGCCTGTTTGGGGACGGCTGCGTAACCATAGCCCGGCAGGTCGGCCAGGACCGCGTCGGTCAGGCTCTGCTTGCCCAAGGCAAACAGGTTGATGCTTTGGGTGCGGCCCGGCGTTTTGGATGCAAATGCCAGGCGGTGCTGCTGTGTCAGGGTATTGATGCAGGTGGATTTGCCTGCATTGGAGCGGCCGACGAAGGCGATTTCGGGGACATCGAGCGCGGGCAGGTGTTCGAGCTGCGGCGCGGTGGTCAAAAAGCGGGCGGTGTGTAGCCAGCCCAGGGCCACCTTGGGGTCGACGGGGCCGTTGTCGGGCTGATTCATGGGGAGCTGCTCGGTGGGGTGGGGGGATGGCCGCCGCCATCGGGCCAGGGCGTACCAGCACAGGGCCCTGGCCGGACAATGGGCAGGGGTGATTCTCGGTCATTGTAAAATCAGGCGTTTGCCGCGGGCCGTCCCCGTTCTGCGGCCCGTTCCAGTCATCGCCTTCACTCAAAAGTGTTCTTCTTATGAAGCTGCCTGCCTCTTTCTTCCTGGCTGCCCTGTTGGCCTTGTCGGCCCCCCTGACCCACGCCGCAGGCAGTGCCGCCAAAGCACCTGCCAAGCCAGATTTGGTCGCTGGCGAGGCCAAATTTACCGCTGCCTGCGCGGCCTGCCATGGCGCAGACGGCAATTCAGGCACGCCTGCCAACCCCAAGCTGGCGCAGCAGCACCCGGAGTACCTGGTCAAGCAGTTGACGGAATTCAAGTCTGGCGTGCGCAAGAACGCCATCATGCAGGGCATGGCCGCAGGCTTGTCCGATGAAGACATGAAGAACATCGCCTTCTGGCTGGCCAGCAAAAAGTCCAAGCCGGGTTTTGCCAAGGACAAGGAATTGGTCGCGCTGGGCGAGAAGATCTACCGCGGCGGTATCCAGGACCGTCAGATTGCCGCCTGCGCCGGCTGCCACAACCCCACCGGGGCAGGCAATCCGGCTCAGTATCCGCGCCTGAGCGCCCAGCATGCCGATTACACGGCTGCGCAGTTGACCGCTTATCGTGATGGCGGTCGCGGCAACAGTCTGCAGATGGTTCAGGTGGCTGCCAAGCTCAACGACCGCGAGATCCGCGCCCTGGCCGACTACGTCGCCGGTCTGCGCTGATCCTGCAAAGGGCTTGTGGCAACAGGCCTATTGCGAGTCGGGTTTTGGTGCTGGCGCCCCGGGCCGTTACAGTCGGTGGAGCGTTGCCAGGCACCCGCCGGGCACAACAAGCACAACAAGGCGGGCCTTTCTTGGTGAAAGGCCCGCTTTTTTTCTTGGCAAGGTCAGCCGCTTGTGCGAACCTTGTCACCATGAGGGCTGATCACGCGTGAGCGCCAATACCGCTGAAATCGAGGGCCTGTCGGTCGCAGGCGCCGGGCGTGGCCTGGTTGAGTTGCTCTCATCCATGCGCTTTGCGATCTCGCTGCTGACGGTGATCTGCATTGCGTCGGTGATCGGCACCGTGGTCAAGCAGGCCGAGCCGGCGGTCAATTACATCAACCAATTCGGCTCTTTCTGGGCCCAACTGTTTGGCAAGCTCAATCTCTACACCGTCTACAGCGCCTGGTGGTTCCTCCTCATCCTGGCCTTTCTGGTGCTCAGCACCTCACTGTGCATCGCGCGCAACACCCCCAAGATCCTGGCTGATCTGAAGGCCTATAAGGAAAACATTCGGGAGCAAAGCCTCAAGGCTTTCCCGCACCGGGCTGAGGGCCGAGTAGGGGCCTTGCCGCAGCAGGCGGCCGAGGAACTCGGGCAGGCCTTGGTCAAAGGCGGCTGGCGGGTCAAGCTGCAGCAGCGTGAGGCGGGCTGGATGGTGGCGGCTAAGAAAGGCGCGGTCAACAAGCTCGGCTATATCGCCGCGCACAGTGCCATCGTGCTGGTCTGTGTGGGCGGTCTGCTCGATGGCGACTTGATGGTGAGGCTGCAGATGTGGTGGGGCGACAAGGCCGTCTTCAGCGGCGCCGGCATGATCGCCGATGTGCCGGCCCGCCACCGCCTGAGCGCTTCCAACCCGACCTTTCGCGGCAACATCCTCGTGGGAGAGGGCACGCATTCGAGCACCGCCTTGCTCAGCCAGCCCGGCGGCGTACTGCTGCAGGAGTTGCCGTTTTCCATCGAGCTGCGCAAGTTCATCGTGGAGTATTACTCCACCGGCATGCCCAAGCTGTTCGCCAGCGAGATCGTCATCCACGACAAGGAAACCGGTCAGGCCCTGCCCCAGCGGGTGGAGGTCAATCATCCGGTGCGCTTTCGCGGCATCGAAATTTACCAGTCCGGTTTTGACGATGGCGGCTCCCGCGTCACCTTGCGTGCGCTGCCCATGGCCTCGGCCATCGAACCCTTTGAGATTGCGGGCACCATTGGCGGCTCGGCACCCCTGAGCAACGGCCGCGAGCAGATGACGCTGGAGTTCTCGGGCTTGCGGGTGATCAATGTGGAGAACCTGGGCAAGACGCCGACCGACCCGCGTCAGGACGGTGAGTCCCGGCTGGGTCATGCCATCGATCAGCGCCTGGGCGCGGCCAATAAAACCACTTCGCGCAAAGAACTGCGCAATGTGGGCCCCAGCGTGAGCTATAAGTTGCGCGATGCGGCAGGTCAGGCGCGCGAGTACAACAACTACATGCTGCCGATCCTGCTGGACCATGACCCCGACAGCGTGCCCATCTTCCTGCTTGGCGTGCGTGAGACGCCGGCCGATCAGTTTCAGTATTTGCGGATCCCCGCTGATCCGGAGGGTGGCAAGCAGACCTTCTTGCGCACCCGTCAGGCTCTGCAGGACCCAGCGCTGCGTCAGGAGGCGGTGCGCCGTTACGTACGCCAGGCCATTCCGTCTGAGCGCAAGGACATGGCCGACCAACTCACCGCCTCGGCCCTGCGCGCGCTCAATTTGTATGCCGGTTCTGAGTCGGTGCCCGCTGCAGGTGGGCAGGCCAAGCCAGCCGCAGGCCTGCAGGCCATATCGGACTTCATGGAAGTCAATGTGCCGCAGGCCGAGCGCGAGCGTGCCAGCGGGGTGTTGATCCGCATTCTCAACGGCGTCCTTTTTGAGCTGGTGCAGATGTCGCGCCAAGCCGCTGGCGTGCCCCTGTTGGAGCCGGGGCAAAAGACGCAAAATTTCATGGCGCAGGCGGTGCTCAGCCTGTCGGACGCCTTTGCCTATCCGGCTCCCATGACTTTCGAACTCAAGGATTTCGAGCAGGTGCAGGCCAGCGTGTTTCAGGTGGCCCGCGCGCCAGGGCGTAACATCGTCTATCTGGGGTGCCTGTTTCTCATTGTGGGGATTTTTGCCATGCTCTACGTTCGGGAGCGGCGCCTTTGGATCTGGCTGTCCCCGGCCGAAGACGGCGCGGCCTCACGAGCCACCATGGCCTTGTCCAGCAACCGCAAGACGCTCGACGGCGACAAGGAGTTTGAGCACTTGAAAGATCGACTTTTGCAGGGGTCCTCATGAGTACCACATTGGGGCGGGACGGCATCGTCCTGCGTGAAGGCTATTTCTCCCGCCGCGGCCTTGCCGAGTGGGTGTTTGCAGCGCTGGTGATCGCCGGCGGTCTGTTCGCCCTGTTCAAGTATCAGCAGACGATGGACGGCTATGAGCAAGCCATCTTGCTGGGGCTGCTGCCTTGTGCCATCTGGCTGGGCTGGTTCTGGCGGCCCTTGCAGACCCTGATGATGGGCGTGGCTGCGGCATCTCTGCTGGCCATCGCGTCCTATCAGGGCGATCTGGCCCGCGCCGAACAAGTGTTCTGGCTCAAGTATTTCCTCTCCAGCCAATCGGCCATTCTCTGGATGTCGGTGCTGTTTTTTATGAGTACCGTGTTTTATTGGTTGCCGGTGGCCATCAAGGGCCAGGGCGGCGCTTTTGAGCTGCTGGGCTCGCGCTTGGCCTGGGCGGCAGTGGTCATGGCCCTGATCGGCACCATGGTGCGCTGGTACGAAGGCCATCAGATGGGGCCCGACATCGGGCATATCCCGGTCAGCAACCTCTATGAGGTATTTGTGCTGTTTTGCTGGATGACGGCTCTGTTTTACCTCTACTTTGAGGCGCAGTACCAGACCCGCAGCCTCGGTGGCTTGGTGATGCTGGTGGTCAGCGCAGCGGTGGGATTTTTGCTCTGGTACACCCTGGTCCGGGAGGCGCATGAAATCCAGCCGCTGGTGCCCGCCCTCAAAAGCTGGTGGATGAAGCTGCATGTGCCGGCCAATTTCGTGGGCTACGGCATGTTCTCCCTGTCGGCCATGGTGGCTCTGGGCTACCTGATCAAGCAGCAAGCCGAGCAGACCCGTTGGCACAAGCTGGCTCCCTTGTGGTTGCTCGGCTTGCTCCTGTGCTTTGTGCCGCTGGTGTTTCGCAAGTCCTCTTACGAAGCCGGTGGTATGTATTGGGCCGGCTACCTGCTTGTTTCGGGCTTGGTGGCAGCGCTGTTGGTGTTGGCGCGGCGGCCGATAGGCGCGCGTCTTCCAAGCTTCGAGGTGATGGACGATGTGATGTACAAGGCCATTGCGGTAGGCTTTGCCTTCTTCACCATCGCCACGGTGCTGGGCGCTCTGTGGGCTGCCGAAGCCTGGGGCGGGTACTGGAGCTGGGACCCCAAAGAAACCTGGGCGCTCATCGTCTGGCTCAACTATGCAGCTTGGCTGCACATGCGCCTGATGAAGGGCCTGCGCGGTACGGTGGCAGCCTGGTGGGCTCTGGCGGGGCTGGGCGTGACCACCTTTGCCTTTCTGGGTGTCAATATGTTCCTCTCTGGCCTGCACAGCTACGGCGAACTTTGAGCGCGCTGGTGCCCCTTGCTTGGGGCCGCACGGGCCGGCCGTCGCCGGGTTTTGGGTGGGGCTGTTGAAGGGACTTTCATCATGATCAGGAGTTGTTGCCATGTTGATCCGCAGTGATGACAAAGACTGGAACCACAAAGTCGGCAGTGAGATCACGCCGGCTTCGGCGTACAGCAACCGGCGCCAGTGGCTCAGTCGGCTGGCCGGCGGCGCCGCGGGGACTGCCCTGGCCTCCTGGGCCGCGCGCGATGCCCGCGCCCAGATGGCAGCGCCGGCACGACCGGGCAAGCTGGCGGCTTTGCCTGCTGTGGCCTCGCAATTGCCAGGCGCTGTCACCATGGAAAAGCTCACCAGCTACCAGGACGCCAGCACCTACAACAATTTCTATGAATTCGGCACCGACAAGGCCGACCCAGCGCGCAATAGCAGCCGCTTTCAAACCAGTCCGTGGAGCGTGAGCGTCGAGGGCCTGGTCAAGCAGCCGCGCACCTTCGCGCTGGAAGACCTGCTCAAGCTCAGCGCTCAGGAAGAGCGCATCTACCGCATGCGTTGCGTCGAGGGCTGGTCCATGGTGATTCCCTGGATTGGCTATTCGCTGGCCCACTTGCTGCGCCGGGTCGAGCCCCTGGGCAGCGCCAAGTTTGTGGAGTTCATCACCGCCGCTGACGGCCAGACCATGCCTTTTGTGGGCTCCGGGGTGTTGGAGTGGCCCTATGTGGAAGCTTTGCGCTTGGACGAGGCGATGAATCCTTTGGCGATGCTCAGCTTTGGCATGTATGGCGAGGTTCTGCCTAAGCAAAACGGCGCGCCGGTGCGTCTGGTGGTGCCCTGGAAGTACGGCTTCAAGAGCGGCAAGAGCATTGTCAAGATCCGCCTGACCGAGCAGCAACCGCGCACCGCTTGGGTCAAAGCGGCCGCCCAGGAATATGGTTTTTTCTCCAACGTCAATCCCAATGTCGATCATCCGCGCTGGAGCCAGGCCAGCGAGCGGCGCATTGGTGAAGACGGCCTGTTTGCCAAGAAGCGCAAGACCTTGATGTTCAATGGCTATGAGCCCCAGGTCGGCCAGATGTACGCGGGCCTGGACTTGAAGAAGTTTTTCTGAGCGGCGCCAGCTGGCCTCAGCGATGAACGCCCTCCTGCTGCACCCCGCAGCCCGGCCGCTGGCTTTCTTGCTGTGCCTGTCGCCTTTTGTCTATCTGTTCTTTTTGGCCGCCACCGACGCCCTGGGCGCCAACCCGCAGGAAGCCCTGATTCGAGCGACCGGTGATTGGGCGCTGCGGTTGATGTGTCTGGCCCTGGCCGTCACCCCACTGCGGCAGGCGCTGACATTGCCGGTGCTGGCACGCTGGCGGCGCATGGTGGGCCTGTTCGCATTTTTCTACGCCAGCGTGCACCTGCTCAGCTATGCGGTGTTCGACATGGGGCTGGAGCTGGCCGACATCCTGATCGATATTGCCAAGCGGCCCTTCATCTTGCTCGGCACGCTCACCTTCTTGCTGCTGCTTCCGCTGGCGGCCACCTCTTGGAACGGCGCGGTACGGCGCCTGGGCGCGGCGCGCTGGAAGAAGTTGCACCGGCTGGTCTACTTGGCGTCGCTGACCATGCTGCTGCATTTTTTATGGATGCGGGCGGGCAAGAACAACTTTGCCGAGGTGGCTGTCTATGCCGCCGTTGTGGCTGCGCTGCTGGGGTGGCGGGTGTGGCAGCGCCGCCGGCTGTCCCAGTAGGGCCTTTTATGGGGGCCGCAATTCGCAGAAGGTCACACGCAGGGCTTACCCCAGCCTCAATCCACCCCCGGCTCTCGAACAAGCCCCAAGCCCTGGGGCCGCGAAAAAATCCCCAGCCTCAGCCCTGAACCAGGCTTTCCTGGCGCATCTGGTCGGCCGTGCTTTCGCGCCGACGGATCAGGTGGGCCTGCTCGCCATCGACCAGCACTTCCGCGGCGCGGCCTCGGGTGTTGTAGTTGCTCGCCATGCTCATGCAATACGCGCCGGCCGACAGCACCGCCAACACATCGCCGCTTTGCACCTGCAAATGGCGGTCGCGCCCGAGCCAGTCGCCGCTTTCGCAGACCGGGCCGACCACGTCGTAGCTCAGGCCCGCGCCCGACCTGGGCGTGAGCGGCACGATCTGGTGATAGGCCTGGTACATGGCCGGTCGGGGCAGGTCGTTCATGGCGGCGTCGACGATGCAAAAATTCTTGTTCTCGCCAGGCTTGAGGTAAAGCACCTCGGTCAGACAGATGCCGGCATTGCCCACCAAAGAGCGGCCGGGCTCGATCATCAGCTGCTTGCCGCCGTGGCCGCGCGCATCGATGCGCGCGAGCAACTCGCGCCAGAGCGCGTCGGCTGCCGGGGGTGTGTCGCCGGCGTAGTCGATGCCCAGGCCGCCGCCAAAATCAATGTGATGCAAGGCGATGCCAGAGGCCTCGATGGCTTCGACCAGGTCCAGCACCCGGTCCATCGCGTCCAGATAGGGCGCGACTTGGGTGATCTGCGAGCCTATGTGGCAATCGATGCCCACCACTTGCAAGCCCGGCAGGCGGGCGGCGAGTTGGTAGACCTGCAGGGTGTCCTCGTGGGCCACGCCGAACTTGTTGTCCTTGAGCCCTGTCGAGATATAGGGGTGGGTCTGAGGGTCCACGTTCGGATTGACGCGTATGCTCACCCTGGCGCGTCGTCCCAGAGCGCTGGCCACCTGCGACAGGCGTTCCAGCTCCGCTTGGCTTTCCACGTTGAAGCAGCCTATGCCCACCTCCAGCGCGCGCCGCATCTCCTGCTCGGTCTTGCCGACGCCGGAGAAGATCACCTTGCTCGCATCGCCGCCTGCAGCCAGCACCCGCTCGAGTTCGCCGGCCGAGACGATGTCAAAGCCGCAGCCGGCCTGCGCAAAAACCTGCAACACGCCCAGGGCGGAGTTGGCCTTCATCGCGTAGCAGATCTGCGCCTTGCGGCCGGCAAAGCCGCGCTGGTATGCCGCCAGTGCGGCCAGCATGGCCGCCTTGGAGTAGACAAACAGCGGCGTGCCGTGGCGGACAGCCAGCGCCGCGAGCGACACGCCTTCGACATGGAGTTCGCCCTGGTGGCGATGCACAAAGGGATGGCCGGGCAGCAAGGCGAAGGAGTCAGGAGCGTTCATGAGGCGGCTGAGTTGCGCGTGAAGGGAGCGAAGGCATGGGCCTGTGGGGGCGGGCCTTTACGGGCTGCTTGAAGAGGGGGCCGGCTCGGCTTTGGGCTTGGCCGGATCGGAGGCGCCGGGCTTGACCATCGGGCCAGGCAAGGGCGCAGGCAGGTAGAGCGCGCCTTTTTGTCCACAAGCGGCGAGCAGCATCAGGGCCAGGCACGCGCTGATGCTGCGCTCAAGCCCTAGAATCCTTGCGAGCCGCTCTGACATTTTTTTCATCGGCCAATTGTAATGACCGACCTTCAATACCTGGACCAAGCTGAAGCCCTGCTGCGCGCGGTGGAAGCCGCTTGTGACCGCATCAATGAGCTCAGCGATGTGGACATCGACAACCAGCGTACCGGCGGCATGGTCACGCTGACTTTTGCCAATCGCAGCCAAATCATCATCAACCTGCAAAAGCCGCTGCACGAGGTATGGATGGCCGCGCGCGCAGGCGGATTTCACTACAAGCTCAGTGCTGAGCGCTGGGTGGACACGAAAGACGGCTCGGAGTTTTTCAGCACCCTCAGCCGCTGTGCCAGCGAGCAGGCTGCGCAAACCCTGCAGTTCGCACCCTGAGCCAGCGCTGTATTCGGTCGCCTCGGACCGCTTACTGCCGGAACAGATTAAGGATGTTGCGCCGCTCTTCTGCGGCAGGTAAGGTGGGCGCCACTTCGCTGGCTTTGCCGTCAACGCCCAGACTGGTCACCCCATTGCCGCGTGAGAATTCCTCGTAAAACCACTCGCCGCCCACATTGACCACGCCGGGCGGCACCGGTATTTCCGTCACCGGAACCGACTTGAGGGCCTGCTCCATATAGCCTATCCACACCGGCAGGCTCAGCCCGCCGCCGGTTTCGCGATCGCCGAGTTTGCGTGGCTTGTCGTAGCCCATCCAGACGCCGGCCACCACAGTGGGCTGGTATCCGACGAACCAGGTGTCGATGGAGTCATTGGTGGTGCCGGTCTTGCCAAACAGGTCAGGGCGCTTGAGCTGGGCCTGGGCGCGGGCCGCAGTGCCCGAGCGGGTGATTTCCTGCAGCAGGTTGGACATCACAAAAGCGTTGCGCGCATCAATGGCCCGCTGACCTTCATCGGGCACCGGTGTTGGCGTTGCAACCAGCACTCGTCCCTGTTGATCGGTAATGTGCGTCACCAGGTAGGGGCTGACTCGCAGACCGCCGTTGGCAAACACCGCATAGCCAGTCACCATTTGCATCGGCGTGACGGAGCCGGCGCCCAGGGCCATGGTCAGATAGGGGGGGTGTTTGTCGGCCTCAAAACCAAAACGGGTGATCCAGTCTTGTGCGTTTTGGGTGCCCACGGCTTGCAACACCCGAATTGAAACCATGTTCTTGGATTTCTTGAGCGCGGTTCGCAAGCTCATCGGCCCGTCGAACTGCCCGTCGTAGTTCTTCGGCTCCCAGGGCTGTCCGCCGGTCACGCTCGCATCAAAAAACAGGGGGCCGTCATTGACCACCGTCGCCGCAGTCAGGCCCTTTTCGAGTGCGGCGGAATAAATGAAAGGCTTGAAGCTCGAGCCGGGCTGGCGCCAGGCCTGGGTGACGTGGTTGAACTTGTTTTTGTCGTAGTCAAAGCCACCGACCAGGGCTCTGAGGGCGCCGTCGCGCGGATCCATGGCCACCAGCGCGCCCTCAACCTCGGGCAGCTGCGTGATTTCCCACCGGCCTTCTGGCACCTTCATGACGCGAATAAGCGCGCCGCGGCGAATGGCGATGTTGGGCGGCGCCTTGTCGGCCAGGCCCGACTGCACCGGCTTGAGGCCGTCACCGGTGACCTCGATCGTCTCACCGTTACCGCGCACGGCCAGTACCTTGCGGGCGCTCGCTTCCAGCACCACGGCCGACATCACGTCGCCGTTGTCCGGATGGTCGGCCAGCGCATCGTCGATCACGTCCTCGGCCTCCTTGGGGTCGACGGGCAGGGTCAGGAATTTTTCGGGTCCGCGGTAGATCTGGCGGCGCTCATAGTCCATGATGCCCTTGCGCAGGGCCCGGTAGGCCGCCGCCTGATCGGCGGCCCTGATCGTGGTGTAGACATTGAGACCACGGGTATAGGTGTCGGCTCCGTACTGTGCATAGACCAGCTGTCTGACCATTTCAGCCACGTACTCGGCGTGCATCCGATTGGGGTCGGCGGCGCTGCGGATCTTGAGTTCCTGCGCCTTGGCCGCCTTCGCCTGTGCGGCGGTGATGAAGCCGTTGTCTTCCATCCGCTCAATGATGTAGAGCTGTCGCGCGCGGGCCCGCTTGGGGTTGGCGATCGGATTGAAGGCCGATGGCGCTTTAGGCAGGCCCGCCAGCATGGCGGCCTCCGCGATGGTGATGTCTTGCAGGGGTTTGCCGAAATAGGTTTCAGCCGCCGCTGCAAAGCCATAGGCGCGGTTACCCAGGAAGATCTGATTCATGTAGATCTCAAGGATCTGATCCTTGGTCAACAAGTGCTCGAGCTTGAAGGTCAGCAAGATCTCGTAGATTTTGCGGGTGTAGCTTTTCTCGGCCGACAGGTAGACATTGCGCGCCACCTGCATGGTGATGGTCGATGCGCCCTGACTCTTGAAGTTGCGCACGTTGGCCAGGCCGGCTCTGATCACGCCCAGATAGTCCACGCCGCCGTGCTGGAAAAACCGCGCGTCCTCGATGGCCAGCACTGCGTCTTTCATCACCTGCGGTATGTCTTTGACAGCCGTAAAGCTGCGCCGCTCCTCGCCGAATTCGCCGATCAATACTTTGTCGACCGAATAGATACGCAGCGGCAGCTTGGGCCGGTACTCGGCGAGGTCTGAGACGTCGGGTAGCTTGGGGTAAGCGGTAGCCAGTGCCACCGCCAGAACCATCAGTCCACCCAACACGGCAGCCGCCAGCAGTCCCAGGCCCCAGATCATCAAGCGCATTGCCACTTGCTTGAACGTGGCTGGTTCAGACGGATCGGACGGGGTGGGGGTCGGAGTCGGGGGTAAGGGCATGGAAGTGGCGGCGCGGACTGAGCCGGGCCTGAGGGTGCATTATAAAAAGCAAAAATGCTGCAGGGCTGAATTGGGGCCCTGGGTGACCCTGGTCCTCGCGGGGTGCAGGCTTAACACGAATTAATCGGCACCAGGCGGGGCCTTGATAGCCTGCTCTGTAATCGGATTCCGTCCGGGATCCGCTGCAGGCCTTCATTGCGGGAGCGCAAGCGATGCGCATGGGTTTATCGAATCAAGTCGGTGCGACAGGTGCGAACACCTTTGCCGGGCTCGACATCACCGACACCCACGCCCATTGGGTGGTGCTCGGGCAGCGGGGCCAGCAGTGGCAGGTGCAGCAGCACGAGCAATGGTCCCTGCGGCCTGGATGGGTGGAGGCCGGCCAAGTGCTGGATTATCAAAGCCTGGTCGATGCTCTACAGCAGTGGCTGGCCGGTTCTGTTCCGAGCGAGCTTGCCATGGCCTTGCCCGCCGAGGTCTGCACCAGTTGGGTTGTTGAAGCACCCAAGCGACTGCTGCCCTGGGGGCGCAGGCGGTGGCTGGCCCGTTGCGCTGCCGAGCTGATGCGTCGGCCCGTGGCTGAATTGAGTTGGAGCGCCCATCTCTTGCAGGGGCCGCGCTGGCGACTGATGGCCGCAGAGCTGGACCAGGTGCAAGACTGGCTGGGTCTGGGCGAGGCCCTGGGATGCAGCTCGATATCTCTGGATGAGGCACACCAGGCTGCCTGGCGGGCACTTGATCGCTGGCAGGAGGGTCTGCCGCCAGGCGCCTGCTTGTTCCAGGTCGGTAGCGCTTGTGTTCAGGCCTTGCAGGAGCGAAATGGTCGCTGGCAGTGGTCCTGGCGTGATCAGGGCCCGCAGCAAGATCTGATCGACCGGTGCCGGGCATCGGTCGCCGGCGCATCGGTGTTTGTGCTGGGCCAGTCTCCCTTAGCCCAGGCGCTGCAGCAGGACCTTGCGCAGGCCGGCTTCAATCCAACCCAGCCTGAACCGGGCGATCGGCTGCAATGGGCTTCCGATCTGCTCTTGGGCCGGCAACATTCGGGCTACTGGACAGCTTTGGGTCTGGCCGATCGGCGGAGGCTGGCATGACACGCTCTGCTGTGCCAGCCTTCGATCTGCTCCCGGCCGCGTTCCGTCTTCGCCGGCGTTTGCGCCGGACACCCTGGCGGCCCATGCTCCTGGCCCTGGGTGTTGGACTGAGCGGCGGCCTGCTCGTCTTGGTCGAGGGCGAGCGGCGCCTTGAAGGCGAGCGCGACGCCCTGGTGCCCATGCACAGCGAATTGGAGTCCCTGCAGGCCCGCCAGCGCGAGTTGGCACCCAAGCTTCAAGCCCAGCAGGCTCTGCGTGAGCAGCAGCGCAGTCACGCGCTTGAGCGTTCGCGGTGGCTGGCGGCCAGCCAGGTCTTACAAAGGCTTGCTCAGGTCTCGGGCCGTTCAGCCCGCGTTCAGTTGCTCGATGTGAGGATGGACGAGCACGGCCTGGAGCTGGTCGCTCAAATGCCAGCCAGCCAGTTGCAGGGCTGGTTGGCCGCCCTCCAATTGCCCTTGGGTCCGGCTCGCCTGATTGAGCAGAGCGTGCCGACGCCGCTCAGCCAGGAGCCGGAGAGCCAGAGCGACGTGTCGCGTTTTGTTCTTCACTTTCCGCCGTCCCTGGCTGTCTCGACCGGGGACAGACGATGAAGCTGTCATGGCCCACACGGCGGGGGCTGCGCCGCGTCACCGTCCTTTCAGCCCATCGTCCTTTGAACCTCGGACCGGTGCTGTCGGCGCTTTTCATGGGGGCGCTGGGGCTGACCCTGCCGCTTGCGAGTTCTGATTGGCGTGACGAAAGTCAGGCCTTGGAGCGCAAGCGAACGGAGCTGCAAGCATCTCTGGCACGAGCAAAAGCCAAGTTGTTGGAGATGCAGGGCGCTTTGAGCGCGGATCCGATGCCGCCCGCGGTCGGCCCGCCCACCGGTGCCGACCGGTTTCATCTGCACCGCTTGGCGCTGACTCAGGGGCTGCGCGTCGCCGCCCTCAAGCCCGCGGGCGATGCGGTGGCCAGTACGTCGGTAAACCTCGATTTGCGCGGCAGCTATGAGGCCCTGGTCAGCTTCATCTCGGTGTTGGCCCGCTCTGATGCACTCTGGGGCCTGCAACAGCTACAACTGGCGCCCGGCACTGACCGGGGGCTGCGTATGAGCCTGCGTCTCCTAGCTCTGCCGCCAGGGCACTGGGTGCTGACCCGGCCCGCGGAGTCGGTGGGCCGTTTTGTGTGGCTCATCGGCGCAGACCCTTTCGCTGCACGCCCGCCCTGGACCTCACCCTTGCTGCGGCCTGCGTCCGCCGCAGCGCCCGCAGATCCGCTGAGCGATGTGCCGGTTCAGTGGCGCCTTGAGTTTGCGCGCGAACGCCAGCCGCTGGAGGCGCTGCCCTTGCGCGAACTGGCCTTCACCGGCACCTTTCGACAGGGGCCGACTTGGGTGGCGCTTTTGCGCTCAGGCGGCGCGGTTCATACCCTGAATGTGGGCGACTACCTGGGGCCTGATCTGGGCCGGATTCAGTCCGTCGATCAGGACGGTCTCGATTTGCGTGAGCTCAAGCGCGATGTGCAGGGGCGCTGGAGTGAGCATGTGCGCCGCTGGCAGGTCGGAGCTGCGCCATGAGCGTCGTTTCATGGGGACTGGCTGCGGCCTGGCTGGGTTGCGGCTGTGCGTTGGGTGCTCAGGGCCTTGCGCCGGGGGCAGCGCCACCGGCTGTGGCCGCGCCCCCGCCCAAAACCTATCAGGGCCAGCTGGTGTCCTTTAATTTTCAGACGGTTGAGGTGCGCACCTTGCTGCAACTGCTGGCCCACTTCAGCGGTTTCAACATCATCGTCTCTGACGGCGTGACCGGCTCCACCAGCTTGCGGGTGCGCGATCTGCCGTGGGATCAGGTTCTTGACATCGTCGTGCAAAGCCGGGGCCTGACCCAGCGCCAGGAGGGCTCGGTGATTTGGGTCGGCACCCGCGCCGAGCAGGCGGCCCGCCAGCGCCAGGAACTCGACGGCCAGCAGACGCTGCAGACGGTCGAGCCTGTGTTGACCGAGAGCTTTCGTCTGAACTATGCGCGCGCCGACGAGGTCGCCCGGCAACTGCAGCTGGGGCCTGCTGCCAGCCGGGTGCTATCGGTTCGCGGCAGTGTCATGCCCGAGGCCCGCACCAACCAGCTGTTTGTGACTGACGTGGCCGCCCGCATCGCGATGGTTCGCCGCGTCATAGAACAGCTCGATATCGCGGTGCGCCAAGTGGTGATCGAAGCGCGCATTGTCGAAGCGGGCGACAGCTTCGGGCGCTCCATCGGCGCCCGCCTCGGCGGTCGACTGGCGGGCAGGCCCGCCAATCCGGCGCAGTCGGGCTGGTCAGGGGGACAAGTCGGTGGCGGCTACATCATGCCTCGGCAGCCCGACACGGGCGAAGCGCTGATCGGACGCGACTTTGGCATTGCAGGCTCGGACCTGGTCAATCTGCCCGCGCAGGCCCAAGCCGGCCAGCCCGCGGCTGCGCTGGCGGTGTCGCTGTTCAATGCCTCGCTGACCCGGGTGCTCAATTTAGAGATTTCTGCCCTGGAAGCTGACGGCAAGGGCAAGGTGGTGGCCAGCCCGCGCATCGTGACTGCCGATCAGGTCAAGGCCATCATCGAGCAGGGCACCGAGCTGCCCTACCAACAGGCCGCCGGCAGCGGCGCCACCTCGCTGACCTTTCGAAAAGCCAACCTCAAGCTGGAAGTGACCCCGCAGATCGCGCCGGATGGACGCATCATCCTCAACGTCGATATCAACAAGGACAGTGTCGGCCGCAGCACCCCCAATGGCTTTGCGATCGACACCAAGCATGTGCAGACCCAGGTGCGGGTCGACGACGGTGGTACGGTGATGATTGGCGGCATCTTCGAGACCGTCGAGCGCGAGGACGAGGCCCGGGTGCCGATGCTGGGTAGTCTGCCGGGGCTGGGCGCGCTGTTTCGCAGTCGCACGCGCAGCTTGGCCAAGTCCGAGTTGCTGGTCTTTCTGACGCCTCAGGTCCTGGTCGATCCGCCCCGTTCGGTCGCGCCTTGAGTCGGGCTGCAGCGACTGGCCGTCCATTGCAGGGCGTTTATCATGGCAGGCTGTGCTCTTGATGCCGCCTGCCGTGCCCGAATATCCCTGTCTCATCGCCTGTGTCGGCCTGCCCGGTTCGGGCAAGTCCACCGTGGGCCGCCAGTTGGCCCGGCGGCAGGGCCTGCGTTTTGTCGATTCTGACCATGTGATCGAGCAGCGTCTGGGTTGCTCCATTCGCGAATATTTCGAACGCGAGGGCGAGATCGCCTTCCGGGACGTGGAAGAGGAGGTGCTGGACGAGCTCACCCAGGCCGCCAGCGGCGTGCTCTCCACGGGCGGTGGCTCTGTGCTCCGTCCTGCCAATCGGCAGCGGCTGCATGAGCGCACCACCACCATCTACCTGCACTCGTCACCCGACGAGGTGTTCAAGCGCCTGAGGCACGACCAGAACCGCCCCCTTTTACAGGTGGCCGACCCCCTCGGGCGCCTGCGCGAGCTCTACAAGGCGCGCGACCCGCTTTACCGTGAAGCCGCGCATTTCGTGATCGAGACTGGCCGGCCCACGGTGGCCAGCTTGGTCAATATGATCATCATGCAACTCGAATTGGCCGGACTGCTTCCCCCCGCCGCTGTGGCCGAAACTTCGCCGGCACCGTCCGGCTCACCGAATTAAGACCATGGCCACTGTCTCCCCCACCTTGCAGCGTGTGCAGATCGATCTGGGCGAGCGCAGCTACCCCATCCTGATTGCGCCGGGGCTGCTCGGCGCAGCCCAGACCTATGCTGACCTGCCCCGCGCCCAGACCGCACTGATCGTCAGCAACACCACGGTAGCGCCACTGTACGCCCAGACCTTGCGCAGCGCGCTCGCACCCTACTATGCGCGGGTGCTGCTGCTGAGCCTGCCCGATGGGGAGAGCCACAAGGACTGGCTGCACCTGCAGCGCATCTTTGATGTGTTGCTCGAGCACGGTTGCGACCGCAAGACGGTCTTGTTTGCGCTCGGTGGTGGGGTGGTCGGTGACATCACCGGCTTTGCCGCGGCCAGCTTCATGCGCGGCGTGCCGTTTGTGCAGGTGCCGACCACGCTGCTGGCTCAGGTAGATTCTTCGGTGGGTGGCAAGACGGCGATCAATCATCCGCTGGGCAAGAACATGATTGGCGCCTTCTATCAGCCGGCGCGGGTGGTGTGCGACCTCGACGTGCTGGCCAGCCTTCCCGCGCGCGAGCTCAGCGCGGGTCTGGCCGAGATCATCAAGTACGGACCGATTGCTGACATGGCTTTTCTGGACTGGATTGAAGCCCACTTGCCGCAGTTGCTGGCGCGCGAGCCGGCCGCGCTCGCGCAGGCGGTGCGACGCAGCTGCGAGATCAAGGCCGGTGTGGTCGGGCTCGACGAGCGTGAGGCGGGCCTGCGCGCCATCCTCAATTTCGGCCACACCTTCGGCCATGCGATCGAGGCCGGCCTGGGTTACGGCCAGTGGCTGCATGGCGAGGCGGTCGGCTGCGGCCTGGTGATGGCGGCGCTGCTTTCTGAGCGCTTGGGCCTGATCGATGCCGCTCTGGTGGCCAGAATCCGGCTTTTGGTGCAGGCCGCCGGCCTGCCGGTGATCGGGCCGCAACTGGCACCCACCGACAACGCCGGACGCTATCTTGAGTTGATGCGGCTCGACAAAAAATCTGAGGCCGGCCAGATCAAGTTCGTGGTGATTGAGGCGCCGGGCCGCGCCGGCGTGCGCGGCGCGCCCGACGCACTGGTGCGTGAGGTCATTGATGCCTGTTGCGCCCCGGCCTGAGGCCGCCTTCGGGCTGCGCGCATGAGTCGGGCTGTTTACGCCAGCGATCCGGCGCGCACCCGAGGCCGGCGCCATCCGGAGCAGCCCGCACCGACCCGCTCTGAATTTCAGCGTGACCGCGACCGCATCGTTCATTCCACAGCCTTCCGGCGCCTGGTTTACAAGACCCAGGTCTTTCTCAACCATGAGGGCGATCTGTTTCGCACCCGCCTGACCCACTCGCTGGAGGTGGCGCAGATAGGCCGCTCGATTGCCAGGCCCCTGGGGCTCGACGAAGATCTGGTTGAGGCCATCGCGCTGGCCCATGACCTGGGGCACACCCCGTTTGGCCATGCCGGTCAGGACGCCCTCAACGAATGCATGGCCGGGTACGGCGGCTTCGAGCACAACCTGCAAAGCTTGCGGGTGGTCGACTCATTGGAAGAGCGCTACCCGGCGCATGACGGCCTGAACCTGACCTTCGAAGCGCGCGAGGGCATCCTCAAGCACTGCTCGCGCCGCAATGCGCTGCGGCTGGAGCGGGCCGAGCCGGGTGGCGTCGGTCAACGCTTCCTCGACGGCACCCAGCCCAGCCTTGAGGCCCAGTTGTGTAATCTAGCCGATGCGATTGCCTACAACGCCCACGATATCGACGATGGGGTGCGCTCGGGCCTGATTTCCATCGAGCAGCTGCAGGAGCTGGCTT
>JBAXEN010000011.1:0-25124 GCA_037140415.1 Betaproteobacteria bacterium | reverse complement strand
CGCCCGACATCTTCAGGGCAAAGCCCATGTTCTCGGCCACCGTCATGTGCGGATACAGCGCATAGTTCTGAAACACCATGGCTGCGCCGCGCTGCGCAGCCGGCATGTCATTGACCCGCTGACCGTCAAACATCAGCTCGCCGCCGCTACAGGCCTCCAGGCCGGCGAGCATGCGCAACATGGTCGACTTGCCGCAGCCCGAGGGCCCCACGAACACCATGAATTCGCCGTCTTCAATGCTCAGATCGACGCCAGGAATCACCAGCTGGTCGCCGTAGGACTTGGACAGCTGCTTGAGCTCAATGCGGGCCATGAATCAGCCTTGCAGAAATTGCCGGTACCACAAGGCGCTGCGCTTGGGCGTGCGCTTGAGCGTCTGGTAGTCCACATGCACCAGGCCGAAACGCTTGTCGTAGCCACTGGCCCATTCAAAGTTGTCCATCAGGCTCCAGGCGAAATACGCATCGACCGGAACGCCCTGTTCCATGGCCGCCTTGGTGGCCAAGATATGCTCACGCACATAGGCTTCGCGCCGCTCGTCGTTGACCGCGCCATCGGCCAGCACATCCTTGAAGGCCGCGCCGTTTTCTGTCACCCGCAGGCGAGGAAAGGCGTAGTCTTGGTGCAGTCGGCACAGCAGCTCGGTCAGGCCCTGAGGGTAGACCTCCCAGCCCATATCGGTGACTTCATTGCCAGTGCTGTGCACATCCCAGGGGTTGCCGGTCGATGAAAAATTGCGGGTGTAGTAGTTCACACCCAAGTAATCGAGCGGCTGGGCAATGGTGCGCATGTCCTCAGCACTGAAGGCCGGCGCGTCGCTGCCGAGGTGGTCAAGCACATCCTGCGGGTACTGTCCCTTGACCAGCGGATCCAGATACCAGCGCGCCACCAGGGCATCATCCAACCTGGCTTTGCTCACATCGGCCTGGCTGTCGGAGGCCGGGTAGATGGGCGAGAGGTTCAGCACAATGCCCAGCTCTTGGGTCAGGCCGGCGTCGCGCATCGCCCGTACCGCCATGCCGTGGCTGAGCAGCAAATGGTGCGAGGCCAGCATGGCCTTGGCCCGCGATTTGAAGCCGGGGGCGAACACGCCAAGCTCATGACCGAGCACCGCGATCACCCAGGGCTCGTTGTGGGTGCACAAGCTGGCGCAGCGGCTGCCGAAGCGGCGTGCCACCTCCACCGCATAGCGCACAAAATGCTCGCAGGTTTGACGCGCGAGCCAGCCGCCCTGGTCTTGCAAGGCCTGCGGCAAGTCCCAGTGATTGAGCGTCAGATGCACCGCAATGCCGCGGCTGGCCAGGCCCTGAATCAGGCGCTCGTAGAAGGCAAAGCCCGCCTCGTTCCAAGGGCCGTGGCCCAGCGGCTGCACCCGCGACCAGCTGATGGAAAAGCGGTAGGCGCCTACACCCAAGCCGGCGATCAAATCCAGATCCTGCTCCCACAGGTGGTAGTGGTCGCAAGCGACCTGGCCACTGCTGCCATCAGCTATCTTGCCAGGCTCCTGGCAAAACGTATCCCAGATCGAAGGGCCCCGGCCGTCGGCATCGTGGGCGCCTTCGATCTGATAAGCCGAGGTGGCCACCCCCCAGATGAAGTCGGTCGGAAACTGCGCGCGCGACAGGTGCGACTGTTCTTTGGTTTGCATCAACATATTCAACTCTTAACTGCGCCGGCGGTCAGGCCAGCAATCAGGCGTCGGGACGAAAAAATAAAAATCACCAACAGGGGCAGCACCGCCACCACCGAGCCGGCCATCAAAGCCCCCCATTGGGTATCAACCGGGCTTTGCACGCTGCGCAGGGCCAGCGGGAAGGTGTACATCTCGACCGAGCGCATGACGATCAGCGGCCCGATAAAGTTGTTCCAAGATGCAATGAAAGTGATCAGCCCCAGCGTTCCGAAGGCCGGGCCCAGCAAGGGCACAACGATGCGCCCATAAATCCCCAACTCGCTGCAGCCGTCCATGCGCGCGGCCTCCAGCAGATCGCGCGGTATGGCCGACTCGATGTACTGGCGCATCAAAAAAATGCCCATGGCAGGCGCTGCCGCTGGCAGATACAGCGCCCGCGGCTGATCGATCCAGCCCAGCAGGTCCATGATCATGAAGGACGGAATCATGCCCAGAAAGGATGGGATCAGCATGGTCGCCATGACCAAGCCGAACAAGGCCTTCTTAAACCGAAACTCATAGGCGGCAAAAGCAAAACCAGCCATGGAGCAAAACAGCAGGGTCAGCGCGGTGCTGATGATGCCCACATACAGCGACCAGCCCAGGTTGGTCCAAAACGGGATTCGCTCCATCAAGATGGCGATGTTGTCCAGAAAATGCTCGCCAAACCACAGCGGCGGCGGCACCCGGAAGATGTCGGTGCGCTCATGGGTGGAGAACACAAACATCGCATAAAACGGCGCCAACATCGCCAAGCCGCCCAGGACCAGGAACAGCCAACCCACCGGCCCGAGCGTGGCTTTGTTCTCTGAGGCTGGCTGCGTCATCGCTCAGCCCCCCTTGGTGCGAAACGCACGGTTGGTGACCAGGGTGAGCACCAGGATGACCGCAAACAGCAGCCAGGAGATGGCGCTGGCCAAACCAAAATCGCCGAACTCAAAAGCGGTGCGGTACATGTACATCGCGGTCGTCATGCCGGCGTATTCGATGCCGCCCTTGCCACCCGTCAGGATGAAAGGCTCTTCAAACAGCTGCAGCCCACCGATCACCGTCAAGGTGACGCCAAAGTACATCATGGGCTTGAGCTGCGGCAAGGTGATGTGCCAAAACACCCGCCAGCCGCTGGCGCCATCAAGCCGCGCCGCCTCGTACAAATCGCGCGGGATGCTCTGCATCGCCGCCACATACAAGATGGTGTTGAAACCCACATAACGCCAAAACACCACCATGGCCACCACCGGCTTGATGGTGCCGGGCTGGCCCATCCAGTCCACATTGCCTGCCGGCAGCAAGGTAGAAAGTCCAGGCCACTGCGCCAGGCTTTGCAGCATCGCATTGACCGCACCATAGTCGGTTGAAAACAGGCTGCCAAACATGATGGCAATGGCCACGGTCGAGGTGATGTAGGGCAGAAAGTACACGCCCATGGCCGTATTTCGCCAGGAGCCCAGCCGCTCATTGATGAGATAGGCCAGCGGAATGGCCACCAGATGCTGCGGCAGGCCCGAGGCCAGCGCCAGCCACAAGGTGTTTTGCAGCGACACCCAGACCAGCGGGTCCTCCAAAGCAAAGCTCAGGTTCTCCAGCCCGACATACTTCATCGACGAGACCCCCTGCACCGGGTCCCAGGACTGGAACATCAAGACAAAGGAAAAGCCGATCGGGAACAGGCCGAACACCAAAAACAAAATCACAAAAGGCGCCACCAGCACATAGGGCGCCCAGGCCTGCGCGGTGAGCCGCTGGCTCATCGCTGCGCTCGCCTTTGCACCAGCCGGTGCGCATCGGCCAAGGCGGCGTCGATGGCCTTGCCCTTGGTCAGCACCAGATCGAGCTCTGCGTTGACGATTTCTTCAGCGATCGGGTCATTGCGAAACACCCGGCTGGGCTTGATCTTCTGCGCGTTATCGCGCCACAGCACCCGCGCCTTTTGACCGCCCAGAAAAGGCACGGGCTGCTCAAAGTAAGCGCCGGCCTGAGCCTCCAGCAAGGCAGGAAAGGCATTGAATCGTTCAAAAGCCAATTGCTGCTGCGCCTTGCTCAGCGTCAGGTGCTGGATCAGGTCCCAGGCCAGGGCTTTTTGGCTCGACTTTTTAGGGATGGCATAGAAGGTACCGCCCCAGGAGGTGGCCACGCCCTCGGGCAAGGGGCCGCTGCGCCACTGACCCGCCGAATGCGGCGCCAGCCAGTTCTGCAGATGCCCCCCCAGCCAGGCGCCCATCATCTGCACCGTGACATTGCCACGCTTGAGGGACTCGCCCCATTCATTGGACCAGGCGTTGACCTTGGCATCGAGCCCCGCATCACGCACCCGCTTGGCAAGTTCAAAGCCGCGCTTAAAACGCGGCGCGCTGCCCACCAGCGACTGGCCCTGGGCGTCGTAATAAATGCCCTCGCCCGCCTGTACGCCAGCGCGAATCACCAAGTCTTTGACGTCACGGGCATGCGCCACCAAATAGACGCCCGCCTTGTCCTTGATCTGCTTGCCAGCGCCCAGAAAGCTGTCCCAGTCGGCAGCCAGCTGCTCGGGCTTGACGCCGGCCTTTTGCAGGGTATCGACCCGGTAGAACATGGCGCCTGGGCCGATGTCAGTGGGCAGGGCAATTTGGCCGAAGCTGTCATGCTGGGCCTGCGCCCAGGCATAGGCCACAAAGCGCGGCTGGTACTGCCGCGCCGCATAGGGCTCCAGCGCCAGGTCTTCCAGGCCGCCGCTTTGCGCAAAACGGCCGAGATAGCCGTATTCGATGGTCATCACGTCGGGCAGCCCCGAGGAGGCCGACAGCGCGGTGGTCATGGCGGTGTGGTGGTCGGCAAACTCACGCGAGACCACCTTGATTTGCACATTGGGGTGTTTCTTTTGCCAGGCCGGCAGCGCCGCCCGCACCACCTCATCGACCGAGGGAAAGGCCGCGACCGTGAGCACCGTCTGCGCCCAGACCGAGGAGCACAGCAAAAAAGGCAGAGCCAGAAAACGAATGGGAAACACCATGATGACAAATTTATGAAAGCGCTTTCATTTTAGACTCCAGAGCTTTCAGCTTGATCAGTGTTTACCCTTTATGCACAGGTCCCAGTTCGGGCTACTGCGCGAGGTACGCGCCGATGACATCGGTTGGCGACCCTATCGATTACGATCATTCGCCGAAGCGCTGCACCGGCCTAGAGTCGGTACCCAGGGTGCAGCCCTGATCGGTCGCGAACCTTTCCCTTGGGAGTCTGGGGGCTGATGCCGCAGGTGCAGGCTCCACTGGAATGGCCCATTGGGATCGGGGGACGATGGCCTGTCTTGCCATGGGAAACCGACGCCTGGCCTGCTCACACGCAAGGCGCTGACCATCGAGGAATGACATCATGAAAGATTTGCAAACCGAAATGCTGCGCACTGAGCGCGGCGCCATCATGGCGCTGGACAGCGCCGCCGACATCCTGCCGCGCAACCGCGGCTGCGATGTGCTGGTGACGGCCTCTTACATAGGCGTGCTGCCGGCGCGCCTTTTGCGCGAACACCTGCCGCGGGCAGCGATCGGTTTTGACGGTGGTGTCGGGCCACTGGGCTCCAACATGGCCGGCCTGTGGTACCTGGAGGCGCTGAACATTCCTGCTGCAGCGGTCGATGTGATGAGCATCATCCTGGGTGATGGCCAGGACGTCTACCACCATGGACGCATCAGCCACCTCAATCGCCCGGCTGCCGACTGCGGCGTGCAGGCCGGCATGGCAGCCCATGAGGCTGCCCGCCTGATGCTCGAGCGCGACCCCGGCAATCCCGGCGCCTACCAGGTGACGAATCGGCGCATCATGCACGAAACCCCCGAGGGCCGGCAGGTCGTGGTCACCGACTCCATCGTCTTTGGCACCGAGGCCGACCGGCGCAATGTGCTGGTGACCGCCGGCCACACCGGTCGCAGCGGCGCACGCCATATCCTCAACGTCGGCCCCTACGGCTTCGTCTGTTCGGACGGCGGGCGCGGTCGTCATGACTCGGGCATGGCCGGGCTGCAAATCACCGACGCGAACGGCATTCCCGGCGCCACGGTGGATGCGCGTTTGGCGCGCATGGGCGACGGCATGAGCACCTACGAGGACGGCATCATCAGCGCCGCCAGCGTTCTGGCCCAGGCCTGCGGCGTGAGGGTGGGCATGCCCGCGCGCGCAGCGGCACTGCTGCTGGCCCAGCGCCAAGCGACTTGATCCAGCGTTTGGGCCGGGGCCGACTTTATAGCCGGTACACCCGCTGCGCGGTGCCAGCCAGCACCTGCTGACGTTCGGTCGGACTCAGGGGCGCGGCCAGGCGCTTGAATGCATTCCATAGCGCACCATAACTGCAGCCGCTGCGATCGACGGGGAAGTTGCTCTCGAACATGCAACGACCGGGGCCGAACAAGTCCAGACAGGCATCCCAGTAGGGCTGCCAGGCGGCCGCAAGGGTCTGCGAATCAGGTGGCCGGGGTTGCTTGCGCCACTCATAGCCGGCCAGGGGCATGGCCAGACCGCCGAACTTGATCACCACGTTGGGCTGCTCGCCCAGGGGCTGCAGCAGCGCACGCCAGCGCTCGAACACCGCTGCCCGCTGTCCAGCGTACCCTCCCAGACCCAAAAGCCCGCCGGCATGGTCGATGACGATGTTCAGCCCAGGGCAGGCCCGAGCCAGCGCCAGCACATCCCCGAGCTGGTGAAAGTAGACCCAGACGTCCAGCGCCAGGCCGTGGCTCGCCAGCTGCGCCGCACCGGCCTGCACGGCGCTCTCGCGCAACATGCCCGGCCGGCTCGGGTAGGCGCTGTGGATGGCCGGGTCGCCATCGTGCGCGCTGGAGTAGCGGATGCCGCGCAAGCGGCCGCCGGCCTGCAGCGCATGGGCAGCGAGCACCTCCTCGACCGCCGTACCCAAGGCCAGGTCGGCGCGGGCCACGATGCCTGCAGCAATGCACCTCGGTCCGGTCTGATCGTGAGCCTTCGCCAGCGCCGCCACATGGGCCGTCTCACCGACCGGCCGCAAGTGTTCGGGACCGCTTTCGAGGTACTGCCAAAGGCATTCCACAAAGACCGAGGACAGCAAGCGGTGGCCGCTGTCCCGCACCTCGGCGGCCCATTGCGCGGGCAGATAGGTGTGGCCGGCCCGGTCCCACAGGTGATGGTGGGGATCGACGATGGCCTGAGCAGGATCGATGGCGGGCTCGCGGCCCAGCGCCAACCACTGCTCCCAGCGCGCGATCCGCTGGGCTGCCGCGTCAGAATCGCTCAGGGCCATGGATGGCCGGATCGGGCAGCTCGATAGGTCTTCACAGGGTCCGCCCCCCATCGACCACCAGAGTCTGGCCGTAGATGTAGCTGGCCATGGGCGAGGCCAGGAACAAACAGGCGTCGGCCATTTCCTGAGGCGTACCCAGGCGGCCGGCGGGAATGCCCTCCAGCCGCTCGCGCAAGCGCTCTTCGTTGGCGATGGTGACCTGGGTCAGCTTGGTATCAACCAGGCCGGGGGCCACGCCATTGACCCGGATACCATGGCGCGCCCAGGCCTGCGCCAGCGTGGCCGTGAGGTGTATGGCCCCGGCCTTGGAGGCGGCATAGGCCGGGTTACCGCGGGTGGCCCGCAACCCGCCTGCGGAGGAGATGGTGATGATGCTGCCCCGTCGGCGGGCCAGGCTTTCGCGGTACTTGACCGCGCAGGCCATCAGGCTGCTCAGGTTGACCTCGATGATGCGCCGGAAGGTGTCCATCTCGAACTCCCGTCGGCCGTAGGCCACCGTGCCTTGGCACAGCACCAGCACGTCCAGGTCGGCGGGGCTATCGGCCGCCGCAACCGCGGCCGCATCGGCCACATCAACCTGGCAAAACTGCAGGCCCTGCAGATCGCTGCCGGACTCGCCCTGGTAATCGGCCGCCGAGGCACGCGTGCCCCAGACATGCACGCTGGCTCCCTGGCGCCGAAAGCCCTGGGCAATGCCGTTGCCAATGCCGCTGGAGCCACCGACCACCAACACGGTCTTGCCGCTGAAATCCAGGGGATGGGAGGGGGACGTCGTGTTCATGGCCAGACCTCGTTGGGACAGTGGCCCCAGTCTCAGACCGGGGAATGGGGGTCGAAATTGGGCTGGCGTTTTTCCGCATAGGCCTTCAGACCTTCGACCACATCAGGGCCGGAAAAACCCAGGATCTCCAGGGCCAGCGAGTTCTCGAAGATCGGCCAGGCCATGTTCAACCAGTTGTTCATGGACAGCTTGGTCCAGCGGATCGCCGAGGGCGAGGCGCGGCTGAGATTGACCGCCACCTCCAAGGCCGTCTCCTGCAGCTTGTCGTCATCGACCACGCGCGAGATCAGACCGATGCGCTCGGCCTCCTCCGCATACAGATGCTCACCACTCATCAGGTAATACTTAGCCTTGGCCATGCCACACAGCAGCGGCCAGATGACGGCGGCATGGTCGCCAGCGGCCACCCCCAGTCGGACATGGCCGTCCACGATCTTGGCCGAACGGCCGGCGATGGTGATGTCCGACAGCATGGCCGCTGCCAAGCCGCCACCGGCGGCCGCGCCATTGATCGCAGCGATCAATGGCTTGGAGAAGTGCATCAGGTTCTTCACCAGGTTGCGGCCGTCCTTCCACATGCGGGCGCGCCACTCGAATTCATTGACCAGCTTTTGCTCCAACTCGAAGTCTCCGCCGGCAGAAAAGGCCCGGCCCTCGCCGGTAAGGATGACCACACTCACCGACGGATCGTCCTCGATGTGCTGCCAAATGGTGGTCATCGCATGGTGGAACTCAAAGTCCATCGCATTCATCTTGCCGCGCGACATGGTGATGCGCAGCACGCGCTCGGCCGGACGGTCCAGGCGCAACGAGTCATAGGCGGGATAAGCGTAGGTCATGGCAGACTTTCTTGATCAAGACAATCGAACTCGGGCGCAGTCAAAGGTGACAACAGCAGGCGGCATGCCGATGTTAAAGTGCGCCGCAGTCCGCATGCCCCGGGCATGTATCGTGTGTGAGTCATTTTGCTGCCGCATCCCGCGGCCTTTTGCGCATGAACGTCGGTCTCGCTGTCACCCGCATCAGCCAACGCGCTCCCCGCAGCCTGGCCCTCTTCGATGGGCCCCGCACCATGGACTATGCCACGCTGGAGCGGCGCAGCAATCGCTTGGCCCAACTGCTGCGCGGCGCTTTGGGCTTCCAAACCAGCGAGCGCGTGGCCTTGCTGGTGCACAACCGCATGGAGGTGGTGGAGGTGCTGGTGGGCGTGAGCAAGGCGGCCATGGTCTACGTGGGCCTGAACTTTCGCATGACCGAGACCGAACTGAGCGCGGTGCTGGCCAATGCCCAGCCGCGCGTGCTGATCACAGAGCCACAGTTCGAGGACATGGCGATGCGCCTGGCACAAGCGCACGGCCTGCCCCTGCTGGTGCTCGATGAGGGTGGCAGCTACGAATCGGCGCTGGCGCAGGCCAGCGAGGAGTTGGGGCCCTGGGCGCACACCGTGTTCCCCAACGATCCGTTTGCCATCGTCTACACCAGTGGCACCACCGGCCTGCCCAAGGGCATTTTGTTCGACCACGCGGCGGCCCTGCAGCACGGCACGGTGGCCTGCCTGGAATACGAGATCGACGCGAACTCGCGCTACCTGATCCAAATCCCGCACAACTCTTGCGTCAACATCACCATGGTGCCGGCCCTCATGGCCGGCGCCGCCATTGGCTTTGCCGAGAGCCGCAGCTTCAACGGCTTGACCCTGTGCGAGACGGTGCAGGGCCATGCGGTGACGCACACCTTTTTGGTGCCGACCATGCTGGCGACGCTGCTGGAGCAGGACCCGGGCGATTTTCCGCAGCGCCTGGCCTCCATCACCACGCTGGGCTACGGCTCGGCGCCGATTCCGGCCGAGCGCCTGCGTGAGCTGATCCGGCGCTACGGCCCCATCTTCATTCAGCTCTACGGCATGGCCGAGATTGCCTCCATCGGCACCCTGCTGCGCAAGCAGGATCATGTGGCCGCTCTGGGCGACAAGCCGCAGCTGCTGGCCTCGTGTGGCCAGCCCTCTTTTGCCACCACCGTGCGACTGATCGGGCCTGACGGCGCCCCTGTGCCGGATGGCGAGAACGGCGAGATCGTCTTTGGCGGACCGCACACCATGCTGGGCTATTTCCGTGAGCCCGAGCGCACGGCCAAGGCCCTGATCGGGGGCTGGCTGCATTCGGGTGACGTAGGCCGCATGGACAGCGAAGGCTATGTCTACATCGTCGACCGCATCAAGGACCTGATCATCCGCGGCGGCTACAACCTGGCGCCCAGCGAGGTTGAAGCCGTGCTCTATACCCACCCGGCGGTGCTCGACGCGGCGGTGATCGGCATCCCGGACGACAAGTGGGGTGAGGCGGTGCTGGCCGTGGTCACGCTCAAGCCTGGCGCTTCGACCAGCGCCGAGGAACTGCTGCAGCTGTGCCGCGGCTCCAAGCTGTCGTCGATCAAGCAGCCCGAACGGGTGGAGCTGATCGCCAGCATGCCGCGCAACACCATCGGCAAGATCGACAAAAAGGCGCTGCGCGACACCCACTGGGCAGGCCGGCGCAAGGTCTGAGGGCTGCACACCGCCCAGAGCGCCGCTGCGCACCCCAGCCTGGGGCCCAGACGATCGCCGTGGCGCGCTCGCACTCACGGCCGCCGCAGCAGCAGTGAGGCCGCCTGCGCCGCCGGCATGCCCACCTGCACACCTGCTGCCCGGGCCAGGGCATTGCAGGCACTGATGATGCCGTCATGGTAGCTGCTCAGGCCGTCGCCCATGCGCGCGCGCCGGGCGTCTACGGTCGCCCCGGCCAGACCCTCGGCTTCCACCAAAGCCAGGCCGGCCATGCCCGCGTCCTCGCGCCCCTTGCCGCCGTCCGAGCAAATGAAGCCATGCGGCTTGGCTTTGAGCAGGTAGGGCACGGCGCTGCGCCCGGTGTGCCCTGCAGTCACCAAGACATTGCGCACATCCTCGGGCAAGGCAAAGGCGATGGAGTCGGTGCACACCACCTGCCGGCCATCGGCCGCGGTCTCCATCACCGTGCGGTTGGTCACCTCGCTGGCCTGCGGTGCGGCGGGCTCACGCTCGAGCATGGCCAGCGCCGCCTCGCGCACCGGCATGCCCAGGCGCACCCCGCAGTCGAGCGCCGGCCGGTTGGCAAAGCTGATGCGTCCTTCGCTGTAGAGATCAACGCCGTCACCCAGGCGCACACCCATCACATCGGCGGTCGCCGCTGGAATGTTCAGGGCTTCCAGGTACCACAGGCCGGCCACCGAGGCGCCGGCCGGCCCGACCCCGCAGTCGATGCCGATGGCCCCGCGCGGGCGCTGCGCCGCGATGAAGCGCGCTGGCAGCACGCCGCAATAGGAGGCGTTGACCACCACGTCGCGGTCACGGTTGTCCGCGCTCACGTCATAGGCCGAATCCATGGCCATGATGCGGCCACGCGGGCCAGCGTGCAGTTGCGTTTGCTGTCCCATGTCAGATCAGGGTTTCGCCGCCGTCGGGCACCAAGGTGGTTCCGGTCATGAAGCCGGCGTCATCGGACAGCAGGAAGCACACCGGGGCGGCGATGTCATCGGCCTCACCCACGCGCTTGAGCATGTTCAGGTGGGCCGCCTGGGCCTGGCCCTTGTCCAGGTCGCCGCCGCCGCGCATCTTCCACAGCGGCTCGGTCATGCCGGTGCGGATACGGCCGGGCGCCACCACGTTGACCCGAACCAGCGGCGCGGCTTCCAGCGCCAACTGGCGCGTGAACCCCGCGATGGCACTCTTAGCCGCGCCATAGGGGGCATTGAACGGTTGCGCAACGATGGCCGCGATTGAGGCCGTGTTGACAATGGCGCCCCCACCCTGCGCGCGCATGATGGGCAGCACGTTTTTGCACACCAGGAAGGTACCACCCAGGTGCACCCCGATCATGCGGTTCCAGCGCCCAAGCGTCCATTCCTCGATCGGGCCGAAGTCGGCATGGCCGGCGGCATTGAAGGCCGCATCGATACGGCCATAGGTGCGCATCACCTGCTGCACCGCCTCGTGCACGCCGTCTTCGCTGGCTACATCGCAGGCCAGGCCAATGGAGCCAGGCAACTCGGCGGCCACGGCCTGAGCGCGGCCGGCATCGATGTCCAGCACCGCCACCCGCCCGCCCTCGCGGGCGTAACGACGCGCCACCGCCGCGGCCAAGCCGGAACCGCCACCGGTGGTGAGCAAAACCTTGCCATCGAAACGCTGTGCCATAGGTGATCCTTATCGATGAAAAAACGGGCGGGCTCAGCCCCCCTGGCTGCCCCAGAAAGACAGCAATGCCTGGGCCGTCTGCGGCGCCGCCTGCTCGGGGAACCAGTGCCCCCCAGGGACCGTGCCCACCCGCAGGTCGGCGCAGCGCGCGCGCCAGGTGGCCTCGATATCCATCAGCGTGCGCATCAGCCCATCGGCCCCCCACAGGGCCAGGGCCGGACAGGCCAGCTTGATATGCAGGTCGGCCTCGTCATGCGCCAGGTCAATGCTGGCACCGGCTCGGTAGTCGCAGCAGGACGCGTGGATCATGGCCGGGTCACGCCAGCAGCGCCGATACTGCGCCAGCATCGAGGGCTCAAAACTCTCCAGCCCCCGGCCGCCCACCGCGACGAGACAGCTCTCGAAATAAAAATCTGGGTCTGCGCCGATCAGCCTTTCAGGGTACGGCGCCGGCTGTGGCAGGAAGTACCACTGCCAGTAGGTTTGCGCGATCTTTTTGTTCGTCTGGTGGTAAAGGGCATGCGTGGGCACCAGGTCTAAAACCGCCAGCGAACGCACCTGCGCGGGCCAGTCCAGCGCCATGCGGTGCGCCACGCGGCCTCCTCGGTCGTGACCGACCACATGAAAGCGCTCATGCCCTAGCGCCCGCATCACCGCCACCTGGTCGGAGGCCATGGCTCGGAAGGAATAATTGGAATGGTCGGGCAGGCCGGCCGGCTTGGACGAGTCGCCATAGCCACGCAGATCGGCGCAGACCACCGTATGGCGCTGCGCCAACAAGGGCGCCAACAAGGCCCATTCGGACAGGGTCTGGGGATAACCGTGCAGAAGCAGCACAGGATCGCCCTGACCGCCCGACACGCACTGGATGGCGATCTCGCCGACTTGAATGCGGCGGCGCTCGAATCCCGGGAACAAGGCCATGATCTGGGCCATGCCGCTCAGGCCAGGGTGGAGCGAAACATCAGCCGCCGGTTCTCAGGCAGGTCCAGGGCTGCAAAGTCGTAGTCGATGGGGGCGTAATGCATGACGCATCGGTTGTCCCAGCAGATGATGTCGCCCGGCTCCCAGCGGTGGCGGTAGGTGTGCGCCGGCCGCACACTCAGGTCAAACAAATAGTCGAGCAGCGGCGCACTCTCGGCCACGCTCCAGCCCTCAAAATGGTCGACCATCTGCTCACTGAGGTAAAGGGTTTCGCGTCCTGAATCCTCATGGCGACGCAACACCGGATGGTAGGTACCGCTGAGTTCTTGCAGCTCGCCCTCCTTGACGGTGGAAAAAGGCTGACGCCCCCGGCTGGCCAAGGTGCGCGAGCTGAACAGCGAGTGAAAGGCCCGCATGGAGCTCAAGGTGGCGCGCAGCCCATCGGAGAGCGCCTCGCAGGCCTGGTACATATTGGCGAACATGGTGTCGCCGCCATGGGCCGGAGCATGAACGCAGCGCAGCAAAGAGGCGCGAGCCGGTTGTGGCATGAAGGACTGGTCCGAATGCCACTGCTGGGCGGCGTTTTCCGTCTCGGAGCGTTTGCCATCGGTCTTGATGTTGGTCACCCTGAACAGGTCTGGATAGCCCGGCGGAGCATGCCGGCCCAGCAGCCCGGTCTTGGCCAGCGGGCCGAAGCGGCGGGTGAAGTTCAGGTGCTGGTCATGGTCCAGCTGCTGGCCGCGCAGCAACAGGATGCCGCGCTCGCCCAGCAAGCGCCACAAGGCATGGATGGTCGACTCGGCAATGTCCTGCGGGCGCGTCAGATCCAGGCCTTGCACCAGGCTGCCAGTGCGCCAGGACAGGGGGCTGACGATGACGCCAGACTGGCGCAGCTGCTCCTGCAGCTGACTCTCGATCGAAGACTGGGTCATGCTTGCCAGTCCGCGCTTTTAGGCCAGGGTTGAGCGGAACATCAGACGATGGTTTTCCGGCCGGTCCATGCCCGCAAAGTCATAGTCCAGCGGCGCATAGTGCTGGGTGGAGCGGTTATCCCAGGCGATCAGATCGCCCGGTTGCCAGCGGTGGCGATAGGTATTGGCTGGATGCTCGATCAGCCGGCACAGGTAGTCGATGAGGGGCTTGCTCTCGGCCACGGTCCAGCCTTCGAAATGATCCACCATTTGGTCGCTGATGTAGAGCACTTTGCGCCCTGTGTCAGGATGGGTCATCACCACCGGATGCCAGGCTCCCTCCACGCGGGCGGCCTCATCTGCTGTCATGGGCTTGCGGTTGCTCATCACCAGGCAGCGGGAGTTGAACAGGGTATGGAAGGCCCGCATCGAGCCCAGCGTGGCCTTCAGGCCCTCGGAGAGACTGTCGTAGACCGCATACATGCTGGAGAACATGGTGTCGCCACCATGCTGCGGGGCGATCTCGCAACGCAGCATCGACGCGCGTGCCGGCACCGGCAAAAAGGACTGGTCGGTGTGCCACTGCTGGGCCGCGTTCTCGGTCTCTGAGCGTGCACCGTTGGTTTTGATATTGGTGACGGTGAACAGGTCCGGGTAGCCCGGGGGGGCATAGCGGCTGGTCATGCCGGTGGCCGCCAGCGCACCGAAGCGGCGAGTGAAGGCCAGGTGCTGCTCGTGGTTCAGCCCCTGACCCCGGAACAGCAAGATGCCACGCTCACCAAGCATTTGCCACAGCGCATCAATGGTGGACTGCGCAATCTCCTCGCTGCGCAGCAGATTGAGCCCGGTGATTTCCGAACCCAGGCGCCAGGACAGAGGGCGTGCACTGAAATCCGCCGCAGTCGGGTTCATCCTTGGGGCAGACGTCGCTTCAATGGCTTGCAGCATAGGGTCCTCGCAAAAAATCAATGGGCTGGCCGCGCGATGACGCGCTGGCCGTCGAAGTTGTCCCGCCCCTTGCGCCGGATCAACTCCCAAGTCACGTCCAGGTAATTGGCACGCGCCAGTACGGCCTTCATCTCGGCGCACAGATGCTCTGGCATCTGCGGCGCATCGGCCGGCACCGTGACGTCCAGTCGAGCCGCATAGTCCAGCGTCACATGCAGGGCGCAGGCACTGGCCAGAGTGGGTCCGAAGGTGATGGCGCCATGCCAGGGAATGATGATGGCGATGTCGCTGTCCTTGAGGGCGGGGCCTATGGCCGAGAAATCATCGCTCGGGCTGATGCAGGTGCGCTGATCAAAATAAGTGCACAGGTTGTGAAGGTTGCGCACCGGTCGACCCAAGGAAGACTGCGCCGTGATCCAGAACCCATGGGTGTGGACGATGGCATTGACATCGGGGCGCTGCTTGTAGATCCCATGATGGAAGGTCTGCCCCAGGCTGACCAGGGTTTCGCACTCCAGCACATTGCCGTCAAAGTCGAGCAGGGCGATGTCCTGCAAGCGCATTTCCTCGAAGGTCTTGTCGAAGGCATTGATGTAGAAGCGGCGCTGACCGGGCACCCGTACCGACACATGCCCGCCTATGGCCGGACCCAATCCGTAGGCAGCCAGACCTCGCACAGCCTCCAGCACCTGCTCCTTGATCGCTTGATCGCTCATAGCCCAACCTCCCTGACGTCCGAATGAGGCGCCTGAATGTTGGACGGCGCAGACTTGGGCCTGGCCTGTCCAAGATAGTGAGCAATGACCTCCGGGTCCTGCGCAAGTTCTGCGCTCAAACCCTGGTGCACCACCCTGCCCTGCTCCATCACATAGGCTCGCTGCGTAGCCCGCAAAGCGGCGCGCGCGTTTTGCTCGACCAGCAAAATCGTCAGCCCGTCCCGATTGAGTTCCCCCAGGGCGCTGAGCACCTGCTTGGCCAGCAGGGGCGACAGACCCAGGCTGGGCTCATCGAGCAGCAAGACCCGAGGCGCGCCCATCAGCGCCCGCCCAATGGCCAGCATCTGCTGCTGACCCCCAGAAAGAGAGCCTGCCACCTGTTGGCCGCGCTCCTCCAAAATTGGAAACAACTGATAGATGCGACGCAGATCATGGGTGGGCTTGCGCCCATGCAGGGCAGTCAGACCCAGTTGCAGGTTTTCCAGCACGCTGAGTTCGCCCAGGATCTGGCGCCCCTCGGGCACCTGCAGCAGTCCAGCGCGGGCGCTGCGAAAAGCCGGCTGGCCCACGATGTCACGGCCCCCAAGGCGAATATGGCCTCGGGCCACGCCAACCAAGCCGCTGATGCAATTGAGCAGGGTGGACTTGCCGGCACCGTTGGGGCCGATGATGGCCACCATATCGCCCTCGGCCACCTGGACCGAGACCCCGTGCAGCACCTCATTGCCGTTGTAACCCGCATGCAGGTCGGAGACCTCAAGCATCGTCGTCATCTCCGAGATAGGCCTTGATCACGGCCGGATCGCTCGTCACCTGGGCAGCGCTGCCGTGGGCAATCAGCTGCCCGCTGTCGAGCACGTAGACGTCATCGCACAGTTCGGTCACGAAACGCATGTTGTGCTCGATCAAAAAAACGGCCAAACCCTGATCGGCCAAGGAGCGAAAAATCTCTCCAAGCTTGGACGCCTCGACATCGCTGATGCCAGCCACCGGCTCATCAAGCAGCAGCACCCGCGGCTTGAGGGCCAAGGCCCGCATCATCTCGACGCGGCGTTGGTCCCCATAGGACAGAAAACCAGCGGGATGCTCGGCATAGCGGGTCATGCCAAAACGCTCGATCAAGGCATAAGCTTCGTCGCGGAACCTGCGGGTCTCAGCCCTGGAGGACGGCAGACCGAACAGCTGCGCCAGCAAGGACGTCTTCTGCAGGCGATACATGCCGATCATGAGATTGGCCAGCACGGTGGCATCGGGCAACAGTCGAATGGTCTGGAAGGTACGCGCCAGGCCGGCCCGCGCCACTTCATGCCGCGGCGCCGCAGACAGATCCAGATCGCCGAAGTGGATGCTGCCGCCGCTGAGCTTGTAGACACCGGTGATCAGGTTGACGACCGTGGTCTTCCCCGCTCCGTTGGGCCCGATCAAGCCGGTGATTTTGCCGGGCGCGATTTCCATGTCGAAGGGAGAGACCGCCTGCAAGCCGCCAAAGCGCTTGCACACACCCTTGAGGACCAGCGAACTCATGGAGCCACCGCCTTTTCGCGGGAGATCAGGCCCCCGCGCGCCAGCCGGCGGTTGCGCAGCCTCATCAGAGCGCTGTCAAACACCCCAAAGGGCAGATAGGCCATCACCAGCACCAGCAAGAGTCCATACACGGCCTGGCGGTACTGGGCCAAAGGCCGGAAGATCTCGGGCAGCAGCACCAGGATGGTCACACCCACCAAGGGTCCAAAGACTGTACGGCGCCCCCCAAGCACCACGGCCGACAAGGTGGCGATCAGGATGCTGAAGCCGAACTGTTCGGCCGTCAAGCTGAAGTTGCGCAGCGCATCCAAGCTGCCAAATAAACCGGCGATGGCACCCGACAAGGCGAAAGACAGAATGTGATACCGGGTCGGGTTGACACCCAGCGAAGCGGCCACCGCCGGGTCCTGGCGCATGGCGTCGAAAGCCCGCCCTATGCCACCCTGGCCCAGAATGATCAGCAGCCCCATGGTGGCCACCATGGCAAAAAACAGCATCCAGGGCGTGATCAAACGAGGAATGCTGTGAAAGCCCAGCGGACCGCCGGTCAGGTTCTCGAAGTAAAGGATGAGCGCCACCACCACCTCGACGAAGGCCAGCGAGGCGATGGCCTGATAGACGCCGCGCAGCCGGGCCAAGGGCATGGCCAGCAACAGTCCGGCCAGCAGGCCCAATAAAGTGCCCAGTGCGACCGAGCCAGCCGGATGCATGCCGTGCTTGACCGTGAGGATGGCCGCACAGTAGGCGCCCAGGGCAGCAAAGCCCGATGTGGCCACCGAAAAGGTGCCTGCGCGAAAGACGATGGCCTGACTCAGGGCATAGCCGGTACCGATGAAGATCAGGTCCAGCAGGGGAAGATGGGGAGCAAGGAAGTCCAGCATGAGAGATCGGCCCTGCGGTCAGACCCGTTTGTTGGGTGACTCCGGCATGCTCTGCACGAACAATCCGTCCGGCCGCAGCATCAAAATCACAAACAGCAGCATAAAGATCACCGCATCGACCAGCAGCGAGGGCAAGTAGGCGGCCGACAGCGACTGCAGCAGACCCAGCAACAAACCGCCGACCAGCGCCCCAGGCACACTGCCCAGGCCACCAATGATGATGGCCACAAAGGCCTTGAGCAGGATGGGCTCGCCCATGAGGAACTGCACCGCATTGAAGGCCAGCCCCACCATCACACCCGCCGCCCCAGCCAACGCGCCCGACAGGAAAAACGTCTGGTAGAAGATGGCATCCGGGTTGACGCCCAGCAGCTGCGCTGCGCGGTAGTTGCCAGCAACTGCTCGGATCTGCCGCCCCTGCGCTGTGCGGTAGAGGTAAAAGGCCAGCAAACCCACACCGAGGACGGCCACCGCCAGCATCAGCAGTTGCAGCATCGTCACCCGCAGCCCCAGCACCTCCATGGCTTCGATCGACACCGTTCCAAAGGGAAAGCGCATGGTCTCCGTCTTCGAGACATACTGCCCGATGCTCAGCACGATGAGGCCGGCGCCGATGCTGGAAATAATGGAGGCCAGTTCGGCATCGGCCAGGGCAAGCTTGCGCAAGGGCTTGAAGGCAATCACCTCGATGAAGATGGAGATCAGCCCAGCGCCGACCATGGCCACGGGCAGAGCCAGCCACAAGGGCATGCCGGCACGCACCGTATACAGACCGATAAAGGCTCCGGCCATGAACACGGCGCCGTGGGCCATGTTCATGATGCGGTGAATGCCAAAGATAAGCGTGAACCCCAGCGCGAACAGCGCATAGACGCCGCCCAATACCAGTCCATTGAGGAGTTGCTGAGCAATCATTGGCCTGCAGCCCTTTTCTCAGGCCTGCAGCCTAGGCTGCAGGCCGTTCATGAATACAGCTTACTGAGGAGCGACGACAAACTTGCCGTCCTTGACCATCAGAAAGCTCGAGCCGTAGGTCGGGATACGGTCTACATAGCTGTATTTGCCGGTGCCCACCACCACAGGGACGTCCTTGGTTTTGGCCAAGGCATCGCGGATCCGTTCGCGCGTGGGGTTGGGGCCGGCGGCCTTGACGGCATGAGCCACCACCGTCATATAGCTGTAACCCAGCGCAGCCCAGTTGTCGGCATCCTTGCCGGTCTTGGCCTTGTAGGCAGCGGCGAAAGCCTGCGAGGCCGGGGTGTTGCCGCCAGGCGTCCAGTCAGAGTTGAAGATCAGTCCTTCGACGGCTGCTCCGCCGATGGAGATCAGTTGCGGCGAGGACAGGCCGGTTTGCCCGATCAGCTTGACGCTGGCTGGCAGACCCGCCTGCTTGAGCTGGATGGCCAGGTTGGCCGCAGAGGGCCCCAAGGTGAAGAGCATCACGCAATCGGGCTTGGCCGCCACGATGCGGGTGGCGATGGTGGAGAAATCCGAATCGGCTTGCTTGATGCCGGTGCGATCCACGAACTTCATGCCGCGCTTTTGGGTGTGCTCGACAAACAGACGTTCGAGGTCCACATAAGCCTCGTTGTCGGAGAAGCGGATGGTGGCACATGACTTGACCTTGGCCACATCCATCGCATAGTCACCCAACTGCGGCATGGTGATCGAAGGCGGCTGGGCCGAGATGAAACTCCACGGACCCGCATTGAGCATGCCCACAGCGTTGGTCATGGCCTTCAAGCCGATCTTGGCGTCATTGGCCACACCGGCCGAAGGAATGGCCTCCACCGCAGTGGTGGGCCCCAGAATGAACAATACATTGGGATCGGCCGCATAGCGGGTCACAGCGGCCATGGCCTGGGCCCGGGTCGAGGCACTGTCGGCGACCTCGTAAACAATGCGGTCACTGCCCAAAAAATTCTTGGCATTGAGCTCATCGGCGGCAAACTTCATGCCCTCAGAGGCGGGGACGCCAACGAAGGACGCCACGCCAGTGATGGCCTGCAGGATCACGATTTTTCGGTCAGCGGCAAGCACGGCCTGGGAAGCCAGCGCCAGCCCGGCCAGGATGGCCAGGCGCCGTAAAGGGCTGCAGTGCAAGGTCATGTCTCGGGTCTCCTCTGAGGTTAGGTGGCAAAATTTTTATATCGGACGAACGGTACCCGTATATCCAACCGGAAGTCAAGCGGGTTCAGCCGTAGTCAACGTAAATCACGGGACGGGGTCCGCCAGAGATGTACTCGGCCAGCACATCGCCCTGCACCGTCACATGGCCGCGCATCAAGGTATAGATCTCATCGGCCTTGCCTTTAGCGAGCAACTCCAGGATCGCCCTGTGATCTTCGTGGTTGGCCTCAGGACGACCCTGAGCCCGCAGCTGGAACATCCGAAACGGGTTCATGCGCACGGCCAGATTGCGGGTGATGTCGAACAGCACGTCGTTGTGGGCTGCCCGCCAAAGCGCCAAGTGAAAGCGGGCCCCTTGGCGGCCGAATTCGTCCTGGTCCTTGGCGAGCAGGGCCACCTCGGACAACCGTTGGATTTCAATCAAGGCCTGCAACTCCTCCTGGGTGATGCGCCGAGCGGCAATGCGCGCGCAGGTGGCTTCCAGCTCAGACAAGGTCTCGAAGGACTGGATCAGGCGACGCAAATCCAAGGGCGCCACCACCGCGCGCTGGCGCGAGGGCTTGTCGACCAGGCCAGCCTCGATGAGCTGCAAAAGCGCCTCGCGCACCGGCGTGCGGGACACCGAAAACCGCTTGGCGATGAGGTCTTCATCCAGCGGGGACTCGGGCGGCAGCTGGCCAGTGAAGATGTCCCGCTCGAGCGCGCTGCGTACGATTTCACACTGGGTCAGCTTGCGCTTGTCGGCGGCCTTGGGACGCATCCTGCGAATCACGGCACCCGCCGAGGCTGTTTCCTGATCGACTGCCGCAACGGCAGGAACAGACTTTTTTGACTTCATTGCGCTTCCCTCGGTATATTTTGTTTGGGTTAAATTTATAAAAGATACGTTATCATGGGCCAACAACATGCAGATTGTGGGTCACCCTTCTCGCTCAAGCAAATCTCGATGCTGACTTTTCCGCACTTCGAGCCGCACTTTGCGCGCCAGCACTGGACCTTACCGCATGTGCTGGAGCATCAGGCCCAGGTACTGCCCAACCGCCCCTTTCTGTCTTGGACCGATGCAGGGCCGAGCTGGACCTTCAGCGAGTTCAATGCGCAGGTCAACCGCCTGGCCCACGGCTTGGCGGCTTTCGGTGTAAGCAAGCACGAGCGGGTCTGCATCCTGCTGCCCAACTGCCCGGAGTTCATTGCCGTCTGGTTTGCCTTGAACAAGCTGGGCGCCGTCGAAGTGGCCATCAGCGACGCCTACAAGGGCAGCTTCCTGGCCCATCCGCTGAAGCTGTCGCAATCGCGCATTCTGGTCACCACAGCCAGCCTGGCTGAGCGGCTGCGCGATATAGAAGACGACATTCCGATTGCAGATCTGATCCTCGTCGATGAGCCGTCGACGCAAGAGCCTGCGGCGGGGCAACCCTTCAGAAGAATGTTGGGTCACCGTCTGGCCGAACTGTACGCCCAGCAAACTCACAACCCGCCGAGGGTGGTCAGCCCCACCGACGCGGCAGCGGTGCTGCTGACCTCAGGAACCACTGGGCCTTCAAAAGGCGTGGTGATGCCGCACTCGCAGTTTTATTTTTTCGCCGAAGAAGACGTCCAGTTGATGCGACTGCGCCAAGACGACGTGTACATGACCGGCTTTCCCCTCTTTCACGGCAATGCGCAGTTCTTGACGGTCTACCCCTGCCTGATTGCCGGCGCGCACTGCGTGCTCTACCCCCGCTTCAGTGCATCGGACTGGGCAGGTCGGGCACGCCGCAGCGGCGCCACCGTGACCAATCTGCTGGGCGCGACCATGGCCTTCATCTGCGCTCAAGCGCCATCGCCAGACGATCGCGCCCACCGATTGCGCAGCATCTACGCCGCGCCCCTTTCGACCGACCTGGCTGGGCCGTTCACTGAGCGCTTTGGCGTTTCCGAATTTGTCGACGGCTTTGGCCAGACCGAGATCTCGAACGTCTTCATGACCCCGCCTGGCGCGCTCCGCCCGCCCGGCGCCAGCGGCGTACTGGTGGACCAATGGTTCGACATCAAATTGGCGGACCCCGAGACCGGTGAGAGCGTGCCCGAAGGACAGGTCGGCGAATTGCTGGTGCGCCACAAGCACCCGGGCATCATCTCCACCGAATACCTGGGCATGCCCGACAAGACCATCGAGTCGCGGCGCGACCTGTGGTTCCACACTGGCGATGCGCTCAGGCGTGACAGCCAGGGCTGGTATTACTTTGTCGATCGCGTCAAGGATGCGCTGCGTCGCCGGGGCGAGAACATCTCGTCCTTCGAGGTTGAGGCGGTGCTGCGCAGCCATGCGGCCGTGGCCGATTGCGCGGTGGTGGGCGTTGCAGCGGATCAGCAGGCCGGCGAGGATGAGGTCATGGCCTTCATCGTGCCGCGCCAGGACATGGCGGTGGACTATGCCGAGCTGTGCGCCTGGTGCGACGCCCGCATGCCGGCTTTCATGGTGCCGCGCTACCTGCAGACCATCGCCGAGCTGCCACGCACGCCGACAGAGAAGGTGCGCAAAAAGGCGCTGCGCGAGCAAGGCGTGGGCCCGCACACTTGGGACCGCACCCGGCAGGCCCCGTCGCATGCCTGAATCTGAAGGAGAACGCATGACTGGCCCAGGCGATCCGGTGTTGATGACGCTGAGCGAACGAGTCGCTCTGGTCACGCTCAACCGCCCAGACGTGGGCAATGCCTTCAACGACGCGGTGAGGCACCAGTTGCCCGAACTGCTTGAGCGGCTGGACCAGCACGACGACTGTGCAGCCATCGTGCTGATGGGCGCGGGCGAACGGGGCTTTTGCGTCGGCGCCGACATCAAGGAGCAGCGCCAGATCGGCAGTCCGGTGCAGGAGCGCCGGCGCCTGCGCGACAAGGCCTGGATCGACCGGGTGGCCCAGATCTCCAAGCCGGTGATCGCCGCCATACACGGCTATTGCCTGGGCGGCGGGCTGGAGCTGGCGCTGGCCTGCGACATCCGGATGGCGGCACGCAGCGCGGTCTTCGCCCTGCCCGAAACCGGCCTGGGTCTGATCCCCGGAGGCGGTGGCACGCAGCGCCTGCCACGCGTGGTCGGCCTGGGCCGCGCCCTGGACATGATGCTCAGCGGCGATCGGATCGACGCCGAGCAAGCCCTTGCTGCGGGCCTGGTGAGCCGGCTCAGTGAAGACAGAGACAGCCTGTTCGCGCAGGCGCAGGCCCTGGCCGCGCGCATCGCTGCCCGCCCCCCCACCGCCACCGCCTACGCCAAGGAAGCCGCCAGGTCCGGCTTGGAGATGGACCTGCAGGCCGGCCTGACTTTGGAGAAAAGCTTGTTCTCCATGCTGATGGCCACCGAGGACCGGGCTGAGGCGGCCCTGGCATTCAAAGAGAAACGACCGCCCCGCTTTCAGGGTCGGTGAAGGAGGAGAACCCATGACCCCCAAAGATTGCGTCGTCGTGGTCGGAGCCGGCCTGATGGGCACTGGCATTGCCCATGCCTTTTGCGCCAGTGGACATCCGGTCACGCTGGTGGACCCCCAAGCGCAGGCGCTAGAGCGGGCGCGCCAGAGCATCGAGAAGATCCTGTCCGATGGGGTGCGCCTGGGCAAGAGCAGCGAGGCCGACGCAGCCGCCGCCCTGAGCCGACTGAGCAGCGCCGGCGGGCTCGATGGCGTGAGCGGCCAGGCGGCGCTGGTGATCGAAACCGCCACCGAGAAGATGGACATCAAACAGGCCATCGTGCGTGAGGCCGAGAGCCGCTTTGGCGAGACGGCGGTGATCGCGACCAACACCTCGGCGCTGAGCATCACCGAGATCGCCAGCGCGGCCCGCCTGCCGCAGCGAGTGATCGGCATGCATTTCTTCAACCCGGTGCACAAAATGAAGCTGGTGGAGATCGTGCGTGGCCTGGAGACCAGTGCGCCGACGGTGGAGCGGGCCCGCCAGTGGGCCGCGGCCATCGGCAAGACCTCGATTGAAGTCAACGAGGCCCCCGGCTTTACCACCAGCCGAATTTCGGCCCTGCTGGGCAACGAGGCCATGTACATGCTGGCCGAGGGCGTGGCCAGCGCCGAGGACATCGACACCTCGCTGCGCATGGCCTTCAACCATCCCATGGGTCCGCTCGAACTGGGCGACCTGACCGGCTGGGACACCCGGTTGACCGTGCTGCAGTACCTGCACCAGACCCTGGGCGAGAAATTCAGGCCCTGCCCGCTGATCATCAAGCTGGTCAAGGCCGGTCGCCATGGCCGCAAAACCGGCCGCGGCATCTACGAATACGACGACAAGGGCGTTCGCATCCCCAACTCTGGTGTGAGGCCTTTCTGATGGACGACGTTGTCATTGTCGAGGCGGCGCGCACGCCGGTGGGCCGCTTTCGCGGCAGCTTCAAGGATGTGCGTGCCGACCACCTGGGTGCGGCCGTGCTCGGCGCCCTGGTGGCGCGCGCGGGTGTCGAACCCGAGCAGGTGGACGACGTGGTCTTCGGCTGCGTCTCCCAAGTCGGCGAACAGTGCGGCAACATCGCGCGCACAGCGCTGCTTTCAGCAGGCTGGCCCGAAGCCATCCCCGGCATGACGGTGGACCGCAAATGCGGCTCCTCCGAGGCGGCGGTGCATGTGGCCATCGGCTCCATCGCCGCCGGCCAGGCCGACATGGTGATCGCCGGCGGCGCCGAGAACATGACGCGCGTGCCCATGGGCGGCAACCGCGATGTCCATGGCAAGCCCTTCGGTTGGCGCCTGAATGAGCGCTTTGCCCTGACCTCTCAAGGTGAGGCCGCCGAGCGCCTGTGCGACCTGTGGCAGCTGGACCGGGACGCTCTGGACGACTACGCGATGCAAAGCCATGGACGCGCCGCTCATGCGGCCGATGCCGGTCACTTCGACCGCGAAATCGTGCCAGTGGTGCTGGCCGACTGGGGCGAGCGGGAAGCCGGTGCTCAGGGCCTGATCAGCCGGGATGAAACCATCCGACGCGACAGCAGCCGCGAACGGCTGGCCGGTCTCAAGACCAGCTTCCGAACCGAAGGCGGCCGCGTCACGGCCGGCAATGCCTCGCAAATCTCCGACGGCGCGGCGGCACTGCTGCTCAGCAGCGCCGGCCATGCACGCCGGCTGGGACTGCGCGCGCGCGCACGCATCGTGGCCAGCGCCACCGTGGGCTCGGACCCGGTTCTCATGCTCAACGGCCCAAT
>JBAXEN010000010.1:0-29205 GCA_037140415.1 Betaproteobacteria bacterium | reverse complement strand
ACCTCGACGGCAAGGGCGTGGTGCCGGTGGCCGAGATGTGCGGCAAGCTGCGCGCCGCACTCGATGCCCGGCACTCCAAAGACACCTTGATCCTGGCGCGCACCGACGCGGTGGCGGTCGAAGGCTTTGATGCGGCGATGGAGCGCGCCGAGCAATACCTGGCCTGTGGCGTCGATGCGCTCTTTATTGAAGCGGTGCGCAGTCCCGAGCAGATGAAGGCCGCCTGCGGCCGTTTTGCCGGGCGCATTCCAATGCTGGCCAATATGGTCGAGGGAGGCAAGACCCCGGTGCACAGCGTGGCAGCTCTGGGCGAGCTGGGCTACCGCATCGTGATCTTTCCCGGCGGCACTGCCCGCGCCGTCTCGCACCTGCTGCGCCGCTATTACGCCAGCTTGCACCAGCACCAGACCACCGCACCCTTCAAGGATGAGATGCTCGACTTCGACCAACTCAATGGCCTGATCGGTACCCCCGAGTTGCTGGAGCTGGGCAAGAAGTACGAGGGCTGAGCCATGTCCGCCGTCCGTCCTCTGGACCCCATCACCGTCGTTTCCCCGGAACAGGCCATTGCCGCTGCCTTGTGCCCCCGGCACCTGGCCGAGGTGGGCGCGTGGGTCATCAAGGTCGAACGCGCCGGTTCGGGCGACTTTGCCCGCGACCAGGACCAGCGGGCCCGCGGGCAGGCCTCGCATTGGGTGTAGGCCCATCGCTCGAAGGAGAGCCTGGCGCTGGACATCAAGCAGCCCTCGCACCTGGCGGCCTTGCGTGCATTGATCGCCTGCTCCGATGTGCTGGTTCAGAACCTGGCCCCGGGTGCCAGTGCTAGGCTGGGGCTTGATGCGGCCACGCTTCGAGCAGCGCAGCCCTCGCTGATCGTCTGTGATATTTCGGGCTACGGCCTCGACGGCCCCTACCGCGACCGCAAGGCCTATGACTTGCTGATTCAAGGGGAGGCCGGATTGATCAGTGTGACAGGCACGCCTGAGGCGCCGTCAAAAACCGGCAATTCGATTGCCGACATCGCTGCCTGTATGTATGCCAATTCAGCCACCCTGGCCGCCATCATCCAGCGCGGCAAGACAGCGAGGGCTCGCACATCGATGTCTCCATGCTCGAATCCCTGGTCGAGTGGATGGGCTACCCGATCTACGACAGCCTCGATGGCGCGCCCCCGCCAGCCCAGCGCGGGCCGGCGCCTCGCATGCTGGGATACAGCCCTATGGACCGTACCAAACTGGCGACGGTGGGGCGGTGATTTTGGGCGTGCAAAACCAGCGTGAGTGGGAGCGCTTTTGTGAGGGGGTGCTTGGTCAGCCGCATTTGGCGGCAGACCCGCGTTTTGACAGCGTGGCCCTCCGCAGCGACAACCGTCAGGCTTTGCAGGCGGTGATCCTGGAGGTGTTTGCAGGTTTGAGCAGCGAGCAGCTCACGCAGCGGCTCGATCAGGCCCAGATTGCCAACTCGCGCATGAACACCATGGCCGAGGCCTGGGCTCATCCGCAGTTGCAAGCACGCGAGCGTTGGACCACCGTCGGCTCACCCAGGGGGCCACACTGCCGGCCCTGTGGCCGCCGGCCAGCCAGAGCGCATTCGAGCCCTTCATGGGGCCAATCCCTCATATGGGTGAGCACACCGAGGCGATCTTGCAAGAGTTGGGCTTGTCGCTGTAAGGGCAGCGTCGGGCGGTGGCCCAGAGCCGAATCCAAAAATGACCGCCGCACAATCGGACATGGTTTACATGCCGCTTCTTGCTTTGAGCCTGATGTTGCCCCTGGCGCGCCGAGTAGAAAAAAAGGGTGGATGCCCTATGGCATCCACCCTTTTTGACTGAACTGGCGCTCAATGCTCGAACAAGGCCTTGTGAGCCTCATCCAGCAGCGCCAAGACTGCGATTTTTAGAACGTGGCAATGATGCCACCCACGCTCATGACCATGGCGCCATCGGGCCTGGCAAATGCGAGGCTGCCAGGCATGCCGACATTGATACCCGTTTCCAAGCCATAGTTCATCACCATGTCTTTCAACTCACGGATGGCCTGGTTGGCTTTTCCGATCACATAGTTGGGACCTTGGGCTGGGTTCTTGAGTGTGGCGAGCAATTTGTTGCGCTCGCCCTTGTCCAAGAACATGTACACGGCTTCAGGCATGGTCAAGCCAACCGAGCCGGCACCAGAGTAGCTGCCATATTGCGTTGTAGCGCCAGGGGTAGTCACGGCCACGCCGAGTGAGGGCAAAGGCAGCACGTTGGTGGCCAGCTGACCCCTGATCCAGGCCACGCCCAAGCTGACTTCAGGCAAGGTACGGACGGCCACGGTGGCTTCTGCATTGACGGCGTAGTCCGCCACATACTGAGGCCTGCCGTTGACCAAGTAAGTGCTTTTCACCAGTCGGAAAGTCACCGAGGCACCCAATGGAATTGGAAGTCCGGTGGCACCCGTGACCGTAGGAGAAGACACGGTCACAGAAATGCCTACACCTGAAGGACCTGGCATGGGGCAGACCGCGCAACCATTGGCGACATCGCCAAAGAGATCCCGCATGGTGGCATCGAAGTCAGCAATCTGCTCGTTGCTGGGGCGTTTTTGCTCCATGACGGTGCGCATGACGCTCCAGATTGCGCCCATGTCATTGCTGTCAAGCTTGGCAAAGTTGCTGTCCATGGTGCGGCGAAAGGCGTCAAAGCTTTTGACCTGGCTGGTCGCAGGCTTGACGGCTTCTTGCACGTAACCAGCCACATCGGGGATTTGCGCGTTGAGCTTTTTGAGCTCGTTGTCCAACGCGTCGCCCGCCGAGCGGAAGCCCGCATTGACGTCGTTGGCCACGCGCGTGATGCCCGAGGAAGCGGTCAGTGCGGTAGACACAGCGACGCTGCCTGCTTGGTTGATCCTGGCGTTGGCAAAGTTAATGGCTTCATTGGGCTGCATGGGCGCGCGCTGGCGTGCCACTTCCAATGCGGCTTTGGCGACAGCTTGACGGCAGCTTGGCCTGTTGGGGCAATTCCCGCAAGGCGCTTTCAACGGCGGGCAACAAGAGCTCCAGGCGCTGGCCCTGCATCAAGGGGGTGAGCAAATCGAGATCGCGTGTGGGCATGAGTACGCCTTCGCCCGCGCCGCTGGCAGCTGCACGCACGCCTGAGGACCCCATGTCAAAGGCGATGCGGCAGTCTGCGGTGAGCTGGCTGGCGGGAGGCTGTACCTGGGCCTGGGCCAGGCCCGACATGGCTGTCCAGGCTACAACCGTCAGGGCGAGCCACTGGACTTTGGCGCGACAGACCTGCCCTGGCCACTGCAGGGGCGTGAGGTCGGTGGTCTCACGCATAAGCGGGTCGTGTGTTGTCAAAAGCAAAGATTGCCAAAACAGAGAGCCTTTATGCGTTGAAAAAAAACGGGATGTAAAAAAAGGGGTCGATCATAAAGTCAATGCGTGGCTGATGCACACAGCGACCGACGTCAAGATGATGATCGTCGCCCAAAGGGCCGGTATGACAAACCTAAGTCGCTCAAGCCTTGCCAACGCGATGGTTGCAATCCTCCGGCCATGGTCCAGGACGGCTTCACGGATCCAGGTTCATGCATCATGAAATGCGCAGGCGGTGTGATTGACGACTGCTTTAACGCCCAGACGACCGGCGACGAGGCTGCGCACATCGTCGTGAGCGCCGAAGGGCTTAACGCCAGCTCCGACCTTCAGCAACCGCCCAAAGTGCTCGACGACATCCAGGCTCATGCCTGGCAACAGGCCGAGCAGCTTCTGGCCGATGCGGGCTCATGCACCGAAGCCGTGATGGCATACCTTACGCACAAGCTGCCGCAGACGGATTAAGTGATAGCGCTGGGGCGTCGCTTCAACGACGAGACCGGCGGCTGTTGTGAAGCGGCGGTGCCTGTGCTGGCCCAGCCCGGCGCCATTGCCTGGAATGTCTTTGATGAACCCTTGCTGGATATGCTGCGCGGCTTCCCGGACTTTCGCGATGCAGAGGCTGCAGGCGCTCTGCGCACCGCGGCTGACGTAGACGACCTGGCCGCCCTCATCGGCAGGGCCCGCTCACTCTGCAAGCGACGCTGGACGACATTGCACCAGGCCACACCGACAGCTTGGGCCGCACCTTCAAGCGATCACTCAAAGTCCCTGACCCTGCCATCAAGGTGAAGGCGCGCTGTTACACACCCAGGGTGGGCTGGACATCGATGCACAGGTGAGGGTGCTGCGCCGTGATGGCATGCCCATGCCCCATCTGTTTGCAGCCGTCGGCACGGCCTGCGCCGTCTCGCAGCTGCTGCGCCGCTATGACGCCAGCTTGCGCCAGCACCCAAGCACCGCGCCCTTCAAGAATGAGACGCTCGACTTCGACCCACTCAATGGCCTGACCGCTACCGCCGAGTTGCTGGAGCTGGGCCAAATGGACGAGGGCTGAACGTGAACTGTTGAACCAGCGGCGCGGCTCAGGAGGTATCGCGCGGCTTGGCGAAATGAGCGCAGAGCCGGTCGATCAGCGACTGCGCGTAGCCAGGCAGGTTGCCGCGCTCGCGGGTCACGATGTAGCGTTCGCGCACGCTCCAGGGATCACTCAGATTGATCAGGGCCAGCCCCATGGCCTCGCGGTATCTGTAGGCGGTCGATTCGGGCACGATGCCCACGCCCACACCGGCGCCGATCATGCGGCACATCGCATCGAAGCTGGTCAACTGGATGCGCAGCTTCATCGGGCGACCGATTTCCTCGGTGACTTGGCTGAGAAAAAGCGACAGGGTGCTGCCCGGCTGCATGCCGATCGCGTCTTCGTCCAGGGTTTCTGCAAATGCCACCTGGCGCCGACGGGCCAGATGGTGGCTGCGTGCAGTGGCCAGCACCAGCCGGTCGGTGCTGAAGTGCAGGCGTTCCAGGCCGAGGGTGTCGACCTGGCCTGCCACGATGCCCAAATCGGCATGGCCGTCGAGGACGCCGCGGACGATCGCTGTATTGGGCTTTTCTTGCAAGTCAATGCTGACTTGTGGATTTTCGGCGAGGTAGGAGGGCAGCAACTCTGGCAGGAAGTCGGTCACCGCGGTGGTGTTGGCAAACACCCGCAGGTGGCCTCGATGACCGCCGGCGTAGTCACTCATGTCCATGCGCATCTGCTCGACCTGGTGCAAGATCATGCGGGCATGGTGCAAAAAGGCCTGTCCGGGTGGAGAAAGTTGGATGCCTCGAGCCTGCCGGTACAGCAGGGCCTGCCCGGTCTGGCCTTCCAGTGCCTTGATGCGGGCACTGACGGCGGCCAGGGACAGGTTCTGCCGGCCAGCCGCTCGGGTGAGGTTGCCCTCTTCGGCTGCCGTGACGAATAACCGCAGATCGTTGAGATCAAAGCGCATGCTGCGATCTTAGCTTTGCTGTAGACAGCCTTCGTGAATTTCGAAGGCTTGACATGGAAAACGCGGATTGCCCCGTGTTGCCGAAAGTCAGAACATGGCGGTATTGCAGCGAACTGTCATTCAGACATGAAGTCAACCCGTCCCCTGGATCACATCACCGTGGTTTCGCTGGAGCAGGCGATAGCCGCTCCGCTGTGCACCCGGCACTTGGCCGACCTGGGGGCACGCGTGATCAAGGTCGAGCGCCCAGGATCGGGCGACTTTGCCCGCGACTATGACAAGCGAGCCCGCGGGCAGGCATCGCATTTTGTTTGGGTCAATCGGTCGAAGGAGAGTCTGGCGCTGGACATCAAGCAGCCGAGCCATTTGGCGGCGCTGCGGGCGCTGATCGGCCGCGCCGACGTCCTGGTGCAGAACCTAGCGCCTGGAGCCACCGGCAGGCTGGGGCTGGACGCTGCCACCTTGCAGGCAGTGCAGCCTTCACTCATCGTCTGCGACATCTCGGGCTATGGCCAGGACGGGCCCTACCGTGACCGCAAGGCCTACGACCTGCTGATTCAGGGCGAGGCCGGCTTGATCAGCGTGACCGGAACCGAGCAGGAGCCGTCGAAGGCGGGCAATTCGATTGCCGATATCGCCGCCGGCATGTATGCCTATTCGGCCATCCTTGCCGCGCTGATCCAGCGCGGCAAGACCGGCCGGGGCTCGCACATCGATGTGTCCATGCTCGAATGCCTGGTCGAGTGGATGGGCTACCCCCTCTACTACGCCATCGACGGTGCCGAGCCTCCGCCGCGCACCGGCGCCAGTCATGCCACCATTCAGCCCTACGGCCCGTTCCCCGTCGGCGACGGAGGAGCGGTGATTCTGGGTGTGCAAAACGAGCGGGAGTGGCTGCGCTTTTGCGATACGGTTTTGGGACAGCCTGCGCTGGCGCATGATGCGCGGTTTGTGAGCATCTCCTTGCGCCATGACAACCGCCGCAGCCTGCGCGAGATCATCGACGGCGTGTTTGCAAGTCTGACGACTAGCCAGGTGGTCGAGCGTCTCGAGCGGGCGCAAATTGCCAACGCCCGCATGAATTCCATGAAGGACGTCTGGGCCCATCCTCAGTTGCAGGCGCGGGCCCGCTGGAGCGAGATTGACTCCATCGGTGGCAAGCTGCCGGCGCTGTGGCCGCCGGCCCAGCACAGCAGCTTTGACTACTACCTCGGCGCCATTCCCCGGGCGGGCCAACACACCCAGGCCATTTTGGATGAGCTGGGCATGCGCTTGTGAGGCCGCAGCGCTTTGAAATTCATCAACGACATTTAGTTTGAAAAGAAATAGATCATGATCATTGTTGCCGTCGACACGGGTGGGACCTTCACTGACTTGGCCGCCTACGATATCGACAGCGGGCAGGTGCGCTACACCAAAAGCTTGACCACCTATGACGCGCTCGAACGGGGCGTTTTCGATTGCATGGCCAAGGTGGGTCTGGATCTGAGCGCAGCCAAGACCTTCAAACACGGCACCACTTTGGTCATCAATGCGCTGCTTCAGCGGGTCGGAGCCAAGGTGGCTCTGGTGACGACTCAGGGCTTTCGCGATGTGCTCGAGACCGGCCGCGGCAACCGGCCTGACCCGTTTGATCTTTACTACCGGCGCGACCCGGTGCTGGTGCCACGCGATTTGCGCCTGGAACTGCCAGAGCGCATCTCAGGCGCCGGTGAGCCGGTGCTCGCGCCCGAACGCGAGCAGGTCCAGCGCTTGGCCGAACGCTTGCGTCAGATCGATGTGCAGGCAGTGGGCATTTCCTTTCTCAATGCCTATCTCAACGATTCACATGAGCGCCAGGTGCAGGCCTGGCTTCGGGAGATGCTGCCCGGGCTGTTCATCACCCGGGGCACCGAGCTGACCCGCGAATGGTATGAATACGAGCGCACCGCCACCGTCGCAGCCAATGCCTATGTGGGGCCGCAGGTGGCCGGTTATGTCAACACCATCGATCAGCGGCTGGGCGATCAAGGCTTCAAAGGCCAGTTTTTTCTGATGGGCTCCAGCGGCGGCGTGCTGGCGCTCGACAAAACCTTGACCTCGCCGATATCGCTGGTGGAGTCTGGCCCGGTGGGCGGCTGCATAGGCACCGCTGCTTATGCCCAGGCTCTGGGCCTGGACCATGCGATCGCGTTTGACATGGGGGGCACCACCGCCAAATGCGCGCTGGTTCACCAGGGGGATTTTGAAATCAAGTCCACCTATTACATCGGTGGCTACGCCCGGGGCTTTCCCATTCGCAGCGCGGTGCTCGACATCGTAGAGGTGGGAGCAGGTGGGGGCTCGATCGCCTGGGCCGACGAGCAAGGCCGCTTGTTTGTCGGCCCCCGCTCGGCCGGCTCGACGCCCGGGCCCGTGGCATATGGCAGGGGCGGGACCGAGCCCACCGTGACCGATGCCAATGTCATCTTGGGTCGGGTCGATGCCAGCTCCTTCCTGGGCGGAAGCATGCCGCTGCGGCCCGATCTGGCCGCTCAGCAGATGCGCGAGCGCCTGGCCGATAGGCTGGGCTATACCGGTGAGGATGGCGCCTGCCGCATGGCCGAAGGCATCATTCAGATCGCCTCGGTCACCATGGCTGGCGCGATCAAGCGCATTACCCTGGAGAAGGGCTTGGATCCGCGCGAGTACGCGATGTTCGCCTTTGGCGGCGGCGGGCCTCTGCACGCCTTCGAAATTGCGAGGCAGCTGCACATTCCGCTGGTCATCATTCCGCCGGAGCCCGGCAATTTCTCAGCCTTGGGCATGCTGCTGTCGCGCTTGCGGCTGGACGAATCGACCACCTTCCTGCGCGCTTTGGATGCGCAGGCCCTGGAGCAGGCCGAGCCGGTGTTTGCCCGTATGCAGGAGCAGATGGGTGGCGATATGCGGCGCAATGCGCCTGGCGCGCAGCCGGTGTTTGAGCGCTACGCAGAAATCCGCTACCGGGGCCAGGTTCACTCGATCCGCACGCCCTTGGTCGCAGTGACCGGACCGCAGGATTTGCGGCAGTTGTTTGAGCGCATCTACAAGGCGCGCTATGGGCATGCCGACAGCAAGAACCCGGTTGAAATTGTCAATCTAAGCATGGTCGCTTATGCCGACATGGACCGCCCTGATCTGACTGCGCTGGCACCGAATCGAGAAGCGGGCGCCGAGGTGCAGGTGCAGCACAGGCCGGTTTATTTTGGAAGCGCCCGGGGTTTTGTCACCACCCGGGTTTATCGGCGCGAGCAACTGCCGGTCGGCTACACGGCCGACGGTCCTGCGCTGATTGAGGAATACGGATCGACCACGGTGATCGGGCCGAGCGATCGTTTTGAAATCGGCCGGCTTGGCGAGATCCGGGTCAACCTTGGCCGCGACAGCCTGGCCGTTTGAGCATTTCATGGAAAGACAAGATATGACCCAGGCCACCGATAACGCTCCAGCGACGGTCGATCCGATCACCTTGGAAATCATCCGCCAACTGCTGCAGTCGATTCCCGATGAGGTCGAGACCGACCTGACGCGCACCGCCTACAGCCCCCTTATTTACGAGTACAAGGACTATGCGGTGGGCATGGTCGATGCCCAGGGCCGCTTGATCACCCAATCGCGGGGGGGCATTCCGATCTTTCTGGCCAATGTCCTGGGCTTGGCGGTGCTCGATGGCTTGTCGTTGTACGGCCTCGATCAGATCCATGAAGGCGACGTATTCATCTCCAACCACTCGGGCACATTTGGGCAGCACCTGAACAATGTGATCATGTACGCGCCGGTGTTCGATCCGCATGCTGCTCATCGGGTGATCGCCTTCATGTGCGTGCTGGCCCATTGGACCGACATCGGCGGGCGTTATGTGGGCTCGTCGGCCTCCAACGACACCACCGAGATCTACCAAGAGGGGATCCAGTTTCGCACCGTCAAACTGCGCTCCAAAGGCCAGCCGGTGCCTGAGATCTACCGCATGATCGAATACAACACGCGCTTTCCTGAGATGGTGCTCGGCGATGTTGAGGCTCAGTACGCAGGATGCATCAAAGGCGCGAGTCTGTTTAAAGCGATTGCGGCCAAATTCTCGGCAGACACGACCTTGCAAGCGATACACACCATGTGGCGGCAGTCGGCCCAGGTGGCACGGCAGGCGGTGCGCACCATCCCCGACGGTGTCTATCACGCCGAGTCCTTTCTCGACAACGACGGGGTGGAACTGGACAAGAAGATCGCCTGTCCCATCACCGTCACCGTGGAGGGCGATCGTTTCATCGTTGATTTCTCCGAGATTTCGCCGCAGGTCAAGGGGCCCTTCAATTCCGGCCGCGAAGGCGGCGGCATCACCGCAGCGCGCATCGCCTTCAAGTACCTGACATCGCCGCAGGAATTCACAAACGAGGGCAGCTTCGAGCCGCTGGAAGTGGTGCTCCCCGATGGCAAGTTTCTCAGTGCCAGTGCCGATGCGGCCATGGCCCGCTACAGCACGCCGCTGGCCACGGTGATAGACACCATCATCCGCTGCCTTGCAGAGGCGGTGCCTGACCGGGTTGCGGGCGGGCACCATGCGTCCATGGGCTCGCACCGTTTTCAGGGCAAGAATCCGCATACAGGCCGGCTTTTTACCCACCTGGATACAGCCCATGGCGGCTGGGGTGGCTCGCTCGGCCGCGACGGTGCGGGCCCCTTCAAGACTCTGGCCCACGGCGATACGCTGGATGTGCCGATCGAGGTGCAGGAGGCACTCTACGGACTGCAGGTCGACGCCATTGGCTTTCGCTCCGATTCGGGCGGCGCCGGCCGCTATCGAGGCGGCCTGGGCCTGGACAAGGCCTACACCATCCATCATCCGGTCAAGCTGACTCTGACCTTTGAGCGCCATGGCTGCCCCCCCTGGGGCTTGCTCGGCGCTCAAAATGGCGATCCCGGCTTTGTGGAGATTGAGCGTGTCGGGCAGGAGCGCAAGATGTTCCTCAAGGCCACCGATATTCCCCTGGGCGTGGGCGATCGCGTCTATATCCATACCGGCGGTGGCGGCGGCTACGGCTTGCCGCTCGAGCGCGATCCTCAATCAGTGGCCAGCGATGTGCGGCGCGGCTACGTCAGCAGCGCTCAGGCCCGGCAGCTGTACGGCGTTGTTCTCAACGATGATCTTCAGGTGCACACGGATGAGACCCGGCTTGAACGACAAAGGAGGCTGGCATGAAAATCGGGCGATTTTTTAAGCAAGGGCATGAGCATCTGGCGGTCCTGGTCGATGCCGATGCGCTGGCCCTGGACCTGAGCAGCGCGGCCGCCGCCCGGGCTGGCTCGTCAACCGGGTTCGAGGGCATGGAGGTGCTCATGGCAGGCGGGGCGGCTTCTTTGGAGGCCGTGCGCCAACTGCGCGACTGGGCCTTAGAGCGCAGAGATCCGACCTGGCTGCAGGCGCCCTCCGATGTGCCCTGGGACCTGCCAGTGCCTGCCCGCAGCGTGCTGTGTGCGGGGCGAAATTTCGGTCGTCACAAGGACGAGAGTCTGAGTTACTGGAAGCAGCAGGGCGCCAACGGCATCCACTTTGAGTTTCCCACCGGCTTCATCAAGCTGGCCCACACGCTGGTGCCGCATGGCGCCACGGTGGCTCGCCATCCGGATGTGCAGGAATTTGACTTTGAAGTTGAGGTGGTCGCAATTTTGGGCGGGCCCACCCGCGACGTCAGCGAGTCCCAGGCGCTCTCCCATGTGTTCGGCTATACCGTCTTCAATGACCTGTCGGCCCGGGAATGGCAGAAGAAGGAAATGCGCAATCAGATGATCCTGATGGGCAAGAACTTTCCGGGTTTCGGCCCCATCGGTCCCTGGGTGCTGACTGCCGACGAGGTACCCGATCCGTCCGAGTTGGTGGTTGAACTCAAAGTCAATGGTCAGGTGCTGCAGCACCAGCGCTGCACCGACATGATCTTCAACTTTCCCCAGCTGATCTCGTTTTGGTCCAAGTCCGGTTTGCAGGCTGGCGACATGATCGCCTCAGGTACGCCTGAGGGGGTGGCCATGCATCGCAAGCCCGACCCCTTCGCTTACTACCTTAAATCCGGCGATGTGGTCGAAGCATCGGTGGACCGGATCGGACTTTTGCGAACTCTGATCGCCTGACCATGAACATTGCCGCTTCTGATGCAGCTGCCCCTTTGCTGACGGTCCGTCAGCTCGACAAGGTTTACCGCACCAAGGCCGGTGAGGACGTTCGCGCCTTGGCCGACATCAATATTGATCTGGCCGATGGCGAGTTCGTCAGCGTGCTCGGCCCATCGGGCTGCGGCAAGACCACCTTGCTCAAGATTCTGGCGGGCATCGTCACCCACAGCCGCGGCGACTTGCTTTTTGAGGGCAAGCCAATCGCCATGGCCGAGCGGGTCATGGGGGTGGTGTTTCAGTCACCGGTGTTGTTGCCCTGGCTCACGATTTTGGAGAACGTCCTGCTGCCCATTCAGGTGCTCGAACTCGATCGCGCCAGCTACGCCGAGAAGGCCAAAGCGCTGCTGGATCTGGTGGGGCTGGCCGGTTTTGACAACAAATATCCCGGTGAACTTTCCGGGGGGATGCAGCAGCGCGCCTCCATCGTCCGAGCGCTGGTGCACAACCCCGGTATCTTGTTGATGGACGAGCCCTTTGGCGCGCTCGATGCGCTCACCCGCGAGCGCATGAACGTAGAGCTGCAAAAAATCTGGCTGGCCAACCGAAAAACCGTGTTTTTCATCACACACAGCGTTTCGGAGGCGGTTTTTCTGTCGGACCGGGTGTTGGTCATGTCGGCCCGGCCGGGGCGCATCATCGAAGAGTTGCGCATCGATTTTCCGCGTCCGCGTTCCCTGGATCTCATGAGCAGCGCCGAGTTCGGCAGTATCACCCGTCACCTGCGCTCGTGCCTGGGCAGCCATGAAGGAGCCAGCGAATGAAATTCCATGGTTCCTTGCTCGAAGGTGCTTGCCTATGACCACCCGCCGTATCCTGAGCCGCAATGTGCTGCCGTTTGTCGCCAGCATTCTGCTGGGTCTGGCCGCCTGGCATTTTGGCGTGATCTACTTTGAGGTGCCCGGCTATGTCCTGCCCAAACCCTCGGCGGTCTGGGCGGCGCTGGTCGACGGCTTGGGACAGGATCCCTTCAGTCGAGCCAGCTTTGTCTACCACTTGGGCGATACCCTGAAAGCCACTGTGGCCGGGTTTGCGATCGGCGGATTGGTGGGCTTGGTGGTGGCCGCCCTGATGGCGGAGTCGCGCCTGATTGAGGCGGCCGTGCTGCCTTATGTGGTCGGGCTGCAAAGTCTGCCCAAGGTGGCCATCGCGCCCCTGCTGGTGATCTGGTTCGGTTATGGCGCGGAGTCCAAGATCGCGATGTCCTTTGTCTTGACCTTATTTCCTGTGCTGATCAACTCGCTGTCGGGCTTCAGGTCCGTGCCGCGTGAAAGGCTGGAACTGATGATGTCGCTGCGCTCGTCGCGCTGGAAGATCTTTCGCATGGTCAAGTTGCCCGGCGCCTTGCCGATGATCTTTGCGGGTTTGAACATCGGCATTGTTTATGCCATGTTGGGCACCATCGTCTCGGAGTTCAGCGGCGGCCAGCGGGGCATTGGCGTCATCATGATGCAGATGCAAGCGGTCTCCGATACCGCTGGCGTTTTTGCGGCTTTGGTGGTGCTGGGCGTGACCGGCTATGTCTTGATCAGCAGCATGCGTGTGCTCAATCGCAAGCTGGTCTTCTGGATGGATGATGACGAGCGTGAAGATGGCATCTGATTTTTTGCAGGCGGGCCGACCCGCAGATCCCACCGTTTAATTCTTATAGGAGAGCATGAATGCAGTGCATTAAAAAAGTGGTCAACCGTGCCGCGGCTGGTTTGGTTTTGGCCCTCGGGGTAGGCCTGGTATCTGGCCCCGCCTGTGCGCAGGCTTTAGAGAAAATCAAATTTGGCTTTGCCCAAAATGCAGTCTCGCCCATCGTCATCAACTTCATCGTGCCCCAGTTCCTGGGCTACTACAAGGAAGAGGGGCTGGAGGTGGAGCTGGTCACGCTGGGCACCAATGCCGCTGTGATGGCTGGCTTGGACCAGAAGCGGGTCGAGTTTGGAGTGGGCGTACCGTCGTTTCAGTTGCCGCTGGTGGCCAAGGGAGAGCGGCTTCCAGGCATCAATTTCTATGAGTACACCTATCCCTTCAAATGGGCCGTGGCGGTCAAGCCCGAAAGCAGCTTCAAATCCCTGGCCGACCTCAAAGGCGAGATGGTGGGTGTCTCCAGCTTTGGGGTCACCGACTTCCCCGTGGGCAAGTCTATGGTCAGATTGTCCAAAATGGACCCCGACAAAGACATCAAGTGGCTGGCGGTGGGTGAGGGCGTCACGGCCGGTCAGGCGGTTGCCCGCAATGCCGTGTCTGCGCTGATTTACTTTGACACCGGCTTCGGTCAGATCGAAGCCGCCGGCATCAAGCTGCGCTACCTACCGATTCCGGACAACGTGCCCAAGGTGGGTGGTCTGTACATCTCGGCGACCAAGGAGACGCTAGAAAAGCGCAGGAAGTCCGCCATCGGTTTTGCCCGTGCGGTGGCCAAGGCCAGCTACTTCATTCAGAATAATCCTGAAGCCGCGGCCTATATGTTCGTCAAGCTCTATCCTGAGGCGGCCCCGCGTGGCATGTCATTGGCCGATCAGATCAAGGCGGTGGTCACGCCCATTCGCAAGCGCATGCCGCTGTACAGCCACTATGACAAATCCATCACCGACATTGGCCGCACCACCGCGGCCGAATGGGCCGATGAGCTTGAGTTCATGGGTCTGCAGGACAAGATCAAGGATAGCTCGGCATTTTTTACCAATGACCTGATCGCTGAGATCAACCGCTTCGATAAGCAAAAGATCATTGAGTCGGCGCGGGCCTTCAAGATCCCGGCGCAGTAAGGCCTTTGAAACGGGTAGGGCGCCTGTTTGCAGACCGAGATCCGCCTTGCGCGCAGCTGCTTGACAGTCGCTGGCCCTCGGTCAGACCTGAGAGTGCCAGCGCGCAGCGCTGAGCAGCCCGATCATCAGCGGCTGGTGCACCATGTACCAGCTCAGACTCCATCGGCCCAATATGGCCAGCGTGCGAGCGCCTGTGGGTAAGGGCCCGTCCAGCCAGTGCGGCCGGTGAAGCAGCAGCCAGCGCGTGCCGGCAAAGCCCCAGAGCATCAGTCCCAGCCAGGGCAGCAAAGGCACATAGTCTTCGGTGATAGGCTTGCGTGAAGTCAGGCCGATCCAGTTCAGCCCAGGCTGGTTGAGCACATCCAGGCCGGAGTGGGAGCGCACGACGAGGTGCCCCAGCCAGGCCAAGGCCAGAGCCCCTGCACCGAGCAGCCACCACAGCGCCTCGCTGCCGCGCCAGCGCTTTGCGCTCAGGCGCAGGAGCAGGAGCATCACTGCCATGCCGTGGAGCACGCCAAAGTAGATGAAGCTGCGCGGAAACATCCACCAAGAGCCCAGGCTGACCAGCAAGGCGCAGCCGGCAATTTGCAGCCAGCGGCGGGTGAAGGCGGACCCGCTCTGGCCCCGATGTACGGCCAAGGCCTGGCCCGCGCCGGCACACAGCAGAAACAGGCTGACGATACAAGTTCGCTGAACCGTCCAGCGGGCATCGTTGTAGAAGTCCTGCGGCCACCAGCCCAGGTAGCTCAGATCAAAGCTCAGATGAAATGCCGTCATCCAGACCATGGCCAGGCCGCGCAGGGCATCCAGACGCGCTGATCGCATGGTGTCTCGCCGCAGGCCCTCAGCGGGCCAGCTGATTGAGTTCGATGATGGGCAGCAGCACCGCCAGCACGATGAGCATGACCACCCCGCCCATGGCCACGATCAGCAGGGGTTCGAGGATGGTGGCCATCTGCATGGCTCTGCGCTGCACCTCACCGCCCAGCTGCGCGGCCGCGCGCTGCAGCATGGCCGGCAGGGTGCCTGTCTGCTCACCCAGGCGGGCGAACATGGTCAGCAAGGTGGGAAAGCGCCGGTGCGCGGCCAGTGCAGCCGCCAGTGGCGCGCCCTCGCGCACCTGTACCAGCGCCTCCTGCGCATCACGCTTCATGGCCCGGTTGTGCAGGGTATCGGTGGCTGCCTGCAAGGCGCGCAGGATGGGCACGCCGGCTTGCGCCAGCATGGCCAGGGTGGCGGCGAAACGGGCCGCGTTGTAGCCCCGCGCGAGCCGCCCTATCAGGGGCAGACGCAGCCATAAAGCGTCAAAGGAGATGCGCAGCGCCTCGTTTTGCAGCGCCTGCCGCAGCACCAGGGCCAAGCCTACCAAGACCAGCAGGGCCCACCAACCCCAGTTGCGCACCGCCTCGCTCAGGGCCAGCATCATCACCGTCAGGGCCGGCAGAGCCCGCCGGCTGCCGATAAAGACCTCAGCGACCTGCGGCACCACATAGCCGAGCAGAAAAATCACGATGGCCAGCGCCACCGCGCTAACGATGGCCGGATACAGGGCAGCGCCGAGCAGCTTGGCGCGCAGGGCCAGGCCCTCCTCGAGGTCGCTGGCCAGGCTCTCGAGCACCCGGTCGAGCGCGCCGCCTTGTTCGCCCGCGGCAATGACTGCGCGGTAGGTGTCGCTAAATTCACGCGGTGCCTGGGCCAAGGCCTTGGCCAAGCTGGCGCCGCCGTTGACCTCGGCGCGCAGCGCCGCGATGACCCGTTGCTGGCGTGGGTTCTCCGCTTCTTCGGCCAGCACGGTCAGGGCCCGTTCGATGGGCAGGCCCGCCGAGACCAGGCCTGAGAGCTGGCGGGTGAAGACGGCCAGACCGGCGTTGCTGTAGGCCCGTGCGGCCCAAACCTCGCGCTGCAGCCAGTGACCGCTGGGGGCAGCCTGTTCGTTGACGACCTCGACGTTCATCGGTAGCAATGCACGAGCGCGCAGGGCGGTGCGCGCCGCCCGCGGCGAGTCGGCCTCGATCATCCCGTTGAGCTCTTTGCCTTGGCTGTCGATGGCGGTGTAAGCGTAGGCCGGCATGGTGGGGTGGGTGTGGGCGCAAGGCGCGGGCAGGCGGCGTTAGTCGCGGGTGACGCGCACGAGTTCCTGCAGCGAGGTGACGCCCGTTTGCACCAGACGCTGGCCGTCGTCGCGCATCAATTGCATGCCTGCCTGCTGCGCCGCGCCGCGGATCTCGGCCTCGGGCGCGCGCTCGTGGATCATGCCGCGGATGGCCTCGTCGGTGGACAGCAGTTCAAAAATCCCGGTGCGGCCGCTAAAGCCACTGTGGCCGCAGTGCGTGCAGCCGGCTCCTTGGCAGTGCCTGCACAGCTTGCGTACCAGGCGCTGGGCCAGTACACCGAGCAGCGATGAACTCAGCAAGAAGGGCTCGATCCCCATATCGGTCAGCCGGGTGACCGCGCTGACGGCGTCATTGGTGTGCAGGGTGGCCAGCACCAAGTGGCCTGTCAAAGAGGCCTGAATGGCGATTTGCGCGGTCTCAAAGTCGCGGATCTCACCGATCATGATGATGTCTGGATCCTGCCGCAAGATGGCCCGCAGCGCGCGCGCGAAGTCCAGCTCGATGCGCGCATTGACCTGGGTCTGCCCGATGCCGGGCAGCTCGTATTCGATCGGGTCTTCCACCGTTATGATGTTGCTGCGTGTGGCGTCGAGCTCGCCCAGCGCTGCATACAGCGTGGTGGTCTTGCCCGAGCCGGTCGGGCCGGTGACCAGCACCAGGCCGTGCGGTTGCTGCACCAGGGCTTCAAAGCGGCTCAGGGTCTGGCCCTGCATGCCCACATCGCGCAGGCGCAGGCGCTGGCCGGACTTGTCGAGCAGGCGCAGCACCGCCCGCTCACCGTGCGCGCTGGGCAGGGTGGAGACGCGTACGTCGACCGCCCGGGTACCGATGCGCAGCGAGATGCGGCCGTCTTGCGGCAGGCGTTTTTCAGCAATGTCGAGCTCGGCCATGATCTTGAGCCGAGAGATCAGCGCCGCGTGCAGCGCGCGATGCGGCTGCACCACCTCGCGCAGCGTGCCATCGATGCGAAAACGCACCGAAGAATGCTGCTCGTAGGGCTCAATGTGGATGTCGCTGGCACCGTCGCGAGCGGCCTGGGTAAGCAGGGCGTTGAGCATGCGGATGATGGGCGCGTCATCGGCCATCTCCAGCAGGTCTTCCACCGCGGGCAGCTCCTGCATCATGCGCGAGAGGTCGACGTCGGACTGCACCTGACTGACCACCGCCGCCGCGCTCGACTCCCCTTGCGCATAGGCGCTGCTGATGCGCTGCACCAATTCGTCGGCCGGCAGTCGCTGCAGATCCAGCGGCATCGGCCCAGCGCCGTGGCAGCGCATCACCTCGGCCAGGGCCTGGCGCTGACTGCCCCCGCTGACCCACAGGGTGAGCCGGCCGGCGTTCTCGCCGAGCAGCAGCTCGGCGCTGCGCGCGAAGGCGTAGGGCAGGAGGTAGCGCATGGTCTTAGGGCTTGGCCGGTGTGACGGCGGCGGGCGCGGGGCTTGCGCCCGGCGCCAGCGTCGGAGCCAGGCCGCTCGGCGGATTGCCGACGCCTGCAGGCGGCAGCAAGGGCGCATTGCGCAGGCGCATGGTGGGACTGTTGCTCGGCTGCGCGCCTTGCTGCAGGCCGCGCATCATGTCGTAGCGGTCCATCGACAGGGCTTGGCTGGACGCCGCATCGCGCACCACCACCGGCCGCAGGAAGACCATCAGGTTGCTCTTGTTGCGCTTGCGTGTCTCGCTGCGAAACAGGCTCCCCAGGATGGGGATGTCGCCCAGGCCGGGCACCTTGTCTTCGTTGCCGGAAAACTCGTCTTGCAGCAGGCCGCCGAGCACCACCACGGAGCCGTCATCGACCAGCACATTCGATTCGATCGAGCGCTTGTTGGTGATCAGGCCGCTGGAGTTGACGGTGGGCGAGATGCTGGAGACTTCCTGGAAGATCTGGAGCCTGACCGTGCCGCTTTCGCTGATCTGCGGCTTGACCCGCAGCGTCAGACCCACATCGCGTCGCTCAATGGTCTGGAAGGGGTTGACCGAGCCCGAGGTGCCGGTGTTGGCACTGGTGTACTGGCCGGTGATGAAGGGCACGTTTTGGCCGACCACGATCTTGGCTTCTTCGTTGTCCAGCGTCAGCAGGGTGGGCGTCGACAAAATGTTGCCATCACCACTTTCTTGCAGAAATCGCCCGAGCATGCCCAAGGTGTAGACGCCGCCGGTGCGGTTAAAGAGGCCAAAGTTGAAGCCCTGGCCGGGTGCCACATTGCCGCTGGCGCCTTGGGTTTGCAAGGTCAGGATGTTGTTGCCACCGCTGCCGAAGTTGGTGCCCAAGAAGCCGATGGTGCCGTCACCCTTGCGGCCCAGCGGTCCTTGCCACTGAATGCCAAACTCCTCGGCCTTGTCGGCCCGCACTTCCACGATCAGGCTTTCGACCATCACCTGCGCGCGGCGGGTGTCGAGCTGGTCAATGACCGCGCGCAGTTGCCGGTACAGGGGCTCGGGCGCGCTGATGATCAGCGCATTGGTGGCTGGATCGGCCTGAATCTGCCCGCCGGTCGAGGGCTGGCTGACGGCGCTGCTGGCCCCTGGTATGCCTGCGGCCGTGGGCGCCGCACCGGCCGGGCTTGCGGCCCCACTGGCCCCGCCGCTCTGGCGGCCGTCGACCGATGCCAAAGCTGCGCGCAATGTGATGGCGAGCTTGGTGGCGTCGGCGTTCTTGAGGTAGACCACATGGATATTGCCGCTGGGATCGGCCTGGCTGCCCGGTTGGTCCAGCCGTTCGACCAGGCTGCGAGCCAGGGCCAAGCGGGCCGGGTTGGCGGCCCGGATGATGACTGCGTTGGAGCGGGGCTCGGCCAGCAGCGTGGTGCGGTAGCTGGTATCGGCCTGTCCCTGCGGCGCGCCGGTGGCGGCCGCTTGTGACTCGATCAGGCGACTGACCAGCGGCACCAGGTCCGATGCAATCGCGTACTTGAGGGGCATTATTTCCAGGTCGCTGGCGTTGGGTACGTCCAGCGCGGCGATGATGCGGCCCACGCGCTGCAGGTTGTCGGCGTAATCGGTCACCACCAGCGAGTTGTTGCCGGGGTTGACGTTGATGGTGTTGTTCGGACTGATCAGAGGCCGCAGCACCGGCACCAAGTTGTTGGCGCTTTCGTGGCTCAGGCGAAAGATCTGGGTGACGATCTGGTTGCCTGCGGTGGTCGGTTCCCTGTCGGTGACGCTGCCGCCTTGCAGCTTGGCCTCGGCTTCAGGCACCACCTTGTACAGGCCCGCCGTCTCCACCACTGCAAAACCTTGCAGCCGCAGCGCTGCCAGGAACTGGTTGTAGGCGGTGGCCTTGCTGACCGGCCGATCGGTATTGAGTGTGACACTGCCCTTGACCCGGGGATCGAGCACCACGCTGCGGCCGGTGATCAATGCCATGGCGCGTGCGACCTCGCCGATGTCGGTGTTGGTAAAGCTCAGGGACACCATGTCGTTGGCTCCCAGCCGCGCCGCGCCCGCCGGTGGGCTGGCGACCACGGGACTTGCAGGCGTGCTGGCTCCGGCGGCGGGTGCTGCTGGGGCGGGTGTTGCGGGAGCGGCGGCGGTGGAGGAGGGGGCTGCGGCTGGGGGCTGCGGCTGCACCGGCGCATTTGCAGGGAGGGTGGCCGGTGTGGCCCCAGGCGGATTGGGCGGCATGCGGCGGGCCGTTGGCGTCTGGGCCCAGGCGCAGACACAAAGCGCCAAACTGAGCACGGCTGCGGTCGGGACGATGGTGCGATTCATGAATAAGCCTCAACCGAAGGAGATGATGGAGCGCGCGCCTTCGCGCCGTCCGATGATGTTGAGCAGATTGCCCAAAGCCGGCTCCAGGGCAGGCTCGGTGCTGGCATGGCCTTTGAAGCGCCAGCGGCCATTGAGCCATTGGCCTTGGCCCTGCAACTGCAAAGCGCCTTCGACGGTGCTCAGCGTGAGTTGGCTGGTATCTGCGCCTTGCAAGCTCAGCCGGTAGTGGCCGATCGGCCGGATGGTCGACAGCGCCGAGCCTAGGTCTTGCAGATCGACCGTGGCGCCGCCTTGCAGCCGGGCTGTGGCCAGGTCCCAGCTCAGGCCCTGGGTCTGCAACTGCAGCTTGCCCGTGGGTTGCAGGGTGTTCCAGGGCGTGCCCAGACCGCTGAGCACATCGGCTGGCCAGAGCGAGCGGTGGTCGGCCAGGCTCAGGCGGGCGCTTGAACCTGCCCAACCCAGGCTCAAACGCAGGGGCTCACTCGTGCAGCAAAGAGCCTTGATGTCCAGATGCAGCGCGCTCCAGCTGGCGCCTGTTTGCCATTCGATGCGATCGGGCAGCAAGGCCTGGTCACGGCTTCCAGGCCCGCCCGTCAACTGCAAGCGGGCCGACCCTTGCCAGAGCGTGCCTTGTGCGTCCAGCAGCTGTAAATGGCCGGTGCCCGCCACCCAGGGCGCCAACCAGCGCGCCGGTGCTTGCGTGAGCAGGGCCAGGCCCACGCCCAGCATCAAGCCGACGAGCGCGGGCAGCCATGCTGCCGGCCGCGCGCGACCGGTCGTTTTGGGCTGCAAGCCGGGTACGGTGAGCGCGCGCCGGTTCATGGTCAGGGTAGCTCCAGCGTCAAGCGCCCCGCCCAAAAACCGGGCTCGACTTCTTGCAATGTGGCTTGCACCACCCGCGCGCCCATCTGCGGCCCCAGGGCCTGTAGCCAGGGCGCCAAAGCCGCTATGGGCACGCGCGGCAGCTCCACCGTCGTGCGAGGGCCTTCTGCGCCGAGCTGAGCGCCCAGCGCCTTGACCGACTGTGCCAAAGCCTGGCGGCTTTGCGTGGGCTCGATCCGGGCTTGCTTTTGCAGAGCCTGAGCCTGCGCCTGCAGCGTCAGCATGGCGCTGTGCTGCTGGTCGGCTTGCAGCCGCTTTGCCGGCGCCTGGCTCCACAGGCGCCAAGCTGGCCCCAGGGCGGCGCTCCACAGCAGCGCCACCATGACCAGGCTGAGCGCAGCGACCAGCAGCGCGCGCTCGCGTGGCTGGCGGGCCTGCCAAAGGTCACGGGCGCGGCGCACGGTCGTGGCCAGATTCATGGCGTACGCACCTTCATTTGCCATTGCTGGCCCTGGCCTTGCAGCAGGTAGCCCCGCAGGGCCAAGGACGATGTCAGCGTGCTGACCTGAGCGGCTGGTAGAGGCCAAGCTTCGAGCTTGAGCAGGCCGGCGGCATAGTCCAGTTGCTTGATGGGTGGCGCGCCCGCCTCGGCCAGCGCAGACAGCATCACCCCCAGATCATCAGCCTGCGGACTGCCGCTGGCCAGGGCCAGGGCCTGCACTTCGCGGCCCATTTGTGCCACCGGGTCGATGATCAGTTTGACCTGCGGGAAGGTCTTGCGCAAGATGGCTTGAACTTCTTCCTGCCGGTTTTTTTGTTGGCTGGACTCTTGCCAGGCCCAGGCCGTCAGTCCCAGCCCCTGAACGGCCAAAAGCCCCAGCAGGCCCCAACGTAGGGGCCGCCACACCGACGCCTGCCATGCATGTCGCCAGGCCCTCAGGGCGCCTTGTCGCCAGTGGCTGCCTGCCGTGCTGGACAGGTCGAATTGCGCCAGGTTCCATTCGGACTGCGCGGCTTGCCAAAGCCGCTGCGCTGCGCTCATCAACTGGACCGGGCGCTGCAGCGATTCTTGCGCAGCGTCTGCCAGCGCGGCCTCGGCCCACAGGGCTGCGCTGTTATCGGTCAGTGTCGCCCCCCAGTTGTGCAAGGCCTCACGCAAGGGCTGCGCCAGCGGCATGACCAGCACGCCTTGCTCATCGGTTTGCACCAGGAGCGCCTGCTCGGGCTGGCCGATGAGGTAGAGCGCAGACGGACCAGGTTCGAATTCGGGCACGACCTTCTGCGCTCTGTACCCGGTCGCCTCCAGCATGGCCAGGCTCTGCTGCAGCCATGCCTTGTCGCACACCGCGACCCAGGTCTCAGAGCCGGCTTGCGCGCCAGGTGCCAGTGCCATATGCAGCAGGGCGGGTTCGGCCAGCAATTGGTCTTCGAGCAAGCCGGCCAGAGCCTGAGGCCAGCGATGTTTGGGCAGACGCGGCAGGCTCACCTTGTGCCAGGACAGCATGGCGGCGGGCACCACCACGATGAGTTCCTGCCCTGCCGGCCATTGGCTGGGCTCGGTGTCTAGCCTTTGGACGTCCGAGGGCCTCAGTTCTCCGGTCCTACCCAGGCCACCGCCAATCAGCCAAGCGGTCCAAGGCTCGCGCAATACGGCTGGCGGGCAGGCAAGGATAAGGCTCATGGGGTTTGTCGTCGGCTCGGCGGCAAGGTGGAAACGCATTGTAGGCAGGTGCCCTGAAAGGCGGCCGTTTTGGCGTAGGTCAAAAGCCCCGGCAGGTGTCGCGCAAGCCCCCGATTTGACGCCTCGGTGCTTGTGGGGTCCGGGCTGGGGCAAAGGCGATTAATTGCAATTGATCAGGGAATTCCCGCCTAGCCATTTAATTACTACAAAAGACATCATCAAGATGGATGGGATGCTCATTCAATGAGTCTGAGTGAAAGCATGGCGCGGCGGGTGATCCCCAGGACTTTTGACCTTACAGGAGATTTCGAATGCAATTTCTTTCCCGGACCGCAGCAGGCGCACTGGCTGCTTTTGTCTTATGGGGCGCCCAAGCGCAAGGGCTGGACGCGCTCAAGAGTGACAGTGCCACGCCCGGCGATGTGTTGACCTACGGCATGGGCTATAACAACCAGCGCTACAGCCCGCTCAAGCAAATCAACGCCAAGAATGTGGGCAAGCTGCAGCCGCTGTGGGCTTACAGCCTGAACAACCCGCAGGGCCAGGAGGCACAGCCCATCGTGCATCAGGGGGTGATGTACATCACCACCCACAACACCACCGTCGCGCTCAATCCGCTGACCGGCAAGCAGATCTGGAAGCATGAGATCGAGCTGCCGCAGGACGTCTTCAAAATGGCCTGCTGCGGCATCGTCAACCGGGGCGCTGCCATCTATGACGGCAAAATTTATCGCACCTCGCTCGACGCCCATGTGCTGGCCCTGGACGCCAAGACGGGCAAGCAGCTGTGGCGCAGCAAGGCGGCCGACTATCAGGATGGCCATGCTATGACCGGCGCTCCGCTGATTGCCAATGGGGTGCTGATCACAGGCATCGCCGGCGGCGAGTACGGTACCCGTGGCTTTATCGATGCTTGGGACCCAGCCACCGGCGCCAAGCTTTGGCGCCTCTACACCACCGCCGCCGGCAACGACAAGGGCGCCAGCACATGGCCTGGCGACACCGCGCTCAAGGGGGGCGCACCCACTTGGCTGACCGGCGCTTACGACCCCGAGCTCGACTTGGTGTACTGGGGTACAGGCAATGGCGGGCCCTGGAACGCACAGGCCCGGCCGGGCGACAACCTCTACATCTGCTCGGTGTTGGCCATACGCCCCCAGACCGGCGAGATCGTCTGGCACTATCAGTTCACCCCAAACGACCCCTATGACTACGACGCCACCGAGGTCGGCATGCTGCTAGACCTGAAGATCGAGGGCCGCAACCGCAAGGTGCTGGCGCAGGCCAACCGCAACGGTTTTTTCTATGTGCTCGATCGCAGCAACGGCAAGGTGCTGGCTGCCAACCCCTATGTGCGGGTGAACTGGGCTGATCGCATTGACTTGACCACCGGCCGCCCGGTGGAGTCCGAGGTCAGCCGCAAGGCGCGAGCCGGCGAGGATGTGGAAGTTTTCCCCTCGGTGCTCGGCGGCAAGAACTGGACGCCTATGTCCTGGAACCCGGCCACCGGCCTCGCTTATGCCAATACGCTGGACATCAGTTGGCCCTACCAAATGGCCAAGCCCGAATACAAGAAGGGCGAGTGGTACCTGGGTGTGAACTTTCGCGGCGTCAACCTGCCCAAGGGGGCCACGCATGGCCACCTGAGTGCCATTGACCCGATGACCGGCAAGAGCAAATGGCAGATGCCCTGGCCGGGCCTGCCCAGCATGGCCGGCACCCTGTCGACCGCCGGCGGCCTGGTGTTCACCGGCGCGGCCACCGGCGAGTTCATTGCGGTCGATGCCAGCAACGGCAAGAAGCTGTGGCAGTTCCAGACCAGCTCGGGCATCATCGGCCTGCCCATCACCTGGGAGCATCAGGGCAAGCAGTATGTCTCTGTGCTCAGCGGAGCGGGCGGCGTCTGGGCGCTGCTGGGTGACGAGCGCATGGCCAGCGTCCCCGGCGGCGGCTCAGTCTGGACCTTCTCGCTCAACTGATGCGCCGCCCGCGCTTTTGGCTGTCGGCTGTGGCGCTGCTCGCGCTGACTGCGCAGGCCCAAGGACAGTCGCGCTTTGCCCGTGCAGACATCGAGCAGGGGCGCGAGCAGTTTCACCGCAGCTGCGCTCAATGCCACGGACGCAATATGGTCAACGCCGGCACCAGCAGCTATGACCTGCGCAGATTTCCCACCGACCAGCCCGAGCGCTTCGCACAGTCGGTGACCCAGGGCAAGGGCACTATGCCGTCCTTCAAAGATGCGCTCTCGCCCGCCCAGGTGCTGGCCCTGTGGGCCTATGTAGGCTCGCGCGGCGGCAAGGAGCCTTGAGCGTGGGTGCTTCGCGTCCATGGGCCCCTTGCTGGCTGGGCGTGGCCGCTTGGCTGTGCTGCGCCTGGGCGGTGGCCGAGCCCTTGCGGGTCTGCGTTAGCCAGGACACCCCGCCGCTGTCGCAGGTGCGCCATGGCCAGGCCCGTGGCTTTGACATCCGACTGGCCCAGGCCGTCGCCGAGGCCAGCGGCCGCGAATTGAAGATCCTGCCTTTTGAGACCGAGTTCGAGAAAGAGTCCACGCTCGCGCATGAGGTCAACGCGCTGCTGTCGGCCGGTCTGTGCGATCTGGTCAGCGGCTTTCCCTTGTTGCGCGCCGATCTGGGGCCGCCGGGGCGCAGCAGCGCGCGCCCACCCGACTACCCAGGCGCCAAGCGCAAGCGCGAGCGGGCCTTCATCACCTTGGGCGAGCTGGTCGCCAGCAGCCCTTATCTGGCCAGCACGCTGGGCGTGGCGCAGGCGGCGGGGCGTGCGCAGGTCAAAGTCCTGATGGATCTACAGGGCCGAAAGACGGGCGCGGTCAGCGGCACGCTGGCGGGCACCCTGGTCAGCCTCTATCGCAGCGGCGCGCTGCGCGGCCAGATGGTCACGCTGTCGCAGCGCGAGGATGCCTGGGCAGCGCTGGACAGCGGGCGCATTGACAGCCTTTTGCTGCCCACGGCGGCATTCGATGCCTACCGCTTGCAGCACCCGGCCACCGCTTTGGAACTGGCCGAGTTGCGGCGTCCGATCGGGCTGAACCTGGGCTTGGTGGCCCTGGCCAGCGCTCCCCAGGAGCTGCTGCAAGTGAGCAACCGGGTGATTGCGCAGGCCATGGCCGACGGGCGCATGCAGCGCTGGGCTGCGCAGGAGGGCCTGAGCTGGTCCCCTCCGACCCAGCCGGCTGTCTCCGATGGCCCCACGCTGGCGAGCTTGAGTGGCGACTGAGGCCGGCGCGGCTCAGCGGGCAGGGGCCGCCAAGCTAAGCGCTGCGCAGCCGCTCGTGCCTGAGCCCCGTCTCAGTTGCTGGCTCTGACGACGCCAAATCGTGCCACCTGGTCGTTGTGGATCACCCGGCCACTGACGCGCTCGATGATTTTTAGACCCAGAACCAGGGTGTCATGGGAGTTTTGGGCCTGCAGGCTGTAGCTGCTGCGCAGGTCTATGTAGATGCCGTCGCGCCGCTCCTGCCCAGCTTCGCTGAGGTTGTAGACCTTATACAGATTCAGTTTGTCGCCATTGCGCAGCTTGAGTTCAGTATCGACTCCCCGGCTGCTGCCCGCAAAGCAGCCCAAAATGTTCAGGTGCTGCGGCATGCCGCAGGTGAGCACAGCAATGTAGGGGTATTGCTTGGCGTATTCCTCGCGCTGGCGGCGCTCGCTGGCTGCCTGCGCGTCGGCCGCTTCCTGGGCCGCTTTTTGCCGCGCGTCGCGCACGCCGACTGCGGTGGCACCCGGCTTGCCGGCGGCTTCGGCCTTGTCCTTGAGGTAGTTGAGCAAGTCAGAGGGCTCGCTGCTGGTGCTGTAGCGGCTCGCTTGCATGTCGCGCACCGCCGCATCCATGCCGGCTTTGTCACTGATCTGATACTGCGCCAAAGTCTTGAGCTGCTGGGCATTGACCTTCATCTCACGGGCGCTCTGGTACTGCGCATAGTCCTGGTAGTTGGCACGGCGCGCCCAGTCATCGCGCAGCGTGGTGCTTTCAACCAGTTGATTGATCACGAATTGGCTCTTACCGTCGCGTTGCAAAGCGGTGGCGAGCTTCTTCAGGTTGGCCGGAAAGTCGACATAGACGATGCAGTCGTCGGGCTTGGTCTGGCGCGCCTCAAACAGCACCTCCAGGTTGGGGTAAGACTGGGTAAAGGGTCGGACGGCGTCGACCGTGGCCCGTGCGCGCTCGGCCGCTGCCCGCCATTCTTCGGACTGCGTCGCCAGTCCCCGCTGGGCATAGCCCAAAATCGCGGCGCCTTGATCGCCGCTGTAGGTCAAGGTGCAAAACGCGACAGCGCCTGATCTGCGCGGTAGCCCGAAGCTCAGGGAGCCCACCTTCTCAGTGGAGTTGGCTTGGGCCAGGCTGTCGAACTCTTGAGCGCGATTGGCCACCGCCTGCTGGCGCTGGGCTGCAGCTTCGCGCAATTGATCGGCCATCGCGAACACGCTGGTGTGATTGAACTCGTGGAGCTGCTCGTAGTCCCGCCCAAATTCTTGCGAGCCATTGCTCAAAATCGGCACGGCCTGCCGTTGGACCAAGACGATGTCGGCCCTGGTGGGCATGAAGCGTGCAGCATTGCCGCTGTTGGCGATGCATTCGGTGGGGCGCACCTGCACCTCTTTGCCGCCGGCCAGCTCCCCCAGGTAGCGACGCAACTGGGTCAGTGCAACGGCCTCGACCGAGTCGTCCGGCACACCGGGGTAGGCGTTGGGCAATTTGATCAGGCAGGTTTCCACACCGGACTTAGCCAAGTCTTCCCCGTTGCTCAGGCGTTTGCCGCCCTCGAGCGTGCTGACGAGTTTCAGACGGCGGGAGTTCTTGTTGACCATCACCAGCAGGTCTTGCTGTGGCCCTTGCGTCGGCTTTGAAGGCTGTGCAGTCGCAGCTGCAGGGCTTTGCTGGGCTGGTGCTGTAGCCGCCGGCGTTGGAGCCGCCGCAGCCGCTGGCGTTGTAGCCCCCGTTGCCGCAGCGCCTTTGCCAGCCGTCTGCAATCTGGCGTTGGCGCCAGCTACGGCCAGGACGGCTTGCTGGCCGAAGCTGCATCCTGTGGCGGTGCGCAAGCCCCGGACCACCAGCACGCCTTCGGCCTGGATGGTGAAATTACCATCGGCGCCGTAGCTGTGATTGAGCGACCAGCTTTCACCGGCTTCCAGGCGCTTTTTCTCGACCCGGCCGTCGCCAAATCGAACTTCCATGCCGCAGGCGCTGGCATCGTTCTTGACCGCTACGACCACCTCGCGCGGCTGGCCGCCGGCCCGTATGTCTACCGATCCATCGGCGGCATGGGCGCCGGCTGTGGCGGCAAGGGCAAGGCAGGCCATAAACGCTGCCCGCAAGATTGTTTGTTGCATGGGGTGTCCCTGATGTACGCGTTGGACCCGGGCGTGGAGCAAGCGGCGCTTGAACCGCGGCTGCTGCCTGGGGGCTTGATTCGCCACGCGGCCTGTACAGGCGGACTTCAAAGCAATCTTGGCGTAGGTCGACACTGGTGATTTTAATTCAACCGGGCCAGGCTCATCCGGGACTCAAGGTGCGGCCAGCCTGCGGTGGTAGAGCTCAAGCAGCAGCTCGGTGGTGCGCGCCGGCTGTTCCTCGTGGGACAGGTGGCCCAGGCCTTCGAACTTCGAGACGGTGGCGCGCAGGCTGGGGTCGAGCCGAGCCAGCACCTGCTCGGCCTGTTCGGGACGCACCGTCTTGTCTCCAGTGGCCACGATCAGATCCAGTGGCACGCGCAGGCGCGGCAGCCGGTCAGACAGCTCGTGCAGGTCCCATTGGGCCATCATGCCCAGGGCGGCGGCGGCGTGGCTGGGGCTGGCCACCAGCAGGGCATACAGCTGTGTGCCTTCTTCGTCGATGCGCGAGCCGGTACTTTGCAGCAGGCGCTCGGTCACGGCGCGATCGCGGGCCTGGTAGGCAAACAGGCGCGGGATCCAGTTCATACCGGCCATCAGCCTGGCCGCCGGTGCGAACAGCTGACCGGCCAAACCATGCAGCGGCAGCAACGCGCCGTTGATGCTCACGATCAGTCGGGGACCCGCCATGCCGTCCAGGGCCATGCGGGTGGCCACCGCTGCACCGGCCGAGTGGCCGACGATGAGCTGGACCTGCAATTGCAGGGCCTGCAGCAGCGCCTGCACCCCCTGGGCCATGCCGGGCAGCGAGAGCTGGGGCGAGTTTGAGCCCTGGGCTGGCAATTCGGTGAAGGCGTGACCGGGCAGGTCGATGCTGATCACCTGCATATGCCCGGCCAGCAGTGGCGCGACCTGGCGCCAGGAATGGGTGGACGAGCCGGTGCCGTGCAGCAGCAGCGCGGTGGGCGCATCGACGGCAGGCGAGGGCCAGTGCTGCACATGCCAGCGCAGGCCGGCGGCTTGCACAAAGCGGCTGCGCTCGCGGTGCGGCCAGCGCCGGCCCTCGCGCTCCCAGTCCAGGGCGGGCATCTCGCTCATGGCATTTCAGGTCGCCTTCAACCGGTCACCGGCCGGGCCAGACGCACCGCCTTGGACAAGCCTTGCGCATCGGCATAGGGCAGGGGCAGGTAGTGGGCCCGCATGGTTTGGGCCAGCGCCTGCGCGGTGTCCTTGCTGGTGATTTCTGTGCCGCCGGGGTAC